>NZ_CP096040.1:2859230-3176923 GCF_023935105.1 Caulobacter segnis | reverse complement strand
CAGGTTCACACGTCCGTACGACGCGTCCATGTGGAACTTCATGCTGTCGGTGATCTGCGCCTTCAGCTGGGCGTAGAGCCGATAGGTGTCCTGCTTCTCCACCAGCCGGTAGTACGAGATGTAGTTGTAGGCGCAGGTGAAGGCGTTGTCGTAACGGCCGCCGACCGCGGCGCAGCTGGCGGGGGTGAAGTCTGAGACGATGCCGCCCAGCGCCGAGCCCCATTCGCCGACGTCGGTGGCGCTGGGCGTGGCGGGCAGGGCGCCGCGCGCCTGCCAGCCGGTCAGGTTGGTCAGGGTTGACCAGGGTGCGGGGTTGTAGCCCGTGGTCGGGTTCAGCGAGGCCTTGCTGAAGTCACGCTCCAGGGTGCCGAGGCGCGAGCGGTGCTCGTACTCCGCCGAGACCAGCAGATTGACGCGGTCCTCGCCGATGCCGCCCATCACGCCGAGCGAATAGTCGCCCTTCGAACCCTTGATGTGCTTGTACTGGGCTTGAGCTTCCACCCCGACGAACCTGTCGCGAGTGATGAAATTGACGACGCCGCCGGTGGCGTCCGCGCCATAGATCACCGCCGCGCCGTCCTTGAGGATCTCGGTGCGGGCCAGGGCGATCGAGGGGACGTTGGCGGTGTTCTGGTTCATCCGCCGGCCGTTCAACAGGACCAGCGTCTTGTCCGCGCCCAGGCCGCGCAGGTTGTAGTTGACCGAGCCGACTAGGGTCGGACCGCCGAAATAATAGGACTCGCCGGTCGTCGGGCCCGAAATCGTCAGGCTCTTGGCGAATTCCAGCGCCGTCGGCGCGCCCTGTTTCTCCAGATCCGCTTGCGAATAGACCTCGACGGGTAGGGCGGCGTCGAGCGCCGAGCCCCGGATGTTCGAGCCCGTGACGACGATTTCCTCGACCTGGGTGGATTGGTCCGAAGACGTTTTTTCCTGACCCCATGCCGGCAGTCCGGCGCCGGCGATTGCGATCGCCAGCGCGACGCCCGAGGCGCTGTTTAGCCCGACTTTCATATGGCGAACCCTCCCGTTGAATGAGTCTCTTGACGCTCATTCTCACAAGAGTGAGTGTTTCCCGTAACCTCGTGCAATGTCAATCGATCATCGTTCGGCCAGTTCGAATGCGCCGAGACAGCATGGTTTTGTTACGGGAATGATTGACAGCGGCGCGCCGCGATCCGACTACGCGAGGTGTCGGAAGCATCAGGAGGATGGCTTGGCGGGAGCGACGGCGGGGGAGACCAAGGCGCGGCGGACGAAGGCCGAGCAGCGCGCTCAGAGCCTGGAGCAGATCCTGGATGCGGCCGAGTACCTGTTTTCGCAGAATGGCCTCTACGGCGTCACGCTGCGCGACGTGGCGATCCGGGTGGGCATCCATACGACGCTGCTGAACTACTACTTCAAGGACAAGACCAACCTGTTCGAGGCCGTGTTCGCGCGTCGGGCGGGGGTGACGTCGGGGCGCCGGATGATCGCCCTGGAGCAGTACGAGCAGGCGGCCGGCGACAAGCCGACCGTGGAGGGCGCGCTGCACGCGTTTCTCGATACCGACCTCGACCTCTATTACGAGGGCGGCGAGCACTGGATGAACTACGCCGCCTTCTGCGCCAGGGTCAGCAATACGCCCGAGGGCGCGGCGCTGATGGACGAGCACTTCGATCCCGTCGTGCTGAAGCTGGTCGGCATCCTCAAGCGCGCCCTGCCGGACTATGCCGACGAGGAGATCTTCTGGGGTTACCATTTCGTCAGCGGCGCGCTGATGAACACCCTGGCGCGGACGGGCCGGATCGACCGGCTGTCCAGCGGGATCTGTCACTCCGACGACTTCCCCGCGATCAAGAGGCGGATCGCCCGCTTCATGGCCGCCGGCTTCATCGCCCTGAAGGACTGAGCCTCACGCCTTCTCGCGGGCGAAGATCCGGGCCAGTCCCAGGAACAGGCCGATCGCCACGACGTAGAACGGCGTGAGCGTGTAGAGCGCCATCTGCAACGAGTGCTGCGGGTGGCTGGCCCGGAAGAAGTCGCTGGCCGCGCCGACATAGGTGGGCCCCAGGCCCAGGCCGATGAAGTTCATGATCAGCAGCAAGAGGGCGCCGGACATCACCCGCTCCTCGGGCCGCATCTCCTCCTGGACCAGCGCCACCGACGACGACAGGTAGAAGTAGTTCAGGAACGTGGGGCCGATCAGGAAGGCCAGGGCCAGCGGCCAGGTCGGGGCCCAGACGAAGCCCAGGTAGAACGGGATCGCCAGGGTCAGCGAGATCACAGGCGCGATGGCGTAGACCGTCTTGGAGCGGCGGCGGAAGCGGTCGATCACCCGGCCCGAGACGAAGATGCCGGCGCTCATGCCGATCCCGACGACCAGGGCGTACCAGACGGCGACCTCGCTTAAGGCCATGCCCTTCTCGCGCATCAGGAACAGGGTGGTGAAGTTGCCCAGGCCGTAGGTCACGAACTGGGTCGCGCCGCTGCCCAATGCCGCCAGCATCAAGGTCGGCCGCGTGAAGAACATTCGCAACGTCGCCCAGAACGGGGCCTTGCGCACCGGGACGCCCGCGGCGACGCCGTCCATCGCGCCACGCCGCGGCTCGCGCACGACCAGCGGCAGGGCGACGGCGGTCACTACGCCGATGACGCCCAGCGCCACAAAGGCGTGGCGCCAGTCGAAGGCCGCCGCGATCGCCGCGCCGAAGGCGATGCCCAGCGCCGCGCCCACCGGCGGGCCAAGATTGTAGAGGCTGAGCGCCGTACCCCGGCTCTCGGGTGGGAAATAGTCCGAGATGATCGCGTAGGAGGGCGGCACGCCGCCGGCCTCGCCAAAGCCGACCGTCATTCGCGAGACGGCGAACTGGCCGTAGTTGCGCGACAGGCCGCAGGCGATCGTCGCCGCGCTCCAGATGCCGCAGGCCAGACTCAGCACGGCCACACGGTTGGTCCGGTCGGCCAGCCAGCCGACGGGGATGGCGATGAAGCAGTAGAACATCGCGAAATAGAGGCCGCCGATCAAACCCAGCTGGCTGTCGGTGACGTGCAGGCTGTCCTGGATCGGCTTGGCCAGGATCGACATCAGCTGCCGGTCCAGGAAGTTCAGCACATAGACAAACCACAGCATGGCCAGCACGACCCAAGCGCGGCTCGCGGAAGGCGTGCCGGCGAGGGCAGGGGCGGCGCGCTCGGCGGCCGCGTGGTGACGCGCGTGGTGTCCAAGGCTTCCTCCCGACCGCCCATTCGTGGGCTTGGCTTGTCCCGAGCATGCGCCCAATCAAACGCTTGCGTCAACATTCACGCGCGTGAGAGTGAATGTTGACATGGGGGCTGATCGTCGGCACGGTTGGCTCAACGCCGACGGGGAAGATCGGCGGGCTGGAGGTGGGAACTGCCATGAGAACTGGTCTTTTCGCGAACGCGGCCTTCGCCGTCATCCTGGCGAGTCTGGTCGCGGCGCCGGTCGGCGCGCTGGCGGGGCAGCCCATCGTCCGCGCTCCGGCCGGCGCGGTCCAGGGCGTGAAACAGGATGGGCTCGAGATCTTTAGGGGCATTCCCTACGCGGCTCCGCCCGTGGGCCAGGGGCGCTGGAAGCCGCCTGCCGCGGCGCCGGCGTGGCCGGGCGTACGCGACGCCACGGCGTTCGGTCCCGCCTGCTTCCAGCCGCCGCCCAGGCCAGGCAGCATCTATGCCGATCCGCTCGAAGCGATGAGCGAGGACTGCCTGTCGCTGAATATCTGGACGCCGGCCAAGGCCAGGAAGGCGCCGGTGCTGGTCTGGATCCACGGTGGCTCGCTGATCTCCGGCGCCAGCAGCGAACCCATGTATGACGGCGTGGCCGTGGCGCGGCGCAGCGGTGTCGTCGTCGTCTCGATCAACTATCGCCTCGGTGTTCTGGGCTATCTGGCCCATCCCGAGCTCAGCGCGGAAACGGCCGATCGCGTCTCCGGTAACTACGGACTGCTCGACCAGATCGCGGCCTTGAAGTGGGTTCGTGGGAACATTGCCGCCTTCGGGGGCGACCCGGGCAACGTGACCGTGGCCGGGGAGTCAGCCGGGGCGCTCAGCGTGATGTACCTGATGGCCTCGCCCCAGGCGCGCGGGCTGTTCCAAAAGGCGATCGCCCAGAGCGCCTACATGATCTCGTCGCCGACGCTGCGCGAGACCCGGTTCGGTCACGTCGCGGCCGAGACGGCCGGCGTTGCCGTGGCCGCCAAGCTGGGCGCCAACGACCTGACGGCGTTGCGGGCGATGGACGCCAAGACCCTGACCAGCGCGGCCCTGATGGCCGGCTTCCAGACCTTCGCGACGGTCGATGGCAAGGTGCTGCCGCGCCAACTGGTCGAAACCTTCGATCGCGGCGAGCAGGCCAAGGTTCCGATCCTGGCCGGCTTCAATAGCGGCGAGATCCGCTCGCTGCGCATCCTGGCCCCGTCGCCGCCCGCCGATGCGACGACCTATGAGGCCGAGATCCGCAAGCGCTACGGCGATCTCGCCGAGGACTATCTGAAGCTCTATCCGTCGACGGACATTCCCGAAAGCGTGCTGCTGGCGCCGCGCGACAGCCTCTATGGCTGGACCGCCGAGCGGCTGGTCGCCAAGCAGACCGCCGTCGGCGCGCCTGGCTACTTCTACTATTTCGACCACGGCTACCCGGCGGCCGAGGCGGCAGGGCTGCACGGCTTCCACGCCAGCGAGATCCCGTACGTCTTCGGCACGGCCGACAAGACTCCGCCCGCCTGGCCCAAGATCCCCGAGACGCCGGCCGAGGCCGGGCTGTCGACCGCGATGATCGACTACTGGACGGCCTTCGCCCGCTCGAGCGCGCCGAAGGCCGTCGGCCAGCCGGACTGGAAACCCTATGGCGAAGGGCGGGCCTACATGGCCTTCACCGATGCGCCTCGGCCGGGCGAACATCTGCGGCCTGGCATGTACGAACTGAACGAGACGGTGGTCTGCCGCCGCCGCGCCCAGGGCGACGTCCCCTGGAACTGGAACGTCGGCGTTGTCTCGCCGCCGCTGCCGGCTCCCGTTTCCCAATGCCGATGAGTTGCGTGCCGATGATCGACGGTGAGATGCAGGCGTTTTCTCTGACGCTGGACAAGTTTCTCGAGCACGCCGCCAAGTGGCGGTCCGACCGGGAGGTGACGACCGCGCGCGGCGACGGTCGGACCGACCGGATCAGCTACGCGGCGCTGATGAACCGCGCGAGGCGGGTCTCGGCCGTGCTGGCCGGCCTGGGCGTCAGGACGGGCGACCGGGTCGCGACCCTGGCCTGGAACAGCCAGGACCACGTCGAGGTCTGGTACGCGATCATGGGCATGGGGGCCGTGTGCCACACGCTGAACCCGCGCCTGACCGCCGAACAACTGGCGGATATGATCCTGCAATCGGAAGCCCGGATCCTGATTGCTTCGGCGGATCTGGCGCCGTTGGCCGCCGAGGTCCAGGCGTTCGCGCCGCACGTAGCGCGTCTGCTGATTATCGACGGCGAGGCTGCCGAGGGTGAAGCGCTGGCGCCGCTGGTCGATGACGCCGACGCGGTGGGAGTCGTCTGGGGCGACTTCGACGAGACCGCGCCATGCGGTCTGTGTTTCACCTCGGGCACCACGGGCGCGCCCAAGGGCGTGACCTATACGCACCGTTCCAGCTATCTCCACGCGTTGCGGGTCCTGCAGGTCGACTCCCTGGCGATATCGGGCGCGGACGCCGTGCTGGCGGTGGTGCCGATGTTCCACGCCAACGCCTGGGGGCTGCCGTTCGCCGCCACGGCAGTTGGGGCCAAGCTGGTCCTGCCGGGGCGTCACATGGACGGGGCCAGCCTGGCGCGCCTGATCGCCGAGGAGGAGGTCACCGTCGCCGTGGGCGTGCCGACCGTCTGGCTGGGCCTGGTCGAACACCTGGAGGCGACCGGCGGTGAGCTGCCGTCGCTGAAGCGCATCGTCGTCGGCGGCGCCCCGACCGCGCCGGCCCTGATGGAGCGGATCGAGCGTCGCCTGGGTGTCACCGTCCAGACCACCTGGGGCATGACCGAGCTGTCGCCCGTGGGCACGGTCGCGCCGCTGAGCGCGCCCCGCGAGGCGGCGATCTCCGGCCGTCCGGCCGTGGGCGTCGACTTCCTGCTGACCGACGCCGACGGCGTTGCCCTGGCGGAACAGCGCGACGTCGAGGGGCACCTGCGGGTGAAGGGCGCGGCGGTGATCGAGCGCTATTTCGGCTGCGACACGCCAGCGACCGACGCGGGCGGCTGGTTCGCGACCGGCGACCTGGCGCGCATCGACCGCGAGGGCAACCTGATGATCACCGGCCGCGCCAAGGACCTGATCAAGTCCGGCGGCGAGTGGATCAACCCTGCGGAGATCGAGGCGGTGGTCGGGGCGCTGCCCGAGGTGTCGCTGGCCGCCGTGATCGGCCGCGCCCACGACAGGTGGGGCGAGCGCCCGATCCTGCTGGTCGAGGTCCAAGCCGAGGTCAGCGACGAGACGCTGTTGGCCTGCCTCAAGGGGCGCGTGGCGTCGTGGTGGATCCCGGATGCGGTCGTCCGCCTGACGCGCATGCCCCTGGCGGCCACGGGCAAGATCGACAAGATCCGGCTGAGGTCGGAGTACGGCGGAAACTGATGCCCCCTGTGTCAGCAGCCCCGTCCACAGCCCCGCGTCGCCGCAAGGCCGAGCAGCGCGCCGAGAAGATGGAGCAGATCCTCGACGCGGCCGAGGAGTTGTTCTCGCGCCATGGCTTGCACGGCGTCACGCTGAAGGATGTGGCCCAGCGCGTGGGCGTGCACCACACGCTGATGAACTACTATTTCGACGACAAGAAGACCTTGTTCGACGCGGTTCTCGCCCGGCGGGCGGCCGTGACCAACGTGCAGCGGACGCGGGCGCTGGACGACTACGAGGCCGCCAGCGCGGGCCGGCCGACGGTGGAGGGCGCGCTGCGCGCCTTCCTCGACACCGACCTGGATCTCTACATCCAGGGCGGGGAGCGCTGGAAGAACTACGCCGCCGTCGTCGCCCAGGTCGCGGCCGCGCCCGAGTGGGGCGCGGACCTGATGGAGCAGCACTTCGATCCTGTCGTCCTGCGACTGGTCGAAATCCTCAGGAAGGCGCTGCCCGACGGCTCGGAGGCCGACATCTTCTGGAGCTATCAGTTCGTGACCGGCGCCCTGATGCTGACCTTGGCCCGCACGGGTCGGATCGACAAGCTGTCGCGCGGGGCCTGCCGGTCGGACGACTTCGCCGCCGTCAAGGACCGGATGGCGACATTCATGGCCGCCGGCTTCCTGTCGGTCTGTAGGCGAGAGGGCAGGGAGCAGACCTAGGCCGGAGCGTCGATCCCGGCGAGGTTTGTTCACAATATTCACTGCTGAGTTAGTGAAGGTAGATGCGAGCGTCGTTTCGCGAGCTTGAAGGGGATTTTTCGATGTTGCTGAACGGACGTATCGCGATCGTCACCGGAGCGGGCGGAGGGTTGGGCCGAGCCCACGCGCTGTATCTCGCCAGTCAGGGCGCCAAGGTGGCCGTCAATGACCTGACCCAGGAGTCGGCTGATCGGGTCGCCGCCGAGATCGTGGCCGCCGGCGGCGCGGCCATCGGCGTGGCGGCCTCGGTCACCGACGAGGCGGCGGTGACGGCGATGGTCGAGCAGGTCGTGGCCCGCTGGGGCCGGATCGACATCCTGATCAGCAACGCCGGCATCCTGCGCGACAAGAGCTTCGCCAAGATGACGCTCGACGACTTCCGCCTGGTGGTCGACGTGCACCTGATGGGCGCGGCCGTGTGCGCCAAGGCCGTCTGGGAGATCATGCGCGAGCAGGGCTATGGCCGCATCGTCATGACCACCTCGTCCTCGGGCCTCTACGGCAATTTCGGTCAGGCCAACTACGGCGCGGCCAAGATGGCGCTGGTCGGACTGATGCAGACCCTGGCCATCGAGGGCGAGAAGTACAACGTCCGGGTCAACTGCCTGGCGCCGACGGCGGCGACCGGCATGACCGAGGGCGTGCTATCGGAGGACAGCCTCCAGCGCCTGAACCCGGCCCTGGTCAGCCCGGGCCTGCTGGCCTTGGTCCATGACGACGCCCCGACCCGGGCGATCCTGTGCGCCGGCGCCGGCCACTTCGCCACCGCCAATATCACCCTGACCGAAGGTCGCTACGTCGGCGGCGGCGCGGACGCGGGCGAGGTGCTGATCCGCGAGTGGGACGGCGTAAGCGACCGGGCGGGTGAGATCGTGCCGGCCTACGGCTTCGCCCAGGCCGAGCGCGAGGTGGCCAGCGCCAGCCTGATCGCCAAGGTTGCCGGAGGGCGCGCGTGATGCGTCAGGCCGTCATCGTCTCCACGGCGCGCACGCCGATCGGCCGCGCCTATCGCGGCGCCTTCAACGCCACTCCGTCGCCGACCCTGGCCGCCCACGTCCTGTCCGCCGCCGTCGCGCGGGCGGGCGTGGCGCCGGACGAGATCGAGGATTGCATCCTCGGCTGCTCGCTGCCGCAGGGCTACCAGCATACCATCGGGCGCATGGCGGCGCTGCGGGCGGGCCTGCCTGTCACCGTGCCCGGCATGACCATGGACCGCCAGTGCTCGTCTGGCCTGATGACCATCGCCACGGCCGCCAAACAGGTCATCGTCGATCGCATGGACGTGATCGTCGCTGGCGGCGTTGAGTCGATCTCGCTGGTCCAGACGCCCGAACTGAGGGTCGATCAGGACCCGGGTCTGTTGGCTCTGCACGCCGACGCCTACATGCCGATGCTGGACACCGCCGAGACGGTCGCCGCCCGCTACGGGATCACCCGCGAAGCCTGCGACCTCTACAGCCTGGCCTCGCAATACCGCGCCGCCGCCGCCCAGCAGACGGGCCGCCTCGACGCCGAAATCGTGCCGATGACGACCACCATGAAGGTCGTCGACAAAGCCACCCAGGCGGTCTCGCATCGTCAGGTGACCCTGGAGCGTGACGAGGGCGTGCGGCCGGAGACGACGCTGGAGGGGCTCGCCGCCCTGAAGGCCGTGCGGGCGGGCGGCGTGGTCACCGCCGGCAACGCCAGCCAGCTGTCCGACGGCGCCTCGGCCTGCGTGGTGATGGAGGCGGGTCTCGCGGAGAAGCGCGGCCTGGAACCGCTGGGTCGCTATGTCGGCATGGCCGTGGCCGGGACCAAGCCCGACGAGATGGGCATCGGCCCGGTCTTCGCGATCCCGCGCCTGCTCGAACGGTTCGACCTGTCGATCGATGACATTGGCCTGTGGGAGCTGAACGAGGCCTTCGCCTGCCAGGTCGTCTATTGCCGCGACCGTCTGGGAATTCCGGACGAGCTCTTGAACGTCAACGGCGGCGCGATCGCCATGGGCCATCCCTACGGCATGTCGGGCGCGCGGCTGGTCGGCCATGCCTTGCTGGAAGGCAAGCGCCGGGGCGCCAGGCACGTCGTCGTCACGATGTGCGTCGGCGGCGGCATGGGCGCGGCCGGGCTGTTCGAAGTGCTGTAAGGGCAGGGGCTTCGACGCCCCGCCCGGCCTCCGGCCGTTCGTGGCTCGGCTCGCGGCGTTCAGCGCCTTCGCGGTCGGATTCGTGGCCCGGCCGATCGGCCGGCTGTTCGACCACTTCGGCGACCTGTTCGGCCGTAAGCGGGCTTTGGCCCCGCTGCAGCTGGTCGCCCTGCGGTTCATCCAGGGCCCGGCGCGCTCGGCGGGCCTGACGCGCTCTAGCCGAGCGCCTTCGCCAGGCGTAGCCACAGCTGTTGGTCGAAGTCCTTGTCGATCGCCGCCTGGCCGGTCCGCACGACCACCAGTTCGCGGCTGGGGACGACATAGAGTCGGCGGTCCATGGCGCCGAGCGCGGCGACCAGGTCGGCGGGCGCGGCGGGGATCAACTGGCCCGGCGTACGGACTCCGCCGGCGCGGATCGTCTCGACCCCGCCGTTCAGCCACCACAGTCGCCCATAGGCAGGGTTGGTCGCCGAACGGACGAACAGGGCCGATAGAGCCTCCTTAGACACGACCCGACGGCCATCACGCGCTAGGCCGCCGTCCAGCACCAGTTGGCCAAAGATGGCGATGTCGCGCGGCGTGGTGACGAGACCCGTGGCGTTGCCGGGGACGACCAGCGCGGCGGGGCGCTGACGCCAGGCGGTGTTGGTCATGCCCGCCGGCTTGGTCAGCCAGTCGTGGGTGATCTTCTCCAGCGGGGCCTTGGCGACCGCCGCCAGCACGCGCTTGGTCACGGCGTAGACGGGGGTGTTGTAGAAGAAGCGGTCTCCGGCCGGGGCGACATAGCCAAACGCCTCGTTCAGCCCCGAGGACATGGTCAGCAGGTGGATCACGCGGATCGCCTGCTCCTGCTCGGACGAGGCCTTGGACCAGCCCGACCCGATATAGTCCGAGACCGGCCTTTCGACGTCCAGCAGGCCCTTGTCGATCGCGATCGCCGCCAGCACGGCCACGAAGCTCTTCTGCTGCGAGGCGACGTCTTCCAGTAGGGCGCCATCCGGCGCAGGGCCGTAGGTGAAGGCCAGGCGGAAATTGGCGGCGTCGACGGGCAGGGGCCAATTACGCTCGACGAGGATCCGACGGTTCTGGACGATCAGGAAGCCGGTGGTCTTCTGGCCCTGGACGTAGTCCAGCACGGGCTGGAGGTCGGGCGTCGCGGTATCGGCCAGGACCGGGGTGGCCGCCAGGGCGCCGGCGCCGGCGAGCCAGCGGCGGCGTGAGATCGCGAACGTCATATCGTGTCCCGCTTCTGTGGCTATGCCGAGGCCTTTCGGGCGCGCGCCGGCCGCGTGTCCTCGGTCGGCGCCAGGCCGTAGCCGCGCGAGATCATCAGCCGCATGGCCTCGTTCTGCATGTGGTAGAGGATGTTGCGCGCGCCCTCCGAGGCCATGGCTCCGTCGCGCTTGGCCAGGCCCGCGCGCACGACGCGCCAGTGGGTGAACGGCGCGCCTTCGGTGCTCTCGGCCAGGCTGGCATACGAATAGTGCCAGCGCGTCTTGCGCCGGATGGACTCGATCATCTTCTGGGTGTCCGCGCTGGAGGCGCTGGCCAGGCGGCTGAAGATGTCCTCGCTCTGATGGATCAGGTCCTCGGCCGAGGCGCCGCTCTCGGACGCCTGGATCAGCTTGTCGACCAGCTCCAGGGTCTCGCCCATGTGCTTGGGCGTCGCGCGGATGCAGGCGAAGCGGGCGGCGCAGCCATAGAGCGCGGCGCGGACCTCGTAGAGGTCGAACACCTCCTGCACCGAGGTCGACGCGACGTAGGCGCCGCGGTTCTCCTCGATCACCACCAGGCCGTCGTCGGCCAAGGTGCGCAGCGCCTTGCGGGCGATCGTACGACCCACGCCGAACGCGTTGCAGATCCGGACCTCGCGCAGCCATTCGCCAGGCGAGAGCAGGCCGTCCTGGATCTGGCGGCGAAGCGCATCGGCGAGCGTCTCGGTGTTTTGCGACGTCTCAACGGTGGCTGGCATGGTGGGGCGGACCTTGGATCGTGGATCGGCATCTTGACCGCGAAAGGGTCGAGCGACCTATTGGCGATCAATATGATGCATATGTTCTGATAATTTCTATAGTATTGTTGTACAATTATATTGACGTCGGAAAGCCCGACATGTGTGCTCCCATCAAAAGGGCCTGCTCAAGACGGTTGGCGCCAACACCGTCCATCGTTGATGAGCTTTAGTCCTGGGAGAGGCTGGTATGAGCGCGTCGCGTCGGGACCTTATTCTAGGAGCGGGCGTGCTCGCGACTGGCGCGGCGACGGCGGTGCGCGCGGCGCCAGCCATCGCGCCGCCCGACGCGGCTTGGCTGCAGGCCGTGCTCGAACGTTTCGCGGGCTTTGGGATCAAGGCTTCGGGCGGGGCGGGGGATACGGCCAGCGGCG
This sequence comes from Caulobacter segnis, assembly GCF_023935105.1. Lineage (NCBI taxonomy): Bacteria > Pseudomonadati > Pseudomonadota > Alphaproteobacteria > Caulobacterales > Caulobacteraceae > Caulobacter > Caulobacter sp. RL271. The sequence goes on along the minus strand of NZ_CP096040.1, from coordinate 3,165,068 downwards.
TGTGGCTGGAAAGCGACCTTACGGCGCTCGGCTTCCGTTGCGAGCGCCAGGCGTTCCAGGTCCCCTATGCCGAGGTTCGCGAGGCGACCCTGGCGGTCGACGATCGGGTCGCGCCGGTGTTTCCGCAGGCCCTCGTGAAGACCACGGGCGTCAACGGGCTGACCCTACCGCTCAAGTTGGCCGGCGCCGGTGGCGTATTGGACGGGGCGATCGCCCTGGTCGTGCTGCCGTTCGGCCGCTGGATCAGCATGGCCCAGCCGCCGGTGGATCTCGCGCTGGCGGACGCCTTCGACCGTGGCGCGGCGGCGGCCGTCGTCGTCACCACTGGTCCGACGGGCGAGACGATCGGCCTGAACGTCAGCGCGACCAAGCCCGGCTTCCGGAGGCCCGTCGTCATCCTGGCGCCCAAGGACGCCGAGCCGTTCTTAGCGGCCGCCAAGGTCGGCGCGACGGTGACCCTGACGGTCGATGCGGAGGTTGGCAAACGGTCCGCGTTCAACCTGATCGGGCGGCTGGATCGGGGCGCGGCCCAGACCTTGATCGTCACCACGCCGCGCTCGGGTTGGTTCACCTGCGCGGCCGAGCGCGGCGCCGGCGTCGCCGTCTGGCTGTCATTGGCCCACGCGCTGACGGCCGCCAAGCCTGGCGTGAACCTGGAGTTCGTCGCCACCAGTGGGCACGAGTACATCTATCTAGGCGGCGAGCAGTACCTGGAACACCACGCGCCCAAGCCCGCCGACACCCGCCTTTGGGTCCATATCGGGGCCAGCGCGGCGGCGCGGGACTGGCACGAACTGGCCACCTTAAGGCCGCTGCCCAGCGCCGACTCGCAGCGCGTGCTGACCGCCACGCCCGACCTGCTCGAGCCGACGCGGGCCGCTTTCAAGGGCCTGAATGGCCTGGAGGCTGTCTACGAAGCGAACAAGGCCAATGCCGGCGGCGAACTAGTCAACGTGATCGAGGCAGGCTACCGCTCGGCGATCGGCCTCTACGGCGGTCACCGCTTCTTCCACACCGCGGGTGACGACATGCGCTGCGTGTCGGGCGATCTGGTACAGCCGGTGGCCAAGGCGTTCCGGGCAGCCATCGACGGGGCGCTGCGGACCTAGGCCTGGGCCTGCGCCGCCTTCGCAGCCTGGAAGCCGGGGCGGGCGGCCAGGCGCTCCCAATAGGCCGAAATCTCAGGGCTGAACTTGTGGTCCAGCCCCAGGTCTCGCGCCAGCAGCAGGGCGTAGCCGACGCAGATGTCGGCCATGGTGAAACGCCCGGCGCACAACCATTCGCGGTCCGCCAGGGCGCGGGTCAGGTGTCGCAGGCGCGACAGAAACCATTGGGCATAGTCGTCGGCCGCCTGTTTCAACCGGCGCGCCTCGGGCTCCAGCCGGGTGTAGCGCAGCACGATCGTCTGCGGGAATGTCAGGGTCGCCTCGCTGCGATGCAGCCAGTCCAGCCACGGCCCGTAGTCCGGCTCCTCGACGCCGACGGCCAGCGGCGAGGGCCCATAGCGGGTGGCCAGATACTGCGGGATCGCGGCGGACTCGGTCATCCGCACCTCGCCGTCGATCATCAGCGGGATGGTGCCTAGAGGATTCTCTTGCAGATAGTCTGGCCGCAGGATGCGCGGTGGGAAGGGCAGGAGGTGCAGGCGGTAGTTCAGGCCCATCTCCTCCAGGGCCCACAGCGCGCGGAAGGAGCGCGCGTCGACGCAGTGATAGAGCTCGATCATGCCCGGCCGTTTCCATCCCGATCTTGCCGCGATCAGGCTCTGGGGCGAGCAGCTTTGTCAAATCTGACTGTACGGCGATCACAATCGTTTTGTCCGGAAGCTACTTGCGATCCGTCCGCCCCGCGCCGAGTGACATCAGAAGCGGATCTGCGTGAACAGCACCGCCAGGTTCACCGGCTTTCCGCCGAGGGCTCGGATCGCCGGACCGGCCTCTTGGTGGACCAACTGGGCCTGGAGCTTCAGGTTGCGGTTGACCTGCCACGTCCCGTCCAGCTGGGTCGCGCCGCCGACGGCCTTGGCGTGGTCGCCGCCGATGGGGGCCAGCGGGGCCAGGGGCTGAATGTAGATAGCGTCCGCGCCCGTCCAGCGACGGTGCGTCGTGTAGCTGACTTCCAGGCTGACGCCCTTGCGCGGCGTCACGCCCAGGCTAGGGCGGACCGAAACCAGATTGCCCCAACTGAACAGGGTGGTCTCGTTGAAATAGGCCCCCTTGGGAAACAGAGGGTTGAAGGTCCCGAGCGTGCCGTCGGTCGGATCCTTGTCGCCCGACCCGACGTCCAGGCGCAAAGCCAGGCGAGGCTTCCACGACTGATCCAGCGTGTAGCCGCCGCTGGCCGAGGCGGCGAAGGCGCGGATCCTGCGTCCCGCGAAGCGACCGCCTTGAATCACGCCTTCGGTATCATAGTCGAAGGCCCCGGCCGTTCCGGCCAGGCGCGCGCCGAGACTGATGCGGCGCTCGTCGCCGTTGACGGCGCCGAACCGCACGCGATCGCGCTCCAGGCCCAGGGTGTAGACGTCCAAAGTCTGGCGCGGCGACAGCTTCGCCGAGGCATAGAGGCCGTAGAAACGCTGGGTGCGGCTGCGCTCGTCGTCGAAGGCGCCGGGCGAGGGCGTCACGGGCTGCAGGTAGAAGGCGTCCAGCTTCAGGTTTCCGGACGCGCGCGTGACGCGAAGGCCATCGAAGCTTTGGCGGATGTTGGGCGACTCCCGGACGGCGATGAAGCGCTGGGTCGGGTTCAACTGCAGCTCCTGGCGGCCCAGGCGCACCCGCCAGCCGGCGGCGGGGGCGAGATCGACGAACAGCACCTGGGCGTCGACACCGTCGCGGTCGATGGCGGCCGGCGCGTCGCGCTTGCCGATGTCGCGATGCAGGCCAAGCTCGCCATAGACGCGCAGCGCGGGCGTCAGGCGCAAGTCGCCGCTCAGCAGCAGGCGGCCCAGGGCGAAGGTGTCGGGCCGCTCGCTATCCAGGCCGAAGCGGGGAGAGTCGATCGCGTCGACCCTCAGCCGCGCTTCGCCGCCCAGGCTGAGATAGGCCTCGCCGCCCAGCGGAATATAGCGCAGCGGGTCCAGGCCCTGGCGATCCTGGACGTCGCGCAGGTAGCCGTAGTCCTCGTCCGAGCGGACCGGCTTGAAGGCGGGGGCGTCGGCCGCCTGGGCCGAGCCGGCCAAGGCCATGGCGGCCAGCAGAACAGCCGTGCTGCGGTTCACGACCGTTCCCCACGGAGGGCGTGGAGCGCCGCCAGCAGGGCGACCACGATCACGCCCAGGGCAAGGCTCCAGGCCCCGGCGACCAGCACGCCGACCGCGCCGCCGATGGCCCCGAGCGCGAAGGCGGCGACCGGCGGCCAGGTCTTGAGGATCCGCGCCTTCAGCGCGTCGTCGGGACGGCCGCGTGCGATAAAGAGGTCGACGATGTCGATCGCCAGCTGGGTGACGTTGCCGGTCATCATGGTGGTCGGCGCCAGGTGGGTGAAGACCACGCGGGCGCCGACGTTCTGCACCGCCATGGCGACCACGCCCACCAGGCCGGCCAGCATCACCGCCGGCTCATTGGCGCTGGCGGCGGGCAGGGCGCGGGCGGTCAGCAGCATGAAGACCAGCAACAGGGCGGCCTGCAAGGCCAGGACCAGCACCTCGCAGGGCTGCCCCTGGGCGTTGCGCCAGCGGATGAGGGCGTAGGTGGCGGCGGCCGACCCGATGAACACCGGCAGGGCCAGCAGCTTGGTGGCCAGGCCGCCGGCGTCGCCGGCCAGGCCGACGCCCAGCATGACGATGTTGCCGGTGGCGTGGGCGACGAACAGGCCGAACAGCAGCACGAAGCCGATCACGTCGACATAGCCGCCGACGAAGGCCATGCCCATGCCGGTCACGCCGGCCAGACGGGTGGGGCGGGGGATCATGCGGCGCGCTCCCGACGGTCGAGCATCGCCACCAGCACGAAGCCGCCGATCAGGCCGATGTGCTCGACGAAGGCGTTCATGGCCGTGAAGCGGTCGTGACCCGCAGCCATCGCCCAGAAGGCGTTGGCCTTGAAGGCGGCCAGCAGGGTGAAGACGCCCAGCATCCCCGCGCCCAGCCACAGCCAGCGACGGGTCAGGATCAGCACAGGGCCGACGATCTCGACGGCGATGGTCAGCACGGCCCAGAACGCTGGCGGGGTCATGCCGAAATGGACCTGCTCGGCGACGGCGCCGGGAAAGTCGCTGGCCTTGACGGCCGCGCCCAGCAGATAGGCGCTGACCAGGGCCAGGCGAGCGATCAAGGCGGTGGGCGGCCAGTCGAGCACGGCGTTGACGAAGCGCGGGTTTTCTTGCGAGCGGATCATGGTCACACCGCCCAGCAGCCGCAGCCCATCGCGCCCCAGAACGAGCGCGCGTCGGACGTCGGCGCTTCCCGCGTGTAGGCGGAAGCGTGATCGTGGCCGTGGACATTGCAGCTGCTGGCGCAGCCGCAGGCGGACGCCAGGGCCCGGGCATGGCCGCGCGAGCGATCCTGATAACCGCCGAAGGTCCGCACCGGCGACCAGTCGGGCATGGGCGGCGGCAGCACCGGGGCCAGCTTGGTGAAGTCGCCCTCGCCATGGACGACCTTGCCGCCCAGCAAGGTTAGCACCGACGACAGGTGCGGGATCTCGTCCTCGGTCACGGTCATGTAGTCGTCACTGAGCACCGCCAGGTCCGCCAGCTGGCCGACGGCGATCTGGCCCTTCTTGCCTTCCTCGTTCGAGAACCAGGTGTTGGCGGTGGTCCACAGGCGCAGGGCCTCCTCGCGGTCGACGCGGTTGGCCGGCGGATAAAGGCGTGTGCCGCCCACCGTCTTGCCGGTCACCAGCCAATTCAGCGAGACCCACGGGTTGTAGCTGGCCACTCGTGTGGCGTCGGTGCCGGCTCCGACGGGGATGCCAGCTTTCAGCATCTTGCCGATTGGCGGGGTCGCCTCGGCGGCCTTGGCCCCATAGCGCTCCATGAAGTACTCGCCCTGATAGGCCATCCGGTGCTGAACGGCGATGCCGCCGCCCAGGGCCGCGATGCGGTCGATGTTGCGATCGCTGATGGTCTCGGCGTGGTCGAAGAACCAGTGCAGGCCGTCGAACGGGACGTCCTTGTTGACCTTCTCGTAGACATCCAGCGCTCGGCTGATGGTCTCGTCATAGGTGGCGTGCAGGCGCCAGGGCCAGCGGTTCTCGGCGAGGTGGCGGATCACCGGCTCCAGGTCGGTTTCCATGTTGGCCGGCATCTCGGGCCGCTCGACCCGGAAGTCCTCGAAGTCGGCGGCGCTGTAGACCAGCATCTCACCCGCGCCGTTGTGGCGATACTTGTCATCGCCCTGACCCGGCTTGACCTGCTTGGACCACGACTGGAAGTCCGACAGCTCGGCCTTCGGCTTCTGGGTGAACAGGTTGTAGCTGATGCGCAGGGTCAGCTGGTCATCGATGTGCAGCTTCTCGATGATCGCATAGTCGTCGGGATAGTTCTGGAAGCCGCCGCCGGCGTCGATCACCCCGGTCACGCCCAGGCGGTTCATCTCGCGCATGAAGTGGCGGGTGGAGTTGAGCTGGTACTCTTCCGGCAGCTTCGGGCCCTTGGCCAGGGTGGCGTAGAGAATCGTCGCGTTGGGCTGGGCCAGCAGCAGGCCGGTCGGCTCGCCCGAGGCGTCGCGCTGGATCTCGCCGCCCGGCGGATTGGGCGTGTCCTTGGTGTAGCCGACGGCGCGCAGGGCGGCGCGGTTGAGCAGCGCGCGGTCGTAAAGATGGAGGATGAACACCGGCGTCTCGGGCGCGGCGGCGTTGATCTCGTCCAGGGTTGGCAGGCGCTTCTCGACGAACTGGTGCTCGGTGAAGCCGCCGACGACGCGCACCCACTGGGGCGGCGGGGTATTGGCGGCCTGTTTCTTCAGCATGGCCATGGCGTCGGCCAGGGTCGGCACGCCGTCCCAGCGCAGTTCCATGTTGTAGTTCAGCCCGCCACGAATGATGTGCATGTGGCTGTCGATCAGCCCGGGGATCACGCGGCGACCCTTCAGGTCGATGATCGTCGGGTTGGGCCCGGCGGCGGCGCGGACGTCGCGTTCTTCACCGACGGCGGCGAACTTGCCATCGCGGATCAGGGCGGCGTCGGCGCGCGGATTGCCGCGATCGAGAGTCGTGAACTTGCCGTTGATGAGGAGCAGGTCGGTCATGGAGCCGGGCCTCCGAGGCTGGGCGAAAGCGGAACTGGAGAGGAGGGCCGCGCCGAGGGCGACGGCTTGTCGACGATCGAGGGAGCGGTGGTTGAAGGTCATGCCTGCTTTCCCTCCGGGTCTGGACCCTCGCCCGCGACGGCCTGAGGGCCAAGAACCTGGCCGGCGCAGTCGGGTGTCTTGAGATAGGCCACGACGGGCGCCCTGGTCAGCAGGCGCTTGGCGATCGGAACCGCCTGTTCGCCCAGCAGCATGCCAAGTAGACCCAGCAGGGCGATGGCCGGCGGCGCCGGCGATCGCACCCCCAACAGGGAATAGATCACCCCGACCAGCAGGCCGACACCGATGGACAACAGATAGGGTTTCATCGCCACGCTCCGGCGCAAGTCGGGCGAGGCTGACGCCTCGCCCGGAGATTGTCAGTGGCCTTCGGACGCGTTGAACATCGTCTTGGCGTAGGTGATGCCTAGGCCATAGGCGCCGCCGAACTTGCGGGCCACGCCGGTGGTCATGTCGTAGGTTTCGCCGCGGGCCCAATCGCGCTGCATTTCCAGCAGGTACTGCAGGGCGGTCATCGGCTGGGCGCCGGCCTGGACCATGCGGGTCACGGCGCGCTCGTGCGCTTCGGTCGAGATGTCGCCGCTGGCGTCGGTGATCACGAAGACCTCGAAGCCCTGGTCGATGGCCGAAAGCGCTGGACCGACGATGCAGACACCAGTCCACAGGCCAGCCAGCACGATCCGCTTCTTGCCGATGGCGTTGACCTCGTCGATCACCGCCTGGTCCTCCCAGGTGTTCATCGAGGTGCGGTCCAGCAGCGCCTTGCCGGGGAAGGGATCGGTGACCTCCGAGAACATCGGGCCCGAGAAGCTCTTCTCGGCGACGGTCGTCAGGATTGTCGAGACGCCGAAGCCGGCTGCGGCGCTGGCGACCAGGGCCGCGTTGGCGCGCAGCAGGCTGGCGTCGATCGACTTGGTGGCGAAGGCCATCTGCGACTGGAAGTCGATCATGATCAGGGTGTGATCGGTGGGGGTGAGCAGGCGCGCGCCGGGGGCGGCCTTGGCTTGCAAGGTCATGACTTGGCTCCGTTTTTCCTGGGTTGGGCGGGCCGGTTCGACCGCCGCGTTTGATCCGATGAGGAGAGTTTGGCCTCTATCGGTGTGCTCAGAAATGGAAATGATGGAAATCCATCGTTTCCAAAATGGCGATGTCGAGGAGGTGGTGATGCGCCCGGCGGGCGCATCACCACAGCCGACCCTAGGCCTTGAAGAAGGCCAGGAGGTCGGCGTTGATCGTGTCGGCTTCGGTGGTCGCCATGCCGTGCGGGAAGCCCGGATAGGTGATCAGCTTGCCGTGCTTGAGCAGCTTGATCGCCTGGCGCGCCGCGGCGTCGATCGGCACGACCTGGTCATCCTCGCCGTGCAGCACCAGCACCGGCACGTCGATCTTCTTGAGATCCTCGGTGAAGTCGGTTTCCGAGAAGGCCTTCACGCAGTCGTAGAGCGGCTTGACGCCCGCCTGCATGCCTTGGCGCCACCAGTTGTCAATGATCCCCTCGGAGACCTTCGCGCCGGGACGGTTGAAGCCGTAGAACGGACCGGCGGCGACATCGCGGAAGAACTGGGCGCGATTGAACGCCGTGCCGTTACGGAAGCCGTCGAAGACCTCCATCGGCAGGCCGATCGGATTGGCCGGGGTCTTCAGCATGATCGGCGTGACCGCCCCGACCAGCACGGCCTTGCCCACGCGGCCCGGCTTGGCGCGGGCGACGTAGTGGGCGACCTCGCCGCCGCCGGTCGAGTGGCCGACGTGGAAGGCGTTCTTCAGGTCCAGTTGGTCGGCCAGGGCGATGACGTCGGCGGCGTAGGTGTCCATCTCGTTGCCGCTGTCGGTCTGGGTCGAGCGGCCATGACCTCGGCGGTCATGGGCGATGACGCGATAGCCCTTCAGCAGGAAGAACATCATCTGGTTGTCCCAGTCGTCGGCCGACAGCGGCCAGCCGTGGTGGAACACGATCGGCTGGGCGTCCTTGGGACCCCAGTCCTTGTAGTAGATCTGGACGCCGTCCTTGGTGGTGACGAAGCCGCTGCTCATGACGTGAGATCCTTTGTCTTGGGTGGACGACGCTGGATTGGCCAGCGCCGAGGAAACGGAGGGCAAGGCCGCGAGGGCCGCGGCGCCCGCGCCGGCGACGAGAACACGCCGCCGCGTCGCGCGCGTGTCGATAGGGTTGTGGTCGGTCACCTTTGAAGCCCCGCAGAGAGTGGAAATCTTGAATGAAACGGACGCAGCGCTCAGGGGAGGGCGACCCGCCTGGCGAGTCGTCGTGGAAGATCCTGCCGGCGTTCTTTTCTTGGTTGGCGGGAGCGTGGCGCGCGCCCGACGACGCGTAAATCTCGGGCGGGTTAGACGAAGCTGACACTGATGGGCGACCAGCGCCCACCTGAAAGGCGCTGGCGATCGCCAAAAGGGTGGGCCTGGCCTAGCCCGCTCGATATTGAGACGACGGCACGCCCGCGGTTAGGCAGGCGGGCGGTGATCGAAGGACCCCCATGGTGAGTGGCTTTGCAAGGATCGGCTGCGCGGCTTTGCTGGCCGCCGCGTTCCTGGCGGGGCCAGCCTGGGCGCTGGATCCGCAGCGCGCCATCGGCCAGTACAAGCACACCCGTTGGACCGTCGAGGACGGCGCGCCCAGCAGTGTCGAGGTGATCGCCCAGACGGCGGATGGCTATCTGTGGCTCGGTACGCCGCTGGGCCTCTATCGGTTCGACGGGATGACCTTCGAGCCCATGCGGCCGCCCCGACCGGCGTACAGCATGGCCGACCGGGTGGTCAGCCTGATGGTGACCCGGTCGGGCGCGCTTTGGGCGGGCTACGAGTCCGGCGGGATCGCGGTCTACGAGCACGGGCGCTTCCGTCTCGTCTATGATCCGAAGATCTTCCGCGCGGTCACGATCCGCATGGCCGAGGGGCGGGACGGGACGATCTGGGCGGCGACGACCAATCCCAAGGTCCATCTGGCGCGCTTCGCCAAGGGGGCGTGGCGACCGGTCGACGACATCACGGGACTGCCCGACCAGGATCTGAGCGACATACTGGTCGCGCGGGATGGGACGGTGTGGGTGGCGACCGATCACCACGTCGCGCGGCTGTCGCCCGGGGAAGCGCGCTTCAAGGTGATCCGCTCGGACCTGGCCGAAGGGATCGGCCTTGCTCAGGATGGTCAGGGGCGCATCTGGGCGTCCGACGCGCGCGGGACGCGAGTGATCGACGGGGCGGCGGCGGAGCTTCCATATCCGAGCCGCAGCCGTATCACCCGCATCCTGATCGATCGCGACCAGAACCTCTGGGGCGCTCAGCATCCGGATGGCGTGTTCCGCATCCGGACGGCCCAGGCGGGGCGCTCGAACTCGCCCGGACCCGAGACCTTCTCGGTCGCGCAGGGCCTCAGCTCCGCCATGGCCTATGCGGTCTTCGAGGACCGCGAGAGCAACATCTGGGTGGCGACGATACGCGGGCTGGACCGTTTTCGGCCCGCCAGCCTGGTTAGCGAGCCGGTAGTGCCGGCCAGTTCGCCGTACGGCTACGTTGTGTTCGCGGACGCGCGCGGCGTTGTCTATGTCAGCGACTCGACGACGCTGTACCGGGCGCTTCCAGGCGGACCGCTGAAGCCCTTTGTTCGCGACCTCGGTCCCGTCAGCACCATGTGCGACGCGGCCGATGGCGGACTTTGGGTCGGGCTGGGAGACCGGTTCGTCCACATCGCGGACGGCAAGCTCAGGCCGGCGCCGCGACCGAATTTCCCGAACCTCTATGCCTCCGCCTGCGTCCACGACGCTCATGGCGCGCTTTGGGCGGCCGGTTTCATGGCGGGTCTTCTGCGCTATGACGGTCGGGAGTGGACCGCCTCTCTGCCCAAGCCTCTGGGCCTGGCGATCACGGCCTTGGCGTCCGACTGGCGCGGCCGGATCGTGGCTGACGGCGGGCGCGGCGCGGTGCTGATCGACGGGCCGGATGTGCGGACGATCACGACACCGCCCCGTCCCATGCGCGGCGGCACCATGCCCATGGCCGATGGTCCGCTGGGCGTATTGTCGGGCAGCGATCGTGGCCTGACCCGTTTCCAGGACGATCGAACCCAATTCATCTCCCGCGACCGCTTCCCGTTCATCGGCTTCAGCCATGGCATGGCGCAAACCGATCGTGAGACCTGGCTATTGGGCGCCGCAGGCCTCGTCAGGATGCAGAACGCCGACCTGGAGCGCGCCTTCCAGGATCCGAGGGCGCCGCTGCCCGCGCGGATCTTCGATCTGAAGGACGGGCTGCCCGGGCCGGCGTCCTACAAGTATCGCTCCGATCTGGCCGTCGGCGGTGATGGTCGGATCTGGATCGCCACGACGACCGGGATCGCCTGGCTCGACCCGGCGCGCTTGCCCGTCAACACCGTTCCGCCGCCCGTCACGATCCGAAGCATCGTCGTGGACGGTGTGCGCACCGACGGCCCGACGTCGCTCGTCCTGCCTCGGGGCGCGAAGACGGTCGAGATCGACTATGCCGCGCTCAGCCTGGCCATCCCCGAACGGGTGCGCTTCCGTTATCGCCTGGAAGGCGTCGACACCGACTGGGTGGAAGCCGGCGCGCGGCGGCAGGCTTTCTACACCAACCTCAAGCCCGGCAAGTACGTGTTCCGCGTGCGGGCGGCCAACAACGACGGCGTCTGGAATGAACAGGGCGCCAGCCTGACCCTGGAGCTGCCGCCGACCCTGTTCCAGAGCCGCCTGTTCCTGCTGCTGTGCGCGGGCGTGGCGGCGGGCCTGCTGACGGGCGCATATCATTGGCGGATGCGGAACATGAGCGAGCGTCTGCAGGCGGGTCTCCGCGAGCGGATGGCCGAGCGCGAACGCATCGCGCGCGAGCTGCATGACACCCTGCTGCAGGGCGTCCAGGGACTGATCCTGAAGTTCCAGTCGGCGACCCGCCAGGTGCCGCCCGAGCTGCCGGCCCGCGACCAGCTGGAGCGCGCCCTGGATCGCGCCGAGGACGTGGTCGTCGAGGCCCGAGACCGTGTGCGCAGCCTGAGGTCCGGTGCGGCCGGGGACCTGGTCGCGACCCTGACCGAGGTGGCGGAGACCATGCGCTCACCGGGCTCGACCGAGACCGTCGTCATGGCCCAGGGGCGGGCGGCGGATCTGCATCCGCTGGTCGCCGACGAGATCGAGCGGGTGGTCATCGAGGCCTTGTTCAACGCCCATCGTCACGCCCGCGCCACCAAGATCGACGTGGTCGTGGCGTTCGAGCCGCGCCGATTGCGGGTCAGCGTCCATGACGACGGCGTTGGCGTCGAGCCGGCCATTCTGGAAGCCGGCGGGCGGGAAGGGCACTTCGGTCTGGCCGGCATGCGCGAGCGGGCCCGCAAGATCCGTGGGACTCTGACGATCCGCAGCGCGCCGGGGCGAGGAACCGAGGTCGAGCTGGTCGCGCCGGCCAATGTGGCCTATGCGACGCGTCCGGCGGCCCGCTGGGCGTGGTTGCGGCCGTGGTCGGCCGGGCAGGAGGCGAAGCGGTGAGCGACAGCATCTCGGTCCTGATCGTCGACGATCATCCGCTGCTGCGCGAAGGCGTCGCCGCCGTGCTGGACGCCGAGGCCGACATCACCGTCGTCGGCGAGGCCAAGGACGGCGCCGAGGCCGTCGAGGCCTTCGCGCGCCTATCCCCCGACGTCGTGCTGATGGACCTGCAGATGCCGGGCATGGACGGCGTCGACGCCATCGGCGAGATCCGGTCCGCCGCGCCCGAGGCCAGGATCATCGTCCTGACGACCTATGCCGGCGATGTCCGGGCGTTGCGCGCCCTAAAGGCGGGGGCCAGCGGCTATCTGCTGAAGAGCAGCCTGCGCCGAGAGCTGATCGATACGATCCGCGCGGTCCACGGCGGCCGCCGCTATCTGAACCCGCAGGTGGCTCACGACATCGCGCTCAACGCGATCGGCGAGCCGCTGACGGATCGCGAGATCGACGTCCTGAAGAGCGTGTCCATGGGCCGCGCCAACAAGGAGATCGCGCGGCTGCTGTCGCTGTCGGAAGACACGGTGAAGAGCCATATGCGCAGCATCTTCACCAAGTTGGATGTCACCGACCGGACCCAGGCGGTCACCGTCGCCCACCGCCGGGGCATCATCCTTCTGTAGGTCGCGTTCTTTCCGCTCATTTGTCTGACAAAATGCTTTTCCCGGGATCGCGGTCGATGCAGTCTGCGCGGCGGTTGAGACGGTGTGGCTTGAATCGCGCCGCATGGGGAGCCGCAGATGACCTTCGATCTTCCGCCGTCGCGCAGAGCCCTGCTGGCCGGCGTCGGCGCGCTCGCCGCGCCGCTGACCGTGGGCGGCCGCGCCCTCGCCGCGAGGGCCGCGGCGGCGGCCTCGAACCCGCTGGTGCGCCAGCGCGCCGACGCCCAGATCTTCAAGCATCGCGACGGCGTGTACTACATGACCGCGTCCGTGCCCGAGTACGACCGGCTGGCCATCCGCCGCGCGCCCACGCTGGCCGAGCTCTCCACCGCCGCCGAGGCGGTGATCTGGCGGCGACCCAAAACCGGCAAGCTGGGCGGCTATATCTGGGCGCCCGAGCTGCACGAGATCGACGGCCGCTGGCACATGTATTTCGCGGCTGGCGACGCGGGCGAGCCGTTCCACATCCGTACCTATGTCCTGCGCTGCCTCGACAAGGACGCCCTGACCGGTCGCTGGGAGATGGCCGGCCAGTTCCAGACGCCTTGGGACACCTTCACCCTCGATTCCACGATCTTCAGCCACCGGCGCGTGCGCTACGCCCTGTGGGCCCAGCAGGAGCCGGGCATAAAGACCAACAGCAATCTCTATCTGGCGCCCTTGGCGAGCCCAACCACCCTGGCCGCGCCGCCGGCGCGCCTGACCCTGCCGACGCTGGATTGGGAGATCCGGGGTTTCAAGGTCGCCGAAGGGCCCGCGCCCCTGGTCCGCAACGGCAGGGTCTTCATCAGCTATTCGGCCAGCGCCACCGACGACCGTTACTGCCTGGGCCTGCTGAGCGCGGACGAGGGCGCCGACCTGATGTCGCCTGACGCCTGGCGCAAATCGCCGGAACCGGTCTTCGTCTCGTCCGAGGAGACCGGCGTCTGGGGGCCCGGCCACAACGCGTTCACGGTGGACGAGCAGGGGCGCGACGTCCTCGTCTACCATGGCCGCGACTACAAGAAGATCCAGGGTGATCCGCTGTTCGATCCCAACCGCCACACCCGTGTGCAACGCCTCTACTACAAGGCCGACGGGACGCCTGATTTCGGCGTGCCGGTCGGGGCGGGGGCCATCCCCGATCGCTTTTCGCCGCTGGATCGTCCGGAGGCGTTCCTCCGCCATCACGGGGACCGAGCCCTGGTCGGCTTTGGTCCGCTGCCGACCACCCAGTTTCGCCAGGTTTCCAGCCCGCTGGGTGGAGGCGCCATAAGCCTGGAGCCGATCCTCAAGCCCGGCCATGTGCTGAGCGTGGGCGCGAACGGCGCGGTCGGGATCGTCCTCGCCGGCGGGGATCCCAGGGCCGCCGGCTTCCGCCGCATGCCGGGCCTGGCCAACGCCAAGGCGGTGTCGTTCGCGGCGGTGGGTGGCGGCCATCTCGTCCACCGCGACGGGGCGTTGATCGTCGGTCGGGCCGCCAGCCGGGGCGCGGCGACCTTCCGGGTGACCTGAGGAGGGCGGGGCTTGCGAGAAAAGAGTATATCGCCCGAGCGAACATTCTGACGATATGCGGCGGCGCGGCCGCGGTTGGCGCGCGTGCTAGTCTTCGGAGGGATCCAAATGGTTCGGGCTTTCATTCTCGCGCTGTCGACGAGCTTCGCGCTGCTCACCGCGTCCGCCGCGGTCGCGGCGCCGGACAAGAATCCCGCGACCGCGCCCAGCGGCGACTACGCGCTCGACAAGCGGCACGCGGCGCTGATCGCCCGCGTCGACCACCAGGGCGGCGTCTCCAAGAGTGTGTTCCGCTTCGACGGCCTGGACGGGACCCTGAAGTGGGATGGCGCCAAACCCGAGCAGTCCAGCCTGTCGGTCACCATCGACCCCAAGTCGATCGTCACGCCGGTGGCCGGGTTCGCCGAGGAACTGGCGGGCGACAAGTTCTTCAAGTCGGCCCAGTTCCCGACGATCACCTTCGTCTCCAAGTCGGTCAGCCTCAGTGGTCCGACCTCGGGCAAGGTGGCGGGCGACCTGACTTTCATGGGCGTGACCAAGCCGGTGGTGCTGGACGTCACCTTCGGCGGCGTGGGCAAGTCACGCGACGGCGCCAAGCTGGGCTTCGCCGCCACCACCCGATTCGACCGCCGCGACTTCGGCTTCACCACCCTGGCCGGCGCGATCGGCAATGACATCGACATCCAGATCGATATCGAGTTCGACCAGATCAAAAAATAATTGGGTCGCCGGCAAGATCGATCGGTCGGGCGTTAAAGGGGGCGGGATTGTGGCGCATTCGAAGAACGCTGTAATCCCGACCCGTCGCCCTGCAGGGTTGTTGTTGAGTTGAGATGAGTTTCAGGGTTGATGGCTCGCGCGAGAGCGCATTTTCTGGCCTCGTCAATCCCTTTATACATGGGAAGATCTTTGCCTTTCTCTTGAGCAAAGCCATTCTCTAGAGGTTGTTTCTGTGACAATCGCTGCGGCGTTTGTCAGAAAAACTCTCCTTTTAATTCCAACCAGTTTGATGGGATTAACATCCGTCCGATCCATTTGTGTTCGGAGTGTGGCGCGGGCCATGCCTTGCTTCGTCTGGAGCAGGGCGGGGGTGGCCCGCGCATCGCGTTATTGGAGGGGCTTCCATGATCATCAATCACCGCAAACTCGTGCTTGCGACCACGGCGTTGTGCGCCGCGAGCTTCGCCGCCCACGCCTGGGCCCAGACCACGCCGCCGGCCGGCGCTGAACCCACCGAGATCGAGGCCGTCGTGGTCGTCGGTTCTCAGATCAAGGGCGCGAAGGTCAACGCGGCGCTGCCGGTGACGGTGGTCGGCGAGGATCAGATCGGGGCGTCTGGCGCCGTGTCCGGCGACGAGCTCTTCCGGTCGATCCCGCAGATGGGCGACGTGAACTTCAACGCCCAGTACCTGCCGGGCACCAGCAACAGCGCCCGGGGCGACGTCGGCTCGGTGAACCTGCGCAACCTGGGCATCGGCAATACCCTGGTCCTGCTGAACGGCCGCCGCGTGGTGACCCACCCGACCAGCCAGGCCAATGACAACCTGGTGCCGGTGCTGACCTACAACACCAGCGCCATCCCGGTGTCGGGCCTCAAGCGCCTGGAGGTGCTGCGCGACGGCGCGGCGGCCATCTACGGCGCCGACGCGGTGGCCGGCGTGGTCAACACCGTGTTGCGCGACGATGTCGAGGGCCTGACCACCTCGGCCCAGTATGGCTTCGCCGAGGGCACGAACCTGAAGGAGTACAATTTCAACGCCTTCGGCGGGAAGAACTTCGCCGACGGTCGCGGCAACGTCAGCGTCTTCGTCTCCTACGACCAGCGCACCAGCATGCGCTCGACCGACCAGGACTACACCGCCTCGCTGGATCGCCGTCCGCTGTTCGCCGGCACCCGCTTCGACAGCGCCGCCAGCCTGGACGGCCGCAGCACCACGACGCCGTGGGCCTACGTCCAGACGCCCCAGAGCTTCGGCACGGTGCGTCAGGGGACGACGGCCCTGACCAGCAGCGCTGGCTATTTCCATATCCAGCCTTCGACGTTCGCCGGCTGTCAGCTGAACATCAGCGGCGGCATGTGCATCGACGACGGCGCGCTCGCCACCTCGGCCGCCGACCGTGACCTTCGCTTCAATTCGGCCGCCCTCGGAACAACGGTGATCCCGGAGCTGAAGCGCACCAACGTCTTCCTGACCGGCCACTACGACATCTCCGACGACCTTACCGTCTTCGGCGAACTGGGCCTGTATCACGCCAAGACCAGCGCCCTGCAGGCGCCGATCGCCACGCTGTCGTCGGGCGTGATCAGCATCCCGGCCAGCAACTACTGGAACCCCTTCGGTCCGGTGACCTTCGCCAACGGCGCGACCAATCCCAACCGTCTGCCCAACCTGAACGTCCCGGCCAGCGGCCTGTCGCTGACCCTGCGTGGCTATACCTTCGCC
This sequence comes from Caulobacter segnis, assembly GCF_023935105.1. NCBI lineage: Bacteria > Pseudomonadati > Pseudomonadota > Alphaproteobacteria > Caulobacterales > Caulobacteraceae > Caulobacter > Caulobacter sp. RL271. The sequence goes on along the minus strand of NZ_CP096040.1, from coordinate 3,148,717 downwards.
GACCTGGGCCTGACCCACGTCGACGTCACCAACGACCAGTACCGCGTGCTGGGCGGCGTTCGGGGCCGGAAGTTCGGCTTCGACTGGGAATCGGCCCTGGTCTATTCGGAGGCCACCGCCGACGACATCAGCGACAACATCTCCAACACCAAGCTCTATGCCCAGTTGGCCCTGTCGACGCCCGACGCCTACAACGTCTTCAACGGCTCGGACATCAACAACCCCAGCGGCGCGGACACCACGCGCAACAGCGAAGCGGCGATCGACGCCATCCGCGTCAAGATCAAGCGCCGCACCAAGAGCAGCCTGGCCTCGTGGGACTTCAAGGTCTCCAAGCCCGACCTCTTCAGCCTGCCGGGCGGCGACGTCGGCGTGGCGTCGGGCGTCGAAGTGCGTCGCGAGACCCAGCTGGACGACCGCGACAAGCGCATCGATGGCACGATCACCTTCACCGATCCGATCAGCGGCGCGGTGCTGAGCGACCTGATCAACTCCAGCATGAACCCCGACACCAAGGGTCACCGCTCGGTCGCCTCGACCTATATCGAGTTCGCCGTTCCGCTGGTCTCGCCCGAGATGTCGATCCCGCTGGTCCATCGCCTGGATCTGCAACTGGCTGGCCGCTACGAGCACTACAGCGACTTCGGCAACACGGCCAAGCCCAAGGTGGCCGGCGCCTGGGACCTGGTCGACGGCTTCCGCATCCGCGGCTCGTGGGCCAAGGGCTTCCGCGCCCCGAACCTGGAGCAGATCAACGCCACGGTGGTGTCGCGCTCCAACACCCGGACCGACTACGCCTTCTGCGAGGCCGACCTGCGGGCGAAGCGCATCACCGCGTTCTCGGGCTGCTCGCGCTCGCTGCTGACCACGGCCCGCCGGGCGGGCAACCCCGACCTGAATCCCGAAGAGTCCGAGACCATCTCGTACGGCGTGGTCCTGGAGCCGAAGTTCATCCCGTCGGAGTACGGTCGCCTGACCTTCACCGTCGACTACTGGAAGGTGAAGCAGAAGGGCCTGATCGGGGTGTTCGGCGAGGGCAACGCCCTGATCCTGGACTACCTGCTGCGCCAGTCGGGCTCGAGCAACCCGAACGTCATCCGCGCCGCGCCGACGGCCGACGATCAGGCAGCCTTCGCTGGCACCGGTCTCGCGGCCGCGGGCCAGGTGCTGTACGTCAACGACAAGTACACCAACCTGCAGCCGCAGGACGTCGAGGGCCTGGACCTCGGCCTGATGTATCGTCTGTCGACGGACAAGCTCGGCGACTTCGACCTGAACGTGAACGCCGCGCACCTGATCAAGTACTACCAGTCGCCCTCGCCGGGCATCTCCGAACTGCTGGCGGCGCGTAACGCGGGCAAGATCAACGCCGGCACCACGATCACCGGCGGCGGAAACCTGCTGCAGCAGAACGGCAAGACCGACTGGAAGGTCTCGGCCGCGCTGACCTGGCGCTACAAGCAGCTGACCGTCGGCGGCTTCACCCAGTACATCGGCGAGTACAACGACACCGCCCTGATCGACTCGGCCGGCGCGCCGTGGGTGGTGGACTCGCAGATCACCGCCAACCTGTACGGCGAGTACGACTTCGCCTCGGCCAACACCAAGCTGCGCCTGGGCGTTCGGAACATCACCGACAAGGACCCGCCGCTCAGCTCGGCGGGCTATGACGGGACGGTCTATCTGCCCTATGCCCGCTACTGGTACGTCTCGGTCAAGAAGACGTTCTAGGAACAGGGGGCGGATCGTGAAGTACGAGTTCAGCGCTGAACGGGCGCGCTGGCGGGTTTCGAGCGCGCTGGCCGCGCTCGTGCTCGCGGCCGCGCCGGCGACCTTCGCTCAAGCCGCTGGCGCGCCCGCGCCGGCGGCCGCCTCGCCCTCGAGCCTGCTGCCGGTGAAGACCGACGCGGCCAGGGGCGCCGTCGTCGTCACCCTGCCGGCGCCGGGCGCCGACGGGGTGTCTGGACGGTTTCTCTACCAGCCAAGCCTGAGCGGCGGTCTGGGATCGACGCCAGTGGGTCTGGACCGGGCCGCGACCGGCGAGACCCAGGTGCTGATCTTCCGGCGCGTCGGCAAAAAGGTGCTGATCGCGTTCGAGAACTACGGCTTCCGCGCGGTTGGCGGGACGCCCGAGGAAATCCGGACCGTTCAGGACAGTTTCCCCGCGTCGGTGGTCTGGTCCGGCGACGTCATCGCCGACACGCCGGACGGCGGCGTCACCGTGGACATCGCCTCGTTCCTGCTGCGCGACGCCTTCGACATCGCCAGCGGCCTCAAGCGCGGCAAGCAGGGCGCTTACAAGTTGGCGCCGACGCTCAGCTACATCGACCTGCCGGCCATTGGCGTCTTCCCCGACAACCTCGAGTTCGATACGCGGCAGACCTTCACCGCCGACGACCCGGGTCCCGAGGTCAACGGAATCGTCCCGGACGGGCGCGCGGTGACCTTCGGCGTCCACCACAGCTTCATCCGCCTGCCGGGACCGGGCTTCATCCCACGGCCGCAGGATCCACGCACCGGCACCTCGGCCCAGGTTCTGTTCGCCGACTACGCCACGCCGCTGGACCAGCCGATCGTCCAGCGCCTGGCGCGCCGGTTCCGGCTGGAGAAGACCGACCCGACCGCCGCCCGCTCGCGGGTCAAGAAGCCGATCGTCTACTACGTCGATCGCGGCGCGCCCGAGCCGATCCGCGCCGCCCTGATCGAAGGCGGCCGCTGGTGGGCCAAGGCCTTCGAGGAGGCCGGCTATATCGACGCCTTCCGCGTGGAGTCGCTGCCCGAGGGCGTCGACCCGATGGATGCGCGCTACAATGTCGTCAACTGGATTCACCGCCAGACCCGCGGCTGGTCGACCGGGACGACGGTGGTCGATCCCCGCACCGGCGAGATCGTCCGCGGCGTGGTCCAGCTGGGCTCGCTGCGCGTGCGCCAGGATCGGTTGATCTTCGAGGGCCTGGTGGGCGCCGACAAGACAGGGAAGGGCGGTCCCGATGATCCGCTCAACGTTTCCCTGGCCCGCATCCGCCAGCTGTCGGTGCACGAGATCGGCCACACCCTGGGCCTGGCGCACAACTTCGCGGGCAGCACCTACGGCCGAGCCTCGGTGATGGACTACCCGGCGCCGCTGGTGAAGATCGAGGGCGATCGCCTGGACCTCTCCGACGCCTACGCCAAGGGCGTTGGGGCCTGGGACCGCTTCGCGATCAACTGGCTGTACTCGCAAGGCGCGCCCGGCTCGGATGAGCCCGCGCGCCTGGATCGCCTGGCGCGGGACGCGCAAGCCAAGGGGCTGCGCTTCGTCACCGACGCGGACTCGCGCGGGGCGGCGTCCGGTCAGCCCTACGGCGCGCTCTGGGACAACGGCCCCGACGCGGTCGCCGAGCTGGATCATGTGCTGGCCGTGCGCAAGATCGCGCTGAGCAAGTTCGGCCTGGCCAACCTGCCCAAGGGCGCCCCGGCGGCGGATCTCAAGCGTGTATTGGCGCCGATCTACCTGTTCCACCGCTACCAGGTCGAAGCCGCTGTGAAACTGATCGGCGGCGTCGACTACGCCTACGCCGTGCGCGGCGACGGCCATGAGGCCGCGTCGATCCCGTCGGCGGCCGCCCAGCGCAAGGCGCTGGACGCCCTGCTGCGGACCACCGATCCGGCGACGCTGGACCTGCCCGATCCCCTGTTGAACCTGTTGTCGTCGGGCCAGTCGGGCGTGCGCGACAAGGCCTACGAGATCGAGATCTTCCCGACCTCGGGGCCCTCGGTCTTCGACCTGCCGACGGCCGCCGAGATGGCCGCCGACCAGACCGTGTCGTTGCTGCTCAATCCGCAGCGGCTGAACCGGGTGGTCGAGCAGAACCGCCGCGATCCGGCGCAGCTGGGTGTTGGCGAGTTGACCGAGCGACTGCTGGCTGGCGTGGCGCCCAGCGGCGCGGAGGGACGGCTGGGCGACCTGCGTCGCCGTATTCGCGCGCGGGTGGTCGGCGATCTGGTCGAGGCCCAGGGCGACAAGGCCCTGTCGCCGACGGCCGCCGCCCAGATCGACGCGGCGCTGCGAACCTTCGGCAAGACGCTGGCCGCCTACCAGGGCGGCGGGGCCGAGGGTGATCAGGCCGCGGCGCTGTCGCGCGCCTTGCTCGGCGAGGACGCCACCGCCAAACAAGCTCTCGCCGCGCCCCGTTCCGGCGCGGTCGAGACCCTGCCGCCCGGCATGCCGATCGGCGGGGAAGACTGCTGGTTCTGCGCGCCGAGCGCGGGTTTGTAATGCGTATCCAAGAAGGAAAGCGTCTCATGACCGCTCCCCCCACGACGTCCCGGCTGTTCAAGGCCTGCTCCCGAGGCGCGCTGATCGCCGCCGCCGGCGTCCTACTGCCGATGGCCGCCGCCCAGGCCGCGACGCCGGCCCTGGCGATCGTCAACGCCCAGATCTTCGACGGCACGGGCGCCGCGCCCTACAAGGGGACCCTGGTGGTTCAGGACGGCCGCATCGTCGACGTCGGCCCTGGCGTGAAGGCGCCGAGGGGCGCTCGGGTCGTCGACGCCAAGGGCGAGGCGGTGACGCCCGGCTTCTTCGACGTCCACACCCACTGGACCCCCGCCGGCGCGCCGGCCATCACGCCGAAGATCGCCGACGCCTATGTCGCCTCGGGCGTGACGACGGTGAACGACTTCCACCAGCAGCCGGAGTCCTTCGCGCCGCGCCGTCAGTGGCTGTCGACCCTGACCACGCCGCACGTCAACTTCGTGGCCCGGGTCAGCACGCCGGGCGGCCACGGCGCCGACTGGGCCGACGAGGCGACCACCCGCTGGGTCGACACCCCCGAAGCGGCCAAGGCCGCCATCGAGGGCCTGGCCCCGTACAAGCCCGACGCCATCAAGGCCTTCACCGACGGCTGGCGCTATGGCGCGGCCCCGGACAACACCAGCATGGACGGCTGGACGCTGAAGGCCCTGACGGACTCGGCCCACAAGCTGAACCTCAAGGTCCTGTCGCACACCGTCACGGTCGAGCGCGGCGCCGTCGCGGCCGACAGCGGCGTCGACATCATCGCCCACAGCCTGCAGGACCAGCCGATCGACGCCGAGACCGTCGCCAAGCTGAAGGCTAACGGCACCTACTACGCCCCAACCCTGGCGGTCTACGAACCGGTCAAGCCCGGCCAGAAGCCGCCGGCCGACCCGAACAGCCCGCGCGCCAAGCTTGCGGTCCAGAAGTTCGGCTACGCCCTGGCCAACGTGAAGACGCTCAAGGACGCCGGCGTGCCGATCGCCCTGGGCACCGACGCCGGCATGCCCGGCACGCCGCACGGCGCCTCGACGCTGCGGGAGATGGAGCTGCTGGTCCAAGCCGGCTTGACCCCGTCGGAAGCCTTGATCGCCGGCACGGCCACCAGCGCCCGCGCCATGAACCTGCTGGCCGATCGCGGCACGCTGGAGAAGGGCAAGCGCGCCGACTTCGTGCTGATCGCCGGCCAGCCGTGGACGACCATCACCGACATCCGCAAGGTCGACCGCGTGTTCATCGACGGCAAGGCGGTGTTCGGGCCCGGCTCGACGCGCTCGCCCGCCAACGACCAGCCGACCATGCCGACCCTGAAGGCCAAGGGTCCGCTGGTCGACGACTTCGAACGCGCCGACGGCCGGACCAGCCTGGACACCCTGCGCCTCAGCGACTTCGACGGCGGCCGCGACCGCAGCGTCGAGGTGCTGCAGACGATCGACAAGGGCGACGGCGACCACGTGCTGAGCGTGGCGGCCAAGATGGCCCAGAAGGCCGAGCCGGACGCCGGCGTCCTGCTGCCGCTGAGCCGAGGTTCGGTCGAACCCGTCGACGCCTCGGCGTTCAAGGGCGTGACCTTCGACCTGCGCGGCGACGGCGGCCCTTACATCGTGACGATCAACAGTGTCTCTGGCTCATGGGTCGCCAAGGTCTCGGCCGACAAGACCTGGGGCAAGGTCACGGTGCCGTTCGCCGACTTCAAGCGATCGGGCCGAGGCGAGGGCGCCTGGACCGGGACGGACCTCCTGGAAGTGGGCGTCTCGGGCTCGCGTCCCGCTGGCCGCAAGCTGTGGTTCGAGCTGGACGACGTGACCTTCTACTGAGCCTTTCCGCCTCGTCGGATAGTCTGAAGCCCTCGCCCCGGAAAGGCGGGGGCTTCTTGCTTTGGGGCGATCGAATGTCTCCGAACATAACGGAAGATCTCGCAAGGCTGCGTCAGGTTGCGCGGCGCGGCGGACGGGAAACAAGCCAGCCACGCGGCGGCCAAGCGGGCTCGCTAGGGCTGCGGGGATTGTCCTCGAAGGTCCCCTATGCCGCGCAAGTTCCTCGTCGCCACGGCCGCCGCCGCTCCGATGCTCCTCTACGCTGGCTACGCCTTCGCGGAGGTCGAGGTCACCAGCAGCTCGCGAACCACGGCGATCACCACCGCCAGCCCGAACGGCGGAAGCGCCGACGACGTCAAGGTCACCGAGGACGGGGTCATAACCCTGAGCGCGTCCGGGGCGATCGTCACGCTGAACAGCGACAACACCGTCACCATGAACGGCGGCCTGGCCAGCGTCGATGTCGACGATTCGGTGGGCGTCCTGGTGCTCGGCGGGCACACCGGAACGGTCACCAGTGAAGGCACGATCAGCCTGACCGAAGACTACGACTACGAGGACAGCGACGACGACGGCGACTATGACGGCCTCTTCGCCAAGGGCTATCGACGCTACGGCATCCGCGTCACCGGAACCGACGCCTTCACTGGCACGATCACCAATTCCGGCACGATCACCATCGAGGGCATGGATTCGGCGGGCATCAGCGTCGAGGTCCCCCTGGTCGGCAATCTGGTCCATTCGGGATCGATCAGCGTCACCGGCGACCGCGGCTACGGGATCCACATCGCCGCGCCGGTGACCGGCAAGGTCCAGATCGAGGGCTCGACCAGCGTGACCGGCGAAGGCTCGGTCGGCGTGGCGGTCGATTCCGCCATCGACGGCGCCTTCGTCCTGCAAGGCTCGGTCTATTCCAGCGGCTACCGCGTCACCTCGCGCTACAGCGATCCGGACGACCGGGCGCTGCTGGACGCCGACGACATGCTGGAAGGCGGCGGCGGGGTGAACATCGCGGCCAACGTCACGGGCGGGGTGCTGCTGGACACGCCGCCGACCGACACCAACGACGACACCAGCGACGACGAGGACGGCGACGGGGTCACCGACAGCTCGGAAGGTTCGGCTTCGATCAGCGTCTACGGCGGCGCGCCGGCGCTGAAGATCGGCTCGAACAGCAACACCGTCACGATCGGCGCGGTCGGGACGGGCGACGACGCCTATGGCCTGATCATCAGAGGCTCGGTCAGCGCCGCCAGCGTCTATGACGGCGTCGAGACCACGGGCGTTCAGATCGGCGGCGACGCCGGCTATGAGACCCTGATCACCAACGGCATCCGAATTTCCGGCTCGGTCGGCGCCTCGGCCTATGAGGCCCAGACCAACGCCCTGCGGCTGAAGGCCGGCGCGATCGCCGACACGATCTGGAACGCGGGGACGATCAGCGCCACGACCATCTCCGAGGGCGACTACTCGGCGCGAGCCCTGGTCATCGACTCCGGCGCGGCGACCAGCGTGCTCAACAACGACGGGGTGATCAGCGCCACGGTGTCAGGCGAGAAGGGCACGTCCTACGCGATCCTGGACAACTCCGGCACGCTGACGACCATCAACAACACCCGGACGATCGCCGCCTATGTCGTGGCCACCGACGACGACGACGATACGGACGCTTCCAACGAGACGATCACCGGCAAGTCGATCGCCATCGACGTCTCGAAGAACACCACGGGCGTGACCATCACCCAGACCGGCGTCAACGACGGCGACGATGGAGACGACGGCGTGGCCGACACCGACACGGACGGCGATGGCGTGGACGACGCCGACGAGCCGGCGATCATCGGCAAGATCCGCTTCGGCTCGGGCGACGACACCCTGAACGTCCTGAACGGCACGGTGATCGGCGACATCTCGTTCGGCGACGGCGCCGACAACCTGACGATCGACGGCGGCGGCTACGTGCTGACGGGCCTGTCCGACACTGATGGGCGTCTAAACATCACGATCGGCGACGGCGTCCTGGGCCTGACCAACACCAACGACCTGAAGGTCACCAACCTGACCCTCGGGTCCAGCAGCAAGCTGATCTTCAGCGTCGATCCGACCGCGGGGACCTGGACGCGCATCGTCGCCGACACCGCGACCCTCGCGACCGGGACCAATCTGGGCCTTGTGCTCAACAACCTGCTGACCACGGCCTCGACCTTCGAGGTCATCCGGGCCGGAACCCTGACCGCCGGCGACATCAGCCAGGACCTGCTGGGCGACGCGCCGTACCTCTATGTCGCCAGCGCCTACCAGTCAGGTAATAGCGTCAACATCGACGTCCGACGCCGTACGGCCAGCGAGGCCGGCATGACGACCAATCAGGCCGCCGCGTACGACGCGGTGTTCGCGGCCTTGTCCAAGAACGACGACATCGCCGGCGCCTTCCTCAACCAGAGCACTCGCGACGGTTTCTACAACCTCTACAGCCAGATGCTGCCCGACCAGGGCCTGGGCATGTTCTCGGCCCTGCAGGCGGTGAACCAGCAGATCTCGGCCGCCACCATGATCCGCCCCGACCAGGGCGAGCGCTACGGCCCCGACAGCGTCTGGGTCCAGCAGATCAACACCATGATCCGGCGTGAGGACGGCTCGGACCAGGGTTCGGACACCCAGGCCCTGGGCTTCGTGGCCGGCTATGAGGCGATGGGCGACGCAGGCGGCGCGCTAGGCGTGACCCTGGCCATGGTCAATATCGAGGAGCACGACACCACCGCCAAGGCCGGCGAGCGCACGGTCAATACGATGGTCCAGGCCGGGCTATACTGGCGCCGTTCGGTCGGCGGCTGGCGCTTCAATCTGGGTGGCGGGGCGGGCTACGGCTGGCTGACCGGCGACCGCAGCTTCTACAGCGAGGACGTCGACGGCGACGGCGAGGCCGACGCCTCGGCCACCAATGTCGCTCACTGGAACGGCGCCATGGCCAACGCCTTCGCCGGCATCGCCTACGAGCAGAAGCTGGGCCGCTATTTCGTCCGACCGGAAAGCCGCCTCGACTACGTCTATTTCTCCGAGGGCAAGCGCAGCGAGACGGGCGGCGGCGACGGCTTCGACCTGATCCGCGACGCGCGCAGCTTCAGCAACCTCAGCGGCGATATAGGCCTGGTCCTGGGCGCGCAATTCGGCGAGGCGGTCTGGTGGCGGCCCGAGATCCGCATCGGCTACCGCAAGACGCTTTCGGGCAATATCGATGACACCGTGGCCCGCTTCCGGAGCGGCGAATCGTTCACCCTAACCTCGGTGACCGACAAGAAGGGCGCGCCGACCCTGGGCTTCGCCATCCGCGCGGGCTCGACCATGTCGTACCTGGCCCTGGAGGGCGGGGCGGAAGCGGCCAAGAAGCAGACCCGCTACTACATGCGCTTCTCGGGCCGGTCGATGTTCTAGCCCCGGAGAACACGGGTCAGGATTGTGGCGAATTCCGCCACAATCGCGCCTTGATCGCGAATGTAGCAATACAAACAGAAGGTAATTTCGCCGCCCCGCCCAGCTAAGCCTTACCCGTGCCAGAAGGAGTAACGGGCGTGCGGCAAAGGATCCTACTTCTCGACGCGGACCAGGCCGCGCGATCGCAAATGTACGACCTGCTGTGCAGGCACGAGTACGAGGTCGTCACGGCGTCGTCGGCGCGCCAGATGGACAGGATCCTGACCACGGTTCCGATCGACGCGGTCGTGCTGGACATCATGCTGCCCGGCGAGGGCGGCTTCTCGGTGTGCAATCGCCTGCGCAGCCATCAGCCCCAGCCCGGCGTGATCGTGGTCAGCGCCATGGCCGACGAGAGCGACGTGGTGGTCGGGCTTGAGATCGGCGCCGACGACTATGTGGCCAAGCCCTATCGCTCCCGCGAGCTGCTGGCCCGCATCCGCTCGGTGCTGCGCCGGCGGCAGGCCGGAATGCGCCTCAAGCGCGACGACGACCGCGCCAACGTCTATCGCTTCGACGGCTGGCGGCTGAACATCATCACCCGACAGCTTTTCGATCCCTACGACCGCAGCGTCGAGCTGTCCTCGGGCGAGTTCACTCTGCTCAGCGCCTTGCTGGCCAGCCCACAGCAGATCGTGCCGCGCGCTCGCCTGCTGCAGGATCCCAAGACCGGCGATCGCTCGGACGGCGAGCGCCAGATCAATGTCATCGTCAGCCGACTGCGCGCCAAGCTCGCCCGGGTCGAAGGGGGCGAGGGCCTGGTTCGAACGGTGCGGGGGCAGGGGTATCTGCTGACTGTGCCGGTCGAGAGCCTGACCCTCGACTGACCGGCTCCACCGCTCGCCACGATTCTGACGGCTTCACCTGATCTCCTCGAACGTCTAGCCTTGAGCGCGTTCGGTGGCGTGCGCCGCGCGATGAGTGGAAGAGGGCCCTTTATGAGCCGAAGGATTTCGGGCGGGCTGCCCCTGGCGGCAGCGGTGTTGGCGCTTTTGGGCGCGGCGAGCGCGTCGCTGGCCGCCGACGCCACGCCGCCGAAGCCGGGCGACATCTACGGCGTGTGGCGCAATCCCAAGGGCAGCGTCCACATCGAGATCAAGCCCTGCGAGAACCGCACCTGCGGCTATGTCGTCTGGGCCAATGCCGACGCGCGGGCTGACGTGAAGAAGAAGAACAACCAGGATCTGGTCGGCATGCAGCTGCTGCGTGACTTCTCCGCGACGGATCCCAACGAGTGGAAGGGCCGCGTCTTCGTGCCGGACTTGGACATGACCTTCTCGGGCCAGGTCAAGCTGCTGGACCGTGTCTCGCTGAAGGCCAAGGGCTGCCTGCTGCCCAACTTCCTGTGCAAGTCGCAGACCTGGACGCGGGTCGACACCGCCACCGCGCCGACCGGCCACGCCCTCTAGGTCTTTTCGCCCTCAGTGGCGGGAGTGATGCTCGGCGTTGCGCTTGCGGGTGGCGGCGGCCTTCTTGGCCGAGGCCGAGCGGTCCGCCGCGCTGCGGCTGGCCGAGGCCTCGCCGCCTTTTTCGCCGCCCTTGTGGGCCGCTGGATGGCCGGTGTGCTTGCCGCGACCCGAGCCGCCGGGCTGCTTGCCGCCGCCGTCGTCCTTGTTGACGGTGGCCCAGGCGCGCCGTTCGGCCTCCGTCTCCGACACACCCTTGGCCTCGTAGCCTTCGGCGATGTGGTCGGCCTTGCGCTCCTGCTTGTCGGTGTACTTGCTCTTGTCGCCCTGGGGCATGACGGATCTCCTCTGACGACAAGGCCAACCCGTCGGGCGTCACGCGGTTCCTACGGCTGACCTTCCAGTGACAGCAGGGCGAACAGCGCGCCTTCGGTGTCCGACAGGCGCCAGCCGCGATGGACGAAAACCGCGCCTTGGTGGAAGTCGGCGGCCGCGAGCGCGCGCAGTCGGTCGAGGGCGTCGCGGCCCCGGCCGTTCGGGAAAAGGCGGGTGGTCAGCTGGCTGACCGTGGCCTTCGGATTTCGGGTCCGCCAAGCCTCGCCGATACGACGGGTGGCGGCGCGGTCGAGACCCGCCAGGGCGTCCGGCGTGGCGGCGAGGGCGGGCGTGGCGGCCAAGGCCACGAGGGCGGCCAGGAGGTCGCGGCGGGTGGTCATCGCACGGTCTCTTGCTTCAGGTGATCAGCCAGCCGAATGGTCAGCGCCAACAGGGTCAGGGTCGGATTGGCGATGCCCGAGGTCGGGAACACCGAGCTGCCGGTGACATAGAGGTTGCGGGCCTCGTGCAGCCGCAGGTCCGGGTCGACGACGCCTTTCGCGGGATCGGCGTGCATCCGCGTCGTCCCCATGTGGTGGCGCGAGGCGCTGCAGGCGCCCAGCAGCTTGCTCCGCTCCAGAGACCAGCACAGGCGGCCTTCGCCCGACGCGCCAAGGGCGTCGGCCAGGCCCGCGACCGAGCGCTCCAGGTCGACGTAGTCCTTGTCGCCATAGGCCCAGGTCAGGCGCACGCGCGGCATGCCCAAGGCGTCCTTCTGGTCGGAGTCCAGCGTCACGCGGCTGTCGGGATTGGGAAAATGCTCGGCCATGGCGAAGTAGCCGAGCAACTGGCCGTCACCCTGGCGAGCGAGGCGCGCGACCGTCTTGCTAATCGTCACGGTATCGGCGGCGACTGGGGTCTGAGGCTCCGACGCCCTCACCCGGAACAGGGTGGCGGTGAAGTTGCCGGTCTTCATCCGCGTCTGGGCCGGGAGGCCCGCGCCGATGACGCAGTGGGCGGTCCGGCCCTTGTCCGGAGCGTAGAGGTCCATCGGCGTGGCGCGGCTGATCGCGATCGCCGTGCCCTCGTTCTGATCGTCGCCGTCATTGGAGTAGGTGACGTGACCCTGGAAGAAGCGCCCGACTAGGTCGTGGCCGTTGCCCAGATTGTCCGAGGCCAGCAGCAGGCGGGCGTTCTCGATGCCGCCGACCGCCAGGACGTAGCGCGCCGCCTGGGCGGTGTGGCGATGGTCGTTGAGGCAGGCGATATCCAGCCCAACGATTTCAAGGCCTTCACGCCGGATCCTCGTGACGTTGGCGTGTAGATAGACGGCGATGTTCGGGACTTCCGCGAACTGGGTGCGGAAGGCGTCGAAGGCGGTCTTGTCCACGCCGCCCGAGAAGCGGGAGAATTCGCGGGGCGCGGGGAAGAAGCCGTCGGCGGGATCGAGCGCCAGGGGCTGGCGCTCGGGCCCGGATGGCCTGGGCCGGTCCAGCGGGAAGCGCGGGATCTCCAGCAGGTCGCAGGCCCGATCGTAGTATGGCTGCATCTGCGCGCGCGTGACGGGCCAGCCGCTGTACGGGATCCAGGGACGTTCGGCGAAGTCCGCCGGGTCAAGCGGCGCGCACTTGCCGCCCCAGACCATGCCCGAACCGCCCAGGGCCCGGACTCGCGACTGGACGGGATAGTCGTCGAACGGCCGATCCGGATTGCCCGGCGCGCGCTGCATGCCAAAGCCGGCGTAGAGGGCTTGGTTGTCGGCGTCGATCTCCAACCCGCCGCTCTCCAGGATCGTCACCCTCAGAGGGCCGCCGGCCAGTTCCTTGGCCAGGGCGATGCCGGCCATGCCGCCGCCGATGATGATCAGGTCGGCCTCAATCCGGCTGGCATCGGGCAGAGTCCGAGCGTCGATGATCGCCATCGTTCAAAAAGCCTCTGATTTTGCTGGGGAAGTTGCGGGGCGGGTCCCTTAGGACCGCGCGCCCCGGCTCTTCAGGTAGGCGGCGACGTCGCCGTGGCCGTTGCGGCTGGCCTCGCCCAGGGGCGAGCGCGTCCCGCCATTGGCCGGCACTTCACGGTTCACGTCGGCGCCGCGCTCGGTCAGATAGGCGACGATGTCGAGGTTGCCGGCCTGGGCGGCGTTGATCAGCGGGGTCTCGTCGCCGGGAACGAAGACTTCGACGTCGGCGCCGCGCTCGACCAGCAGGCGGACGATCTCGAGATTGCCCGACAGCGAGGCCTGGATCAGCGGGGCGCCGTCGCCGCGCACGGCCAGGTTCGGATCGGCGCCGGCGGCCAGCAGCATCTGGACGATCTCCAGCTGGCCACGCCGGGCCGCCTCGATCAGGGGCGAGCCGTCACCGGGCAGTACGGCGTTGGCGTTGGCGCCCAGGGCGATCAGCTCACGGACGGCCGCCACGTCGCGAGCGCGGACGGCGTCGAACAACGGCTGGCTGAGATGGCGGGCGACGGCGCGCTTGGTCTGCTCGGGGGACGGCCGGACGACCTGCGCCGGCTGGGCGGCCCAGGCGGCGACGCCGGCGGACAGGGACAGGACCGCGACGGCGGCCGCCCCGGCAAGGTGGCGGCGACGGTTGGCGTGGTGATGGGCGAGCAAGGTGAAACGCTCCTTCAGTTGCTGGTTGGCCGAGGCGGGCCAGCAGCAGCCCAGCGGCGGCGCGCAGGGCGCCAACTGGGTCTTCAGCATGGCCTCGCCATAGGCGCGGCGGGTCTTGGGATGACGGGCCAGGACGGCGGCGTCGCAGGCGATCTCCTGGTCGATCCGCGCGAAGGACGCGCCGACATTGGACCAGAGGGTTGAACCAGAACAGGCACCGCAGCGCGGTGGTTACGGCGTTGATCTGGGCGTCGCCGACCGCCAGGTGGTTCTTCTCGTGCGCCAGGATCAGGATCTGCTCCTCGGGCGAGAAGCGCCTGGCGAAGTCGGCCGGCAGCACGATGCGCGGGGCCAGGGCGCCGATCACGGCGGGACCGACGCCCGGGCGCTCCGACCGCATCAAGCCCGGTTCGCCCGTGGCGCTCAGCTGCCCCAGCGAGCGGATGAACCGCCGCTGGCGTTCGGCCTGGATGACGAGGCCGCCCAAGGCGACGGCGCCCCAAAGGCCTAGCAGGATTTCGTCGACCGGAAGATCGAGAGGGCGAAACTCCGCGGTCTCGGTCGAGGCGCTCGTCGAAGCGACGGCCTTGGCCGGCGCGTGCATGCTCGCCGTCGTTTCGGCAGGAGCCAGTGGCCGGACGATCGTTCGCGCCGGGACCAGCAGGGGCAGGATCGACAGCGGTGCGACCAGCCACAGGGCGTAGGCGCTGCGCGCGCCGAACGCGGCGCGGACCGGTTTGCGCAGGGCCAGCACCAGCAGGACAGCGGCGGCCAGGGCCAGGTTGGCCTTGATCGCGAACAGGATCAGATCATTGGCCATCGTCGAGTTTCTCCAGCAGACGGCGCAGCTCGGCGACGTCCTCGGGGGCCAGTCTCTCGCGCTTGGAGAAGTGGCTGACCAACGGCGCCAGGCGGCCATCGAACAGGCGATCCAGCAGGCCCTGGCTCTCGGCGTCGACATAGTCCTCGCGACCGATCAGCGGACGATAGAGAAAGCGTCGGCCATCCTTGTCGGCGGCGATCGCGCCCTTCTTCAGCAGGCGGTTCAGCAGGGTCTTCACCGTGCCTTCCGCCCAGCCCTGGTCCTTGGCTAGCAGAGCGAGAATGTCCTCGGCGGCCTTGGGGCTGTTGGCCCACAGGACCTTCATGACTTCGCTCTCGGCGGCGCTGATGCGGTGCGGGCTCGTATCCATGGCGTGACGATTACGCACGTAAACGTTCCGGTCAAGCGGCCGATTACGCATGTAAACGAATTGTAATGTGGCGTTGGAGGCGGCGGCGAAGCGGCTTAATCCTGTCGGCGACCAGAGGGGAGCCGCATGGCCGAGACGCTGCAGATGGGCCTCCCGGGCTTCGACCCGCCGACGCCGACCGACCGGCTGATGTTCCTACTGTATCCCGATCCGGCGACGGCCGAGGCCATCGCACGCGAGGCCCGCCGGCTGAAGGAAGCCCTGGGTCTGAGGGGGCTGCCGCTGCCGACCGACCGCTTCCACGTCACCCTGCATCACCTGGGCGACTATGTCGGCCTGCCCGCCGACATGGTCCGCAAGGGCGAGGCGGCGGGACAGGCCGTGACGGCCGCGCCGTTCGAGGTCGTGTTCGACAAGGCCGTCAGCTTCGCCAATCGCCCTGGCAACAACCCCTTCACCCTGCAGGGCGGGGACGGCGTCTCCACGCTGGTCGCCTTCCAGCAGGCGCTGGGCCTGAAGATGGCCGGCGCGGGCCTGAAACCTGACAAGCAGTTCCTCCCGCACATCACGCTGCTCTATGACGGCCAGGTCGTTCCAGCCCAGGCGATCGCGCCGATCCGCTGGACGGTGAACCGCTTCGCCCTCGTCCAGAGCAAGCTGGGCCAGACCCAGCACATCGTGCTCAAGGCCTGGGACCTGGCCTGATGGCGAGCGTCGCCGAAGCCCTCCAGCAGTTGGAAGCGCTCGGCGACGAAGCCTATCGCGCGGGCATGGCGCGCTATGCGATCACCGCACCCAAAGCCTTCGGCGTGGCGGTGGGCAAGATCCGGACGCTTTCCAAGCGGCTGGGCCGTGACCACGCCCTGGCTCAGGCCTTGTGGGAGACCGGTTGGTACGAGGCCCGGCTGCTGGCGGCGATGGTCGACGATCCCGAGTGGGTCACGCCCGAGCAGATGGACGCCTGGCGGGCGGACTTCGACAACTGGGCGGTGACCGACACTCTGTGTTTCGACCTGTTCGACCGCACGCCCCACGCCCCGGCCAAGATCGACGCGTGGGTGACGCTGGAGGGCGAGTTCGACAAGCGCGCTGGCTTCGTCCTGCTGGCCAGCGTGGCCCTGCATCGCAAGGAACTGCCGGACGCGCCGTTCCTGGAGCGCCTGTCCTTGATCGAGGCCGGGAGCACCGATCCTCGCAACTTCGTCAAGAAGGGCGTCAACTGGGCGCTCCGGGCGATCGGCTCGCGCAAGAGCCCGGTGCTGCGGGCCGCCGCCCTGGATTGCGCCGCGCGGCTCGCCGCCTCCACCGATCGCACCGCCCGCTGGAACGGCAAGGACGCCCTGAGACAGTTGAACCGCGGAAACCAGAAAGGTTAGGGCAGGGGGTGACAGCGGGATTCGCCCAAGGAGCCTGGCCATGACCCCGACGATGTACGGCATCAAGAACTGCGACACCGTCGCCAAGGCCCGCAAGTGGCTGGAGGAGCGGGGGCAGGCCTACGCCTTCCACGACTACAAGGCCGTGGGCATCGACCGCGCCACCCTGGAGGGCTGGGTCGCCGAGCACGGTTGGGAGACGATCCTGAACCGCGCCGGCACGACCTTCCGCAAGCTGGACGAGGCCGACAAGCAGAACCTCGACGCCGACAAGGCCATCGGCCTGATGCTGACCCAGCCATCGATGATCAAGCGTCCCGTCCTGGACCTGGGCGACCGTCGCCTAGTCGGCTTCAAGCCGGACCTCTATGAGAAGGCGTTGAGCTAAGCTCTGGAAACTATCCACGCATTCGGCCGGCTGGTGAGCGAAGTTTAAGACGACAACTTGGCGGGGATCAGTCTATCACTGAACGGAACATCCGCTTTGAGCGGACTTGATAAGGACATTGCGCGCGTGGGGGACGCCGTCTCGCGGTACGAGTTGGTCATCTTCGACTTCGACGGCACGCTGGCTGACAGCGCCGCGTGGATGATGCGGGCTGTCAATCCCATGGCGCGTCGGTACGGATTCAAGACCGTCACCGATGACGAGATCGAGATGCTGCGCGGCCGCAGCACGCGCGAGGTGATCCGTTATCTGGGCGTCTCGCCCTGGAAGCTCCCGCTGATCGCGCGGGCCGGCAAGAAGCTGATGGCGGCCGACGCCCACAAGATTCCGCTGTTTCCTGAAACGGCCAAGATGCTGCGCGCCCTGCACCAGGCAGGCGTCAAGATCGCGGTGGTCAGCTCCAACAGCGAGGCGGTGATCCGCCGAGTGCTGGGGCCCGACCTGGAAGACCTGGTCAGTCTCTATGCCTGCGGTGCGTCGCTGTTCGGCAAGGCCCGCAAGTTCAAGCAGGTGACGTCCAAGGGCGTCAGTCGCGACAAGGTCATCTGCATCGGCGACGAGACCCGCGACATCGAGGCCGCCCGCGCGGTGGGTCTGGACTGCGGCGCTGTCGGCTGGGGCTACGCCAAGCCCTCGATCCTGGCCGAACATCGGCCGACCGTGTCGTTCAACTCGATGTCCGAAATTATTTCGTATGTCGGCGCATCCAAGGCGGCGGTCGGCGGCGACTAACCTTCGAAAGCGCGAATGATCGCGCCTCTGATCGAAGGGATGGACCTATGCAAGACCTGTTCTGGAGCTTCTGGTGGCTGATGTTCCCGGTGAGCTTCATGCTGCTGGGCGCCTTCCGCGCGTGGCTGTCTTACCGCGCCCGCCGCGAGGTGGTGGAAGCCCTGCGCGATCTGGCCAAGGCCGGCCGCGAGCCGCCCGCCGCCCTCGTCGCCCAATTGAATCGCTAAGGGAGAGGCCTTCATGCCCGAGCACATCTTCTGGCAGTTCTGGTGGCTGATCTTCCCGGTGGGCTTCATGCTGCTGGGCGCCTTCCGGGCGTGGCTGTCCTACCGCGCCAACCGCGAGGCGCTGGACCTGATGAAGACCTACGTGGCGTCCGGCCGCGAGCCGCCGGCCGAGCTGCTGAACCGGCTGAGCCGACGCCTGCGTGACGACGAGGACGAGGACGAGCGTCCGCGCTATCGCCGCCGCCGCGAGCGGTCCTGGTACCAGGTGGTGCTGTTCGGCATCCTGGGCCTGGGCTTCGCCGTCGCCGCCGCGACCGACATCTATGGCGCGGGTCAGGCCTTCGTCATCGTGGCCTTCGTCATGGGCGCCCTGTGCGCGGCGACCCTGGTGCAGGTTCTGATCGATCGGAACGGACCCACCATCTGATGGACGCCGCGCTTGTCAGACAGGCGCGCGCCGGATCTCAGGCCGCCTTCGCCCGGCTGGTGGCGATCCACGAGAAGCCGCTGCGGGGGTTCCTGCGCAAGAGCGGCTGGATCGACGCCGACGACATCGCCCAGGAGGCGTTCGTGGCGGCCTGGGCCGGGCTTCACAAGCTGCGCGAGGATGAGGGTTTCCGGGCCTGGCTCTACGGCGTGGCGTGGAGGAAGGCCCTCTCGCAGCGGCGCGGCGCCCAGCGCGCTGCCGCCCGCGACGAGGCTTGGCGTGGTGAACAGGACCTGGAGACCGCCGCCGAGGTCGGAGTGGAGGACCGCATGGCCCTCGAAGCAGCCCTGGCGACCCTGCCGGAAGACCAGCGCGCCTGCGTCACCTTGTGCCTGGGCCAGGGCTGGTCCCACGCCGAGGTCTCGGAGGCCCTGGGACTTCCCCTGGGCACCGTCAAATCGCATGTTACCCGCGGCCGCGAGCGGCTGCTGGCCGTATTGGGAGGTTCCTGATGACCCTGGACGATCAATTGGCCGCCTTCCTGGGCGAGGCCCCCAGGCAGAGCCGCGCCGACCTCTTCAGCGCCGAGGTGATGAAGGCGGTCGAGCGGCGCGTGTTCGTGGATCGCCTGTGGGCCATCGGCGCCGGCGCGGCGGCCATCGGCATGGTCCTGTGGGCCTGCTCGCCGGTGCTGGACCTGGCGGTCTCGCGGGTGGCGCCCAGCCTGGCGCCCGTCGCGGCGCTGCTCAGCTTCGTGGGCGCGGCGGTGGTCGCCGGCGGGCCGGGGGTGTGGCGGCGGCTGGGTCTGTCGATCGGATGATGTCAGCCGGCTGATTCTGGCCTTACGAAAGTTTCATCCGGGCGGGCGCCTCCAAACGAGACCGTGAACGCCTCTTACTTGTGAAGGCGGCGCTGGGGGCGTCGTTCAGCGAGTTACTGGAGGATTTGATATGGGTCCTGATATCGTCGTTCCCGTCGTCGGCTGCATGATGATCGTCGCCGTCGTCTGCCTGCCATTCTATTTCAAGAGCCGCGAGCGCCGCGAAATGCAGCGCACGCTGCGCGCGGCCATCGACAAGGGGCAGCAGATCCCACCCGAGGTGATCGAGGCGATGACCAAGAGCGTCAAGTTGCCGCCGACCCGCCTGCGCGACCTGCGAACCGGCGTAATCTGGCTGGCCATCGGCATCGGCGTCGGCTTGGCCACCTATTTCGGCGACTTCATTCACGGCAATGGCGACTTCGAGGGCCTCGGCATCGCCTGCATCCCCGCCGTGATCGGCGTGGCCTACATCGTTCTGAGCTTCTTCAATCCCAACAAGGAAGAGCGGGTCTAGCGCCCAGAGCCTTGGGAGGGGCTTGAGAGCAATGGGCATGGATCGCCCGCCAACCGGTCACGACGTCGAGCTCGCTGCATCCGCGGCGGCGGGCGACCGACGGGCCTATGGGGAGCTGGTGCGTCGGCACGGCTCGGCCGTTCGGGGTCTCTTGAGACGCCTGGGCGCCGACTCGGCCACCGCCGACGACCTGGCCCAGGACGCGTTCATGACCGGCTTCGAGCAAGTGGCCGAGTTCCGGGGGGAGGGAACCTTCGGGGCCTGGATTAAGAAGATCGCCGCCCGCCTTTACCTGAAGAAGGTCAAGCGCGAGGCGCGTCTGATCTTCTCGGACACCGTGGAGCCGGTCCAGGACGCGATGGCCCGCGACGCGTCTGGGGACGCCGCCAGCCGCATCGATCTCGACGAGGCGCTGAAGGCGCTGTCGCGCGGCGAGCGGCTGTGCGTTTCCCTGTGCTACGGGGCCGACTGGTCCCATGGCGAGGCGGCCGAGGCCTTGAACATCCCGATCGGCACGGTCAAATCCCATGTCAAACGTGGTTTGGACAAACTTCGGGCGAAACTCGCCCGACCAGAAGAAGGGGCGAGGAGGGAAGCGCATGGCTGAACCCGATTTCGAAGCCCAACTGACCCGCATGTTCGCCGAAGCGCCGTCCTTCCCGGACGCCCCGCTGTTCAACGCCGAGGTCGCGGCCAAGCTGGATCGCGGCTGGACGATGCGGCGGATGTTCATCGGCCTGGCCGGCACGGCCGCCGGCCTGATCGCTGCGTTCCAGATCCTGAGTTCGCGCTTCTCCAGCGAGGTTACACAGCTGTCTCGCAACAGCGGCCATAACCTGCAGACCGAACTCGACGCGGGCTATGCCAAGTTCAACGCGCTGTTCGCCTCGCCAGGCAGTTCGGAGGCGGTGTGGCTAGCGGCCTGTCTGGCGGTGGTGGCGCTGGCCTTCGCGGTCACCCGGATGGTCGAGGACTTCTAGCGGCTCCCGCCAGGAACGCCGTTCATGTTGCGGCGCGGCGCGATCCGGCCCACAAACGGCGCCCAAAAGAAGCCGTTAGGGAGCGCTCGCCCTGTCCGCCCAACGTCAAGAGACGATCCGCCGTCTGGCCGCGCCCGATATCACCGCCCGCAAGGGCGGTGAGCCCATCGTCTGTCTGACGGCCTACACCGCGCCGGTCGCCGCCGCCCTGGACGGCGCGTGCGACCTGCTGCTGGTCGGGGATTCGGTGGGCATGGTCGTCCACGGCCTGCCCAACACCGTCGGTGTGACGCTGGAGATGATGATTCTGCACGGCCAGGCGGTCATGCGAGGCGCGAGGAAGGCCATGGTCGTCATCGACATGCCCTTCGGCTCGTACGAGGGCTCGCAGGAAGAGGCCTACGCCAACGCGGTCAGGATCATGAAGGAGACCGGGGCTCAGGCGGTGAAGGTCGAGAGCGGCCCGACGGTGCCGGAGACCATCCGCTACATGACCCAGCGCGGCGTGCCCGTGATGGGCCATGTCGGCCTACGCCCGCAGGCGGTGCTGGTCGACGGCGGCTTCAAGGCCAAGGGCCGCGACGCCGCCGAGCGCGAGCGCATCCTGGCCGAGGCCCGTGCGACCGCCGAGGCCGGGGCCTTCGCCGTGGTGGTCGAGGGGGTGGCCGAGTCCCTGGCCCGCGAGATCACCGCCGCCATCGACGCCCCGACCATCGGCATCGGCGCCTCGGCCGGATGCGACGGCCAGATCCTGGTCACCGACGACATGCTGGGCCTGTTCGACTGGACCCCGAAGTTCGTGCGCCGCTATGCCGACCTGAAGGGCGAAATCGAGCGCGCCGCCGCTCAATACGCCAGCGACGTAAAGGATCGCAGCTTCCCGGGAGAGGCCGAAACCTATTACGCCAAGAAGGGATGAAAGCGCGCGTTGCGGCGTGGCGCGGCACGCTATAGGTTCGCCGCCTCGGCGAGCGGCCCTTCGCTAGCCACATTCTGTCTTAAACCAGCGACGTCGGCCGCGTTCGGGCGCGACGTCCTAGGGGCGCTGCGCCCCCGTTTCGGAGCCTCGTTTCGTGGTCGATGTTTTTGACGAAGTCGAAGAGCAGCTTCGGTCGGAGCGCTATCGCAGCCTGGCGGTGAAGTCGCTGCCCTGGGTGGCGGCGGCGACGGCGGCCGTGGTGATCGGCGTCGGCGGCTATTGGGGCTGGACCTCGTACCAGACCAACCAGGCCGATAAGGCGTCGGAAGGCTATCAAGCCGCGCTGGAAACCGCCCAGAAGCAGGGCCCGGCCAAGGCCTTCGCTCAGTTCAAGACCGTCGCCGACGGCGGCGCCCAAGGTTACAAGGCCCTGGCCCTGCTGCAGATGGGCGACATCCGCGTCGAAGAGAACAAGACCCAGGAAGCCGTCGGATATTTCGACGAGGCCGCCAAGGCCGCGCCGAACGCAATCCTCGGTGACCTTGCGCGCCTCAAATCCGCCTTCGCCCTGATGGACACCGCCTCGTACAAGGATATCGAGTCGAGGTTGACGCCGTTGGCGGGGGAAAAGAGTCCGTACCGCGTGTACGCCCGAGAGGCGTTGGCCTTCGCCAAGCTGCAGGCCGGCGATCTGGCCGGCGCGCGCGCCGATTTCGTGATCCTGGCCAATTCGCTGGACACCAGCACGTCGGAGGATGTGCGCCAGCGCGCCCAGGCCGCCATGCAACTGATCGATTCCGGCGCGGCCAAGCAACTGGGCGCGGCCGTGAAGGCCGCCGCCAAACTGCCTCCCATGCCGCCGATGGGCCAGTTGCCCGCCGGCCTCGCGCCCGACGCCGCCGCCCCCAACGTCCCTCAATGAGCCGCCTGATGATTTCCAAGCGTTCCGTCGCCCTGGTCGCGCTGATGTCGGCGTCCATGGCCGTCACCGGCTGCTCGACGGTTTCCAAGCTCAATCCCTTTGGCGGTAAGGACAAGAACAAGTCCACGGCCAGCCAGGGCCAGCGCATCTCGATCATCGCCTTCGACCAGAAGGTCGAGGCCAACGAGTCGCTGAAGGGCGCCGACTTCTTCCTGCCCGAGCCGGCCGCGGTGACCGAGTGGCGCCTGCCGGGCGGCAACGCCGAGCAGTCGATCGAGCATGTCGACGCCGGCAAGGGCTTCCAGATCGCCTGGAAGAAGGGCTTCGGCAAGAAGGGCGGCAAGACGTTCCACGTCACCGCGCCGCCGGTCTCGGCCAACGGTCGCATCTACGTCATGGACGGTGAGGCCGACGTCGTGGCCATCGACGCCAAGTCCGGCTCGCAGATCTGGCGTAAGGACCTGCGTCCGGCCGCCGGCCCGACCAAGAAGGGCGGCTTCCTGGGCCTGATGCCCAAGAAGAACGATCGCCTCGGCTTTGGCGGCGGCGTCGCCGTCGGCCCCGACAACAAGCTGTATGTCGCCTCGGGCTTCCGCTTCGTGGCCCAGCTGGACGCCGCCACCGGCAATCTGGGCTGGACACAGCAGACCTCGACCCCGATCCACGGCGCGCCGACGGTCGTCGACGGCCGCCTGTTCGTCGTGTCGACCGACAACGAACTGCTGACCTACAACACCGAGACAGGCGCGCCGGGCTGGACCTATCAGGCCCTCAGCGAGCCGGCTCGCATCCTGGCCGCCTCGACCCCGGCGGTCAGTGGCGACACCGTGGTGGCCGGCTTCGCCTCGGGCGAACTGGTGGCCCTGCGCGCGGCCAACGGCAACGACCTGTGGAGCGAGGCCCTGAGCCGCGCCAGCCGCACCAACGCCCTGTCGGAGATCCGCGACATCCCGGGCCGTCCGGTGATCTACAAGGGCGACGTCTTCGCCGTCAGCCACTCAGGCGTCTTCGCCGCCACCGACCTGCGCTCGGGCCAGGCCCGCTGGAGCCTGCCGGTGACCGCCATCACCACCCCGTGGGTCGCCGGCGACGTCGTCTTCGTCGTCGACAAGGCCGGCCAGGTGATCTGCGTCTCGCGCGAGAACGGTTCGGTCTACTGGATCCAGGACCTCAACAACACCGAGGCCCTGACCAAGAAACAGAAGAAGAAGCGCGCCAAGCACCCGATCCTTTGGTCGACGCCGATCCTGGCCAACGGTCGCCTGATCACCATGTCCAGCGCCGGTGAGGCCGTGGCCCTGAACGCCAAGACCGGCGCCAAGGAGAAGACCCTGAAGATCGGCGCCCCGGTGCTGATCAACCCGATCGCGGTCGGCGACACCCTCTACGTCGTCACGGACGACGCCGAACTGGTGGCCATCCGCTAGCTTTCCTGCCCCCTCGCGGGGGCGGAAAGACAATCGAACGCCTTCGGGCCCGGGACGGTGAAAGCCGGCCCGGGCCTTCGCTTTTGCGGCCCCCTTTTGCTGTTGGGGCGAAAATCGACTACTGGACGCCTATGCCTTTGAAACTCGCCATCGTCGGCCGCCCCAATGTGGGCAAGTCCACGCTGTTCAATCGTCTGGCCGGCAAGAAGCTGGCCATCGTCGACGACCAGCCGGGGGTCACGCGCGACCGCCGCTACGCCGACGGCCGCCTGGGCGACCTCGACCTGCAGCTGATCGACACCGCCGGCTTCGAGGACGTCTCCGACGAGAGCCTGGAAGCGCGCATGCGCGCCCAGACCGAGCTGGCGATCGAGGAAGCCGACCTGTCGCTGTTCATCTACGACGCCCGCGAAGGGGTCACGCCGCTGGACGAGGTGTTCGCGGCCCTGCTGCGCCGCCGCGGCAAGCCGGTGATCATCGCCGCCAACAAGGCCGAGGGCAAAGCTGGCCAGTCGGGCATCGGCGAGGCCTACAAGCTGGGGCTCGGCGAACCGATCCCGATCTCGGGCGAGCACGGCGAAGGCATGGCCGAGCTGTACGCCGCCATGCTGGAGGCCGTCCCCGAGGACCAGTACAGCGACGACGAGGATGACGAGGACAAGCCGATCCGCCTGGCCATCGTCGGGCGCCCGAACGCCGGCAAGTCCACCCTGATCAACCGTCTGATCGGCGAGCAGCGCCTGCTGACCGGCCCTGAGGCCGGCATCACCCGCGACTCGATCTCGGTCGACTGGGTCTGGGGCGACAAGAAGGTCCGCCTGGTCGACACCGCCGGCCTGCGCAAGAAGGCCAAGGTGCAGGAGAAGCTGGAGAAGCTCTCCACCCAGGACACCATCCGCGCCATCACCTTCGCCGAGGTCGTGGTTCTGGTCATGGACGCCACCCACCCGTTCGAGATCCAGGACCTGCAGATCGCCGACCTGACCGAGCGGGAAGGGCGGGCCCTGGTCTTCTGCCTGGCCAAGTGGGACCTGATCGAGGATCAGGCCGCGACCCTGGCCGCCTTCCGCGAGCACGCCGAGCGCATGCTGCCCCAGGTGCGCGGCGCGCCGGTGGTGGCGCTGTCGGGCGAGACCGGCAGCGGCGTCAACAAGCTGATGCCGGCCGTGCTGAAGATCCACAAGGACTGGTCGACCAAGGTCAAGACCCGCGACCTGAACGACTGGCTGCAGATGGCCATGCAGCGTCACCCGCCGCCCGCCGTCAGCGGTCGCCGGGTGAAGCCCAAGTACATGGCCCAGACCAAGGCCCGGCCGCCGACCTTCGTGCTGTTCTCCAGCCGCGCCGACCAGATGCCCGACCACTATCGGCGCTATCTGATCAACTCCTTGCGCGAAAGCTTCGACCTGCCGGGGGTGCCGCTGCGCATCACCATCAAGTCGGGCGCCAACCCCTATGCCGATGGCGAGGCCAAGGGCCACAGTGGCCGGGGCAAGCGCGAGTTCGAACGCCGCGAGCGCGAGGAGGAACGCATCCGCGCCTCGCGCAACACGGTCAAGAAGTCCAAGCGCCTGGCCGACGAGGCCGCCGCCAAGGCCGCTGCCGAAGCGGGCCTGCCGGACCCCACCGTGAAGCCGGCCAAGAAGAAGGTCCCCAAGGCCGCGCTCCAGACCGCGGTCGACAACGCCGCTGTCGCCGCCGAGCCGGGCAAGGCAGCGGTTAAGTCGGTCAAGAAACTGGGCCCCAAGGTCCAGAAGAAGGTCTCGACGACGCCCAGCTACAAGGTCGGCGCCAAGTCGGCCGGCGGCAAGGCGGCGGGACCCAAGCGTCCGACGGCCGGCTCGCGCACCGTACGTGGCAATACGGGCCCGGGCAGCAAGAAGCGTTGAGCCCAAACTTCGCCATAAGCGTTTAGCTTCCTGGAGCTGGACCGGAGAATGGCGATGCGGGGGATAGGATTGGCGCTGCCGCTCCTGGCTATGGTCGGGGCGAGCCTGCCTGCCATGGCGCTGGCGGCGGACTACAAGCCCGTCGTCTGCAAGAGCGCGGTGACCTATGCTGGCCCGCCGCTGCACGCGTCGGTCGCGCCGCCGTTGCTGCCCGAAGTCCCGAAGGCCGCGCTGGATTCCGATACCGTGGCGCGACTGGAGGCGGCTTTCCTGTCGGCCAAGGCCGCGACCAAGGCGCCGGCCATGACCGTCGCCGTCCTGGTCCCCGGCAAGGGCGCCTGGGAACGCACCGACAGCGGCGACCAGCCACCGTTGCTGTTCTGGGCCAGCGCCGGCAAGAGCCTGATCGCCGTGGTGACGCTGCAATTGGTCGAGACCGGCAAGCTGAAGCTGGAAGATCCGATCGGCAAGTACGTGGCCGGCGTTCCCAATGGCGACGTCGTCACGATCCGCGACCTCCTGGCCCATACCGGTGGCCTGTTCAGCGCCAATGAGGATCTCAAGGCTCGCGCCGAGCGACGGGCCCACAGCCTGGACGAGGACGTGAAGATCATCGCCCGTCATGGCGCGATGTCATGCCCCGGCGAGCGCTGGCGCTATTCCAACACCGGCTACGCCCTGCTGGGCAAGGTGATCGAAGAAGTTGACGGGCGGTCCTGGCAGGACGCGGTCGACGCCAGGATCGTCAAGCCGCTGGGCCTGAAATCCCTGCGGATGCTGGCCGATGGCGACAAGGCCGAGGATGTCGCCGGGCTGGTCTCGGCCAAGGAGGCGCCGATCGAGCCCGCCTGGGCCGGGCCGGCGGGGCCGGCCGTGGGCTCGGCGGGCGACATGGCGCGGGTATGGGCGGCGCTGCTGGGCGGCCAGCTTCTGAAACGCGAGACCGTCGCGGCGATGTTCGAAAAGCTCTACCCGATGTTCGACGCCGGCAGCTTCTATGGCCTGGGCGTTATGGCGATCGAGGTTCCGGACGCGAACGGTTCCAAAAGCCTGTGGCTGGGCCACCTGGGCGGAACGCCGGGCGCCGGCGCGGTCGTGGCGTATTCAGCGAAGGACGGAGCGATCGTAGCCGCCGCCCTGACCGGAGACGGCTCGGCGGCGGCCACGGCGAACCTGCTGCTAAGGCAGGTTGCGGCCCCCCACTAGAACTCTTCCCACTCGGCCGGAGCGGCGGCCGTCGCGGCGCCGCCCGGTCGGGCGAAGCTCTGGATGCGGGCGCGCTGTTCGGCGACGGTGTTGCGGGCCGGGGCCGCTCCGGGATGGCGGGCGGCCACGCGACCGGTCTGGAAGCGGGCCACCTGGCGAGCCAGGTCCTGCGCCTCGCCGCGCAACGAAGCCGACGAGGTGTTGGCCTCCTCGACCATGGCCGCGTTCTGCTGGGTGACCTGGTCCATCTGGTTCACGGCGGCGTTGACCTGATTCAGGCCGGTGGCCTGCTCCTGCGAGGACTCGGCGATCTCGCGGATCAGGCCGTTGATCTCGCCGACCTTGGCGACGATGCCGGTCAGGGCCTGGCCGGTGTCGCCGACCAGCCGCACGCCGTGCTCGACCTGGGTGGACGAGTTGGCGATCAGGGTCTTGATCTCCTTGGCGGCTTCGGCCGAGCGCTGGGCCAAGGCTCGCACCTCCTGGGCGACGACGGCGAAGCCGCGGCCGGCCTCGCCGGCGCGGGCGGCCTCGACACCCGCGTTCAGGGCCAGGAGATTGGTCTGGAAGGCGATCTCGTCGATGACGCCGATGATCTGGGTGATCTGGCCCGAGGACTTCTCGATCTCGCCCATGGCCGCGACGGCCTGCTGGACGACCTCGCCGGAACGGTCGGCGTCGGTGCTGGCCGCCGAGGCGGCGGCCGAGGCCTGCCGGGCGCCCTCGGCGCTGCGCTTGACCGTCGCGGTGATCTGGTCGAGGGCGGCGGCCGTCTCTTCCAGGCTGGCGGCCTGCTGCTCGGTGCGCTTGGACAGGTCGTTCGAGGCGCTGGCGATCTCGTTGGCGCCGGTCTCCATGCTGTTGGCGGCGTCGGCGATCGCGGTCATGGCGTCGCGCAGGCTGTCGATCGCGGCGTTGAAGTCCTCGCGCAACTGGGCGTAGCGGCCTTCGAAACGGGTGTCGATGCGCGCCGTCAGGTCGCCGCGGGCCAGGCGCCCCAGGCTCTCGGCCAGGACGGAGACGATGTGCTCCTGCTCCTGGCGGACTTTTTCGCGCTCGGCTTCGGTTTCGCGGCGCTCGACCTCGACCGCGGTGACGTCGGCGGCGAACTTGATGACCTTGAAGGGGCGGCCCTGCTTGTCGAGCACGGGGTTGTACGAGGCCTGGATCCAGACCTCCTTGTCGCCCTTGCCGACCCGCTTGAACTTGTCGGCGACGTACTGGCCGGCATTCAGCGCGGCCCAGAACTCGCGATAGGCCGGCGAGGCGGCCTGGGCGGCGTCGACGAAGATGCTGTGCTTGCGGCCCTGGATCTCGGAGAGGGTGTAGCCCATCGTCCGCAGGAAGTTCTCGTTGGCCGTCAGGATCGTGCCGTCCAGGCTGAATTCGATTACCGCCTGGGAACGCTGGATCGCCGCGACGATGCCCGCGAGATCGGAGACTTGAGCCGTGTCGGCCGTTTCACGGCCACGAGAGAACAGCGCCATGTGGAGCCCCCCAAGGACGCGACGTCGTCGCCGCGTTCAAACGTCTCGGGGGAGGGTGGTTAACGCGGTGCTAATTTGGCGTCCGCTCGCAAAACATTGTTCCTCGGATCAGCGTCAGGGTGGTATTTTTAACCTCTATGCAACCCGTGCGGCTATTTCCGTAACAATTCAAACCCCACGTTGGGTTTTGCTCAGGCGTCGATGCTGGGCGATTCCTGGCCGCGATCCTTGAAGCGGACGACCCCCTTGGGCGGCGCGCGGTCGGGGCGAACCAGGTCGACGACGAACGGGACGATGGTCTCCGGCGCGGGCACGGTCTTGGGATCCTCGCCCGGGAAGGCGCCGGCGCGCATCTTGGTGCGCATCGCGCCGGGATCGACGCAGAAGGCGCGGATCGGCGTGTTCTCGGTCTCGTCGGCATAGACGTCGACGATCGCTTCCAGCGCCGCCTTGGTCGCCGCATAGGCGCCCCAGAAGGCCGGGCGGGTCTTGGCCACGCTGCTGGAAAGGAACAGGGCGCGGCCGGCGTCCGAGGCGCGCAGCAGCGGGTCCATGGCGCGGATCAGCCGCCAGTTGGCCGTCAGGTTGGTGGACAGGATCATGTCCCAACCCTTGGGCTCCAGATGGCTGACCGGCGTCAGAGGGCCCAGCAGGCCGGCCGCGCCGACCACGATGTCCAGCTTGCCCCAGCGCTGGTGGATCGCCGCGCCGAGGTGATCCAGGCCGTCGGGCTCGCGCAGGTCCAGCGGAACCAGGGTGGCGTGCTCGCCGGTGGCGTCCAGGATGGCATCGTCCAGAGCCTCGAGCGCGCCCTGGGTGCGGCCGACCGCGATGACATGGGCGCCGGCCTTGGCCAGGCCCAGGGCGATCGCTTCGCCGATGCCGCGCGTGGCGCCGGTGACGAGGGCGATGCGGCCGGCCAGCGGCTTTTGGGAGTCGGAAGTCATGCGCGGGTTCTAGAGCAGGGGAGGGCGAACGGAAACCGGGAGAAGCCCTTAAGCTTCCGCTTCGCGGGCCTTCTTGGCGTAGTGCTGGGCGATGACGGAGCAGGCCATCAGCTGGATCTGGTGAAAGATCATCAGCGGCAGGACGATGATCCCCGCCGTCGGGCCCGGAAACAGGATGCCGGCCATGGGCACGCCGGTCGCCAGGCTTTTCTTGGAGCCGCAGAAGGTGATGGCCTTCTCGTCCTCGGGCGAAAAGCCCAGGCCGCGCGCGCCGAAGGTGGTCGCCGCCAGTACTATGGCCAGCAGGGCGCCGCACACGACCAGCAGCAGCACCAGCTGCAGCGGCGAGATCTTGTGCCAGATGCCGCCGACCACGGCCTCGCTGAAGGCCGAATAGACGACCAGCAGGATCGAGCCCCGGTCGACATAGCCGATCAGGCCCTTGTGCTTGGCGATCCAGCCGCTGACCAGCGGCCGGGCCAGCTGGCCGGCGATGAAGGGCAGCAGGAGCTGGACGACGATGTCCTGCACCGACTTCCAGCCCCCCGAGGCGCCGCCTTGCGTGTGCATCAGCAGGCCGACCAGCACGGGCGTGATGAAGATGCCGAAGAGGTTCGAGGCCGACGCCGCCACGACGGCCGCGGCGACATTGCCGCGCGCGATCGAGGTGAAGGCGATCGAGGACTGCACCGTCGAGGGCAGGCAGCACAGGAACAGGATCCCAGCCGCCAGGGTCGGCTGCAGCACGCCCGTCTTGCTGACCACCAGGCCCAGGACCGGGAACATCACGAAGGTGAAGGCCAGGATCAGCAGGTGCAGCCGCCAGTGGGTCACGCCCGCGACCACCGACTCCCGCGACAGCTTGGCGCCGTGCAGGAAGAACAGCAGGGCGATAGCCAGCTTGACGACGATGTTCAGCCCGTGCGCGACCTCGCCCCGCACGGGGAGGATCGAGGCCAGCACGACCATGCCGAACAGGGCGAGGACGTACGGCTCGAGCTTCAGCTTCTCGAGAACGGTCTTCAGGTTCACAAGGCGGACTTAGGCGCTGACCAGCAGCGACAGCTGCTTGTCGTTGGTTTCGTTGCGGCCTTCTGCGATCTCGCGGTCCGTCAGGCGGGTCGGATAGTCGCCGGTGAAGTAGTGATCGGTGAACTGCGGGGCGGCGGGATCGCGCGGACCGGCCTCCAGGGCGTCGTACAGGCCCTCGACCGACAGGAAGCCCAGGCTGTCCACTTCCAGGAACTTGGCCATCTCTTCCAGCGACTTGTTGGCCGCCAGCAGCTGTTCACGCTCGGGCATGTCGATGCCGTAGAAGTCGGGCCACTTGATCGGCGGACTGGCCGAGCGGAGGTGCACCTCCTTGGCGCCGGCCTCGCGGACCATGCGGACGATCTTCAACGAGGTGGTGCCGCGCACGATCGAGTCGTCGATCAGCACCACGCGCTTGCCGGCCAGAATGGCGCGGTTGGGGCTGTGCTTCATGCGCACGCCCAGTTCACGAACACCTTGGGTCGGCTGGATGAAGGTGCGGCCCACATAGTGATTGCGGATGATGCCCATCTCGAACGGCAGGCCGCTTTCCTGCGCGTAGCCCAAGGCGGCCGGCACGCCCGAGTCCGGCACCGGCACCACGACGTCGGCTTCGACGCCGGTTTCCTTGGCCAGGTTGCGGCCCATGCGCTTGCGCACGCCATAGACCGAGCGGCCGTTCACGACGCTGTCGGGACGGGCGAAGTAGACATATTCGAAGACGCAGGGACGCGCAGCCTTGGTTTGGAACGGCTTAGTCGAAGTGATGCCGGTTTCCTCGATCACCACCATTTCGCCGTGCTCGATGTCGCGCACGAAGCGGGCGCCGATCATGTCCAGCGCGCAGGTCTCGGACGCCAGGACCGGCTTGCCGTCTAGGTCGCCCAGCACCAGCGGGCGGATGCCCAGCGGATCGCGCAGGCCGATCATCTTCTTGTTGGTGATGGCCACGAGCGCATAACCGCCTTCGATCTGCCCGACCGCGTCGATGAAGCGGTCGACGATCTTGGCTTTCCGCGAGCGGGCGATCAGGTGGAGGATCACTTCCGAATCCGAGGTCGACTGGAAGATCGCGCCTTCCTGCACCAGGCGCTCTCGCAGGGTCAGGAAGTTGGTCAGGTTGCCGTTGTGGGCGATGGCGACCCCGCCCGTCTCCAGGTCGGCGAACATCGGCTGGACGTTGCGGATGCCGCTGCCGCCGGCCGTCGAGTAGCGCGTGTGGCCGATGGCCAGGCTTCCGGGCAGGCGCTGCACCAGATCCGAGCCGGTGAAGGCGTCGCCGACGTGGCCCATGTGGCGTTCAGTGTGGAAGCGGTTGCCGTCGAACGCGGCGATGCCGCAGGCTTCCTGGCCCCGGTGCTGCAGGGCGTGCAGGCCCAGAGCGGCGATGGCGGCGGCGTCACGGACGCCGAAGACACCGAACACGCCGCATTCGAGGCGTAGCGTGTCGTCCTCTGGATCCCGGAACGGCGTGGAGGAGTACCGGTCGGTCGACTGGCCCAGGAAGGTCATCGCGATTTCTCCACCAGGTCGTCCATTTGCCGACGCTGGTTCTCATCATAGCCTTTTCCCGACGATTTCTCGCCGGACGTATTGTCGCCGCCCTCATGGACGGCTTCCTTGATCGCGGGGGCCAGCTTGCCGGCCAACGCCTTGCCCTTGGGCGCGAAGACCTTCAGCACCTGGCCGCTGGCCTCGGACAGGGGGTAGAACATCGAGTCTTTCACCCAGTGCGGCATGCGGTCCGGCGGCGTCGCCAGGTGCAGCAGCAGGTTGAAGACGCCCAGGACCACGCAGGCCCGGATCGCGCCGAAGGTCGCGCCGATCGCGCGGTCCAGCATGCCGGCCGAGCTCTGTTGCAGACTTTCGGTCAGGCGACCGCCGATCAGGCGGAAAATCAGGAAGAAGACGACGAAGACCACCAGCACCGCCGCGCCCGTCGCCGCCCAGTCGGGATCCATGAGCTTGCGGAAGATCGGCCCACTGATCCGCAGGCCAAACAGGGCGATGGCGGCGGCGAAGATGAACGACAGGGCCGAAGTCAGCTCGCGTGAGGCGCCGCGCACCCAGCCGGTGACGCCGGACACCAGCAGCAGCAGGCCGGCGATGATGTCGAAAGGCGTCACGTCAGGCTCGTCCAGATCTCGTCGCCGATGCGACGGACCGCGTCGGTCAGGCGCGCCACGCCGGCCACGGGCAAGGCGCCGCCGCCCTCAGGCAGGCCGGCGAGCGGTCCCAGCGCCCGGCCAAATCCCAATTTCGCGGCTTCCTTCAAACGCGTCTCCATCCGGCTGACGGGCCGTACTTCGCCCGACAGGCTGAGCTCGCCGAACACGACGCAGTCCTGGGGCAGGGCGACGTCCAGGGCGGAGGAGGCCAAGGCCGCCGCCGCCGCGAGATCCGCCGCCGGTTCCGTGATGCGCAGGCCGCCGGCGACGTTCAGATAGACGTCCTTGTCGCCAAAACCAAGGCCGCATCGGGCCTCGAGTACGGCCAACACCATGGCCAGGCGTCCGGAATCCCATCCGACCACGGCGCGTCTTGGCGTTCCGTACGCGGAAGGCGCGACCAGGGCCTGGAATTCCACCAGGACGGGCCGGCTGCCCTCGATGCCGGCGAACACCGCCGCGCCCGCCGCGCGCTCGCCGCCCTCGTTCAGGAAAAGGGCCGAGGGGTTCTTGACCTCGCGAAGGCCGACGTCGCCCATCTCGAAGACGCCGATCTCGTCGGTGGCTCCGAAGCGGTTCTTGGCCCCGCGCAGAATGCGGAACGGATAGCCACGCTCGCCTTCGAAGCTGAGCACGGCGTCCACGAGGTGCTCGACCACGCGCGGGCCGGCGATCTGGCCGTCCTTGGTGACGTGGCCGACCAGCAGGATCGCCACGCCTTTCTTCTTGGCCAGGCGGACCAGCTCGGTGGCGCAGGCGCGGACCTGGGTGACCGTGCCGGGCCCAGCTTCGTGGGCGTCGCTCCACAGGGTCTGGATCGAGTCAATGACGACGAGATCGAAGTTGTCGCGCTTCAGGCCATCGAGGATGTCGCGCAGCGAGGTCTCGGCGGCCAGGCTGACATTGGCTTTCGCGAGCCCCATGCGATCGGCGCGGCCACGGATCTGCTCGACGGCTTCCTCGCCAGAGATGTAGGCGCAGGAGACGCCGCGCAGGGCGGCGCTGGCGCAGACCTGCAGCAGCAGGGTCGACTTGCCCACGCCGGGGTCGCCGCCGATCAGCAGGGCCGAGCCTGGCACCACGCCACCGCCACAGACCCGGTCGAACTCGTCGACGCCGGTCAGGATGCGCGGGGGCGGGGCGGTGTCGCTCTCCAGCCCGGTGAACTGCAGGCCGCGCACCCGCGTCGCCTTGGTCGTCGCCAGCGCGCCCGGCGGCCTGGCGCCGGCCTCCTCGACCAGCGTGTTCCAGCTTTGGCAGGCGGGACACTGGCCGGACCACTTGGTCTGGACCGCGCCGCAGGACTGGCAGGCGTAGACGGCGCCGTCGCGGGCCATGGGGTCTCCTGATTCTCGAATGTCGGGAGAGTACAGGCTGGCGGCCCGGTGCGCCAAAGCCGGACGCAGCCGAGAGGCGGGCGCTAGCGGCCGACCACGACACGGCGCGCCCGCGGCGCGATGCGGGTCAGCAGCTCGTAGGCCGAGGTGCCGGCGGCGGTGGCGGCCTCGTCGATCGGCAGGTTCCGGCCGAACAGCTCGACCATCGCGCCCGGTCGGGCGGCGTCGCAGTCGGTGATGTCGATGGCCAGCAGGTCCATGGAGACGCGGCCCAGCAGTCGGCGCCGGGCGCCGTCGAACCAGGCCTGGCCATTCGGATGGCTGGCGCGCGGCACGCCGTCGGCGTAGCCGGCCGCCACGATCGCGACGCGGGTGGTGTCGGGCGCGGTCCAGCCGGCGCCGTAACCGACGCTCTCGCCCCGTGGCACGACCCGGACCTGCAGGATCGGGGCCTCGACCGTGGCGACCGCGCAGATCTCGGGATGGGGAACGCCTTCGGGGCCGCCGCCATACAGGCTGATGCCCGGGCGCGCTTGGTCGAAGCGATAGGCCTCGCCCAGGAACAGGCCGGCGGAATTGGCCAAGCTGCGGCGGGCGCCGGGCAGCAGGGCGGTGGCCTCCTCGAAGCGCGCCAGCTGGTGGGCGCTCATCGGGCTGTCCGGCGTGTCGGCGCAGGCCAGGTGGCTGATGACCAGATCCAGATCCAGGCGCCTCAGGCGATCGGTCGCGCCGACCAGAACCTTGACCTCCTCCGGACGCAGGCCCAGGCGGTTCATGCCGGTGTCGACGTGCAGCGCCGCCTTCAGCCGACCCGCGCGGGCCTGGGCGTTCCAGGCTTCGATCTGCGGCAGGCTGTTGAGCACCGGGATCAGGCCCGCGCCCTCCAGCGTATCGCCCGAGCCGGGCGTGGCGCCGTCCAGGACATAGATGGTCGCGTCGCGGTCGCCCAGAGCGCGGCGCAGGGCGACGCCCTCCGAAAGCCGGGCGACGTAGAAGCTGCGCGCGCCTTCGAGCCACAGGCGGTCGGCGATCTCGGGCGCGCCCAGACCATAGCCGTCGGCCTTGACCGCCGGCGCGAGCTCGGTGTCGCCCGCGCGCTTTCGCAGCGCCCAGTAGTTGGCGGCCAGGGCGTCGAGGTCGAGGATGAGGCGGGCTTCGGTCACGCGGACGGGGTAGCGGACGCGGCCTTGCCGTTCAATAATTTAACCATGGTGCGAGGCCATGAACTTGGCCACCAGGTTCTCGGCCCCCGAGGCGATGATCTGGACGCCGATGCACAGCAGCAGAAAGGCGACCAGCCGCGACAGCACCCGTGCCCCCGACGGGCCCAACAGGCGCATGACCCGGCCCGAAGCGCTGTAGAAGATCCAGACCATCACCGCGACCAGCGCGGCGGCCAGGCTCGCGCCGACGAAGAACGGCGCCACCGCCGCGCCCTCGGTCGGACGCTGGGACGACAGGGCGATCGCTACCGAGATCGAGCCGGGGCCGGTTGTGAACGGCATGGTTAGCGGAAAGAAGGCGACGTCTTCGTGCGTCTGGGCGGTCTCGGTCTGGCTGGTCTTGCGGTCCTCGTTCTGTTGAGGATCCATCAGGAGGCCCCAGGCGCGGATCGCCACGACCAGGCCCCCGGCCACGCGCAAGGCGCCCAGGCTGACGCCGAAGAAGTTCAGGATGTAGCCGCCCAGCAGCAGCGACCCCAGCAGCACGAGGAAGGCGTAGAAGCCGATCTGGCGCGCCAGTCCTCGCCGTTCCTCGCGCGAACGTCCGGCCATCGCCTGATGGAAGATCAGCGAGGCGCCGACCGGATTGACGATCGAGAACAGCGCCGGAAACGCCAGCAGGAAGGCGCCGACCAGGCTGGTGGTGGGCAGGGGGCTAAAGTCCATGCGACTCGTCGGGCTGAAGGGCGAGGCGCCGACCGTGGCGCGCGGAGGACGCGGGTGTCAAACCGCGCCCCGCGAAGGACCTACTCGTCCGACGGGATGTTCCGGGCCTGGGCGAAGTAGTGGTCGCGGGCCAGGTTGCCGAAGCGGGTGGTGTCGCTGTTGAACGACAGGCGCACGGTGCCGATGGGACCGTGACGCTGCTTGGCGATGATCACCTCGGCCAGGCCGTGCAGGCGGTCCATGTCCTCCTGCCAGGTCAGGTGCTCGGGCGTGCCTTCGCGCGGCTCGGCGCGGCCGACATAGTAGGCCTCGCGGTACACGAACCAGACCATGTCGGCGTCCTGCTCGATCGAACCGGATTCGCGAAGGTCGGACAGCTGGGGTCGCTTGTCGTCGCGCTGTTCGACCTGACGCGACAGCTGCGAGAGGGCGATGACGGGGCAGGCCAGTTCCTTGGCCAAGGCCTTCAGGCCCATGGTGATCTGCGAGACCTCCTGCACGCGGCTGGCGTTGGACGACAGGTCCGAGCCGGTGACCAGCTGCAGGTAGTCGACCACGACCAGGTCCAGGCCGTGCTGGCGCTTCAAGCGGCGCGCCCTGGCGGTCAGCTTGGCGATCGAGATGCCGCCGGTGGCGTCGATGAACAGCGGCGCTTCCTGCAGCTCCATGGCCGCGTCGCGAACCCGGCCGAACTCGCTGGCGTCGATCTCGCCCTTGCGGAGCTTGTCGCCCGACACGCCGGAGGCGTCGGCCAGCATACGCAGGGCCAGCTGCTCGGCGCTCATTTCCAGCGAGTAGAAGGCCACGACTCCGCCCTGGACGGTCTTCTTGGTCCCGTCGGGCTGGATTTCGTAAGCGTATTTCTTGGCGATGTTGAAGGCGATGTTGGTCGCCAGCGCGGTCTTGCCCATCGACGGACGGCCGGCAAGCACGATCAAGTCGGACGGGTGCAGGCCGCCGATCTTTTGGTCCAGGTCGATCAGGTCGGTCGAAACGCCCGACATGCCGCCTTCGCGGCTATAGGCCTCGGCGGTCATCTCGACCGCGCCGCGCAGGGCGTCGCCGAACGAAACGAAGCCCGACGAGGCGGTGCCGCTTTCGGCCAGGCTGTACAGCTGCTGTTCGGCCGCCTCGATCTGGTCGCGAGCGGTCTTCTTTTCCCCGTCCTTCACCTCGGCGACGCCTTGGGCGGCCGTGGCGATGTCGCCGCCGATGCGGATCAGCTCACGGCGCAAGGAGAGGTCGAAGATCACCCGGGCGTAGTCGCCGGCGTTGGCGGCGGGCGGGGCGCGATCGACCAGGTCGGCCAAGTAGCGCAGGCCGCCCAGTTCCTCGAACGCGGCGTCGGCCTTGAACTCGTCGGCCAGCAGGATCGGCTCGGCCAGCTGACCCTTGCGGACGTGGGTTTCGATCGCCTGGAACAGGCGCTGGTGGAAGGGCTCGTAGAAGCAGCGGGCCTGCAGGCTGTCGGTCAGGCGTTCGTACGCGGCGTTGTCGTACAGCAGGATCCCGAGCAGGGCCTGCTCGGCTTCCATGTTGTGCGGCGCCACGTTGATCGTGGGCTCGGGTAGGCCTGGGAGAACGAGGTCGAGCGCGGGAACGAGAGACATCGGAGGAAATTAACGCGACGGCGGTTCGGACGCGCGGGCGAGTTGGCCCGGCGACTCAGATGAACGGGGATGTTCTGTGTATGTTTTGAGTTACCAAGAGTGCAAGCGCACGGGCCTTTCGGGGCGTCCGTTTCTGACGTGAGCAGGCAAAGGAAAGGGCGCGGAGATCGCTCTCCGCGCCCAAACGTTTGCGGCCTGTGAAGCCTGTGGATAACTACCAGTTATAAGCCAGGCGCGTGTAGAGGAAGCGGCCGTTGAAGCCGAACGGCGAGAAGCTGGGGAAGCCGACCACGCCGGTCGTGTTGACCGCCGCCGGAGCCCGGTTCGGATATTCGTCGAACAGGTTGTTCACGCCCACGGCCCACGTGACCTTCTGGGCGAAGGTGTAGCGGCCTTCCAGGTCCCAGACCGTCTTGTCGCCGGTGCGGTAGTCCAGCGTCTGGGTCGCGTTGGGCACCAGCACCGAGCCGTAGAAGGCGCCCTTCAGGGTGGCCCCCCACGGACCGTTCGACCAGTCGCCGGAGGCCACGAACTTCTTGTCCGGCGTGCCTTCCTCGAAGGTCGCCACGTTGACGCGGGCGAACAGGGCCGGCGGGACGGGCAGGGAAGACAGCGTGCTGGTGGTCGGCACGCGGGTGACTTCGGTGTCGTTGAAATTGGCCGCAAGGGTCAGGTCGAAGCGTCCGGCCTCGTCGGCGTCCAGACGATAGCGCCCCACGATGTCGACGCCCTTGGTCTTGGTGTCGACGCCGTTGATGAAGAAGCGCGCCGTGGTGACGCCGAACGGCTGGAGCAGGCCGTAGATCGCCTGCTGCGTGGCCGTGCCGGTGGCCGAGCCCTGGATGTTCTCCGAGAGTACGATCCGGTTGTCGATGTCGATCTGATAGGCGTCGACGGTCAGCTCGAACGGGCCTTTGTGGAAGACCGCGCCGAACGAGTAGTTCTTGGACTTTTCAGGCTCCAGCGGCTTGGCCCCCAGCGCTCTGGCGGTGGCGCTGGTGGCGGGGAAGGTGCCGACATCCACCGCCGCGCCGCCGATGATGTTGATCGACGTGGTGGTGAAGTACTGCTGTTGCAGGGCCGGGGCGCGGAAGCCCGACGAGTAGGCGCCGCGAACGGCGAAGCTGTCGGTCAGGTCGTAGCGCGCGGCGATCTTGCCGGTCGTGGTCGACCCGAAGTCCGAGTAGTCCTCGTAGCGGACGGCCAGATCGACGTCGAACTTGTCTGTGATCTGGTTGTCGAGATCGACATACAGGCTCTTGGAGTTGCGGCTGACGTCGACCTCATTGCTGGGACGGAAGCCCGGGAAGCCTTGGGCGCCAGCGCCCTTGCCGTTGCCGCCGTTGGTCCACGAGGCCGTCTCGCCGGCGCGGATCTTGTAGCTCTCGTCCCGGTATTCGGCGCCGAACGCCAGGGTGCTGGGCTTGGCGAAGTTGAACAGCTCCAGCGGGTGGGTGATGTCCAGCGAGGCCACCCACTGGCCGTACTGCATCGAGCCGTCCTTAAACCGCGTCGGCGACGACGGGCCCAGCGAGGCGTTCAGGGAGTTGATCGTCCCGTACTCGACCTTGTTGTTCCCGTAGTTCACCGCCGCGTCGACCGTGAAGCCGGCGACATCGCCCTTGGCGCCGAAGGCCAGGTTGTAGTCGTCGATGTCGGTGGTGATCTTCGGCACATAGCCGCTCGGATAGACCGAGATGTAGTTGTTGGCGTTGTCGGCCAGGCGCGGGAAGGCCGCGCTCTCACCCTTGCGGTTCTGGTAGCCGGCCAGGCCGTACAGCTTCCAGGCCTCGTTCAGCGGCAGGCCGAAGTTGGCGTAGATGGTCTTGGTCTCGACCTGCGGGTCGCCGTAGACGCCGGTGACCATGTTGGGCGTGACGCGGGGGTCGAGGTCCGAACGGTTGGTCGGGTTGCGGTACGAATACTCGCCCGTGACGGTCAGGAAGCCGTCGTTGGGCAGGGCGAAGCCTTGCCACAGCGACGCGCTGTAGACGGGACCGTCGTCGGCCTTGCGGCCGGCGGTGTTGCGGGTGGTCTTGATGGTGGTGTGATAGACGCCGTAGCTGGCGGTGGCGCCGCCGCCGCTGCTGGCCTCGCGCAGGCGCAGGTTGATGACGCCGGCGATGGCGTCCGAGCCGTACTGGGCCGCCGCGCCTTCCCGCAGGATTTCGACGCTCGACAGGGCGGCCGTGGGGATGGTGTTCAGGTCGAACGGGGCCGAGCCACGGCCGATCGAGCCGTTGATGTTGACCAGGGCCGAGGTGTGGGCCCGGTGACCGTTCAGCAGCACCAGCGTCTGGTCGGGGGCCAGGCCGCGCAGGGTGGCCGGGCGCACCGAGTCGGTGCCGTCGGTCACGGCCGGACGCGGGAAGTCGATGGACGGCGCCAGGTTGGCCAGGGCCTGGGCCAGTTCGGGCGTGCCCTGGCGGGTCAGCGCCTTGCTGTCGACGACGTCGACCGGCGAGACGGTGTCCAGGCGCGAGCGCGCGACGCGGGTGCCGGTGACGACGATCTGCTCGACCGTGGAATCGTCAGCCGCCGGCGCGGCGGTCTGGGCGTGGGCGGTGGCGGCGAAGGCCGTCAGCGAGGCGGCGGCCAGCAACAAGCTTCTGTAACGCATGAGAAATCCCCTCTCGTGGCCGGGGCTTCGGACATGCGTCCTCGCGCCCCGAGGCGGGGGTCTTCATCGCCCCCGACCGAAGATGGGATTTCGTCTACTTGCACACAAGCTGAGCATTTCTACGCGTCGAGACAGAAAAAAAACGGCGCGGATCGCTCCGCGCCGTTCTCATTGGAAAAGCTCCGACTCCGGAAGGAGTTAGGCTTCGTAGTGGTCGCCTTCGAACGAGCCGGCGCCGCCTTCCGCCATGTCTTGGGCGGCTTCGGCCTCGGCGGCGCGATCTTCTTCGAATTGCGAGTTGATGACGTTCTCGCCGCGCGCTTGGCGCTCGGCTTCGTCTTGGCTGCGCGCGATGTTCAGGGTGACCGTGATGGTCACTTCGGCGTGCAGCTTCACCTTCACTTCGTGGACGCCCAGCGTCTTGATCGGCTTGTCCAGCACGATCATCGAGCGGTCGACCTTGCCGCCTTCGGCCTTGATGGCGTCGGCGACGTCGCGGCCCGCGACCGAACCGTACAGCTGGCCGCTTTCGCCAGCCTGACGGATCAGGACGTATTGGGTGCCGTCCAGCGATTCACCGTTCTTGCCGGCGGCTTCGCGGTTCTTCACGTTGCGGGCTTCGATCTCAGCGCGCTGAGCTTCGAAGGTGGCCAGGTTCGCCTTGGTGGCGCGCAGGGCCTTGCCGCGGGGCAGCAGGAAGTTACGGGCGAAGCCGTCCTTCACGGTGACTTCGTCACCCAGGACGCCGGTGCCTTCGACGCGTTCGAGCAGAATGACTTTCATCGTGGTGTCTCCCTTACTTCACGACGTAGGGGAGCAGAGCCAGGAAGCGGGCGCGCTTGATGGCCTTGGCCAGTTCGCGTTGCTTCTTGGCCGACACCGCGGTGATGCGCGACGGCACGATCTTGCCGCGTTCGGAAACGTAACGCTGCAGCAGCTTCACGTCCTTGTAGTCGATCTTCGGCGCGTTGGCGCCCGAGAACGGGCAAACCTTGCGGCGACGGAAGAACGGGCGGCGAGCGCCGCCAGCGGCGGCGGCCGGAGCGGCGCCGGCTTCGGGAGCAGTCGTATCGGTCATGATCTATTTCTCCCTTACGCTTGCGGCTGAGCGCCGAAGTCGTCGCGCGGACGCTCCGGACGATCGCCGCGGTCGCGACGCGCCAGAACCGGCGACAGCTCGAGATCCAGCTCTTCGACGCGGATGGTCATGAAGCGCAGCACATCTTCGTTGATCAGCAGCTGGCGTTCCATTTCCTTCACGGCCGGCGCCGGGGCGTCGATCGCGAGCAGGGAATAGTGACCCTTGCGGTTCTTCTTGATGCGGTAGGTGAGATTGCGCAGACCCCAGTACTCGATCTTGGCGATGTGGCCGCCATTTTCTTCCAGGAGGGTCTTCAGTTGCTCGTTCAGAGCTTCGGCCTGTTGCGGCGAGATGTCCTGCCGCGCGATGACCACGTGTTCGTAGAGGGCCATGTTTTCCTTCTTCCGTTGTGGAAGGCGGCGCGGACGACGACGGAAGTCCGTCGACCACGATGGATCCGGCACGCCGAGCGGGGAAACCCCGGTCCCGGATGGGTGCGTGCAAGACCGCCTTCCGTGAGAACGCGCGCTCTTACAGAAGATGGGGGCGAAAGGCAAGCCGCATGGGGTTTTTGCCTGCAAGACGGGCGGATCCCGATCCGTCATACAAATCGCGCGCGTGCAGGGGTTCATCCCTCCGGCCACTTGTGCTAGCAGGCGGGCATGGGGATCGCGACACGCCTTGTCATCGTGTTCGCGGCGGCCGCCGCCGTCGCCGCGCCGGCGTGCGCCGAGGTCGTCGTCCAAAAGCCCGTCACTTCAGTCTCGGCCTACGAAGGTCGCTTCACCGGTTATTCGGCCGCCTTGCCGCTGGATCTATCGACCGACAGCGAGAAGGTGGCCTTGACGGTCAAGTCGTCGGGCATGCTCGACAATCCGACCTATGACTTCGATCTGAACCTGTCGCGCAAACCCGACGACGATCGGCTGGGCGAGCGCTCGATGGCCCTCGGGGCTTCGTGGAATCAGAATGAAGCCAAGCTGCGTTCGTCGATGTCGCGGATGTTCGGCTTCGGCCTGCTGCCGCGCGCCAACTACATCCGCTTCTCGATGGATATGGACGCCAGCCAGGCCGTCGCCGTGCCGGACAAGGTGCCGGTGGCCCGCGCCAACCTCCGCTCGTCCCTGACCCTGGACGGCAAGCCGATCGGCTCGATCGCCTTCGGCGGCGGCTCGACCGGGAACGAAGGCATCGACCTGAGCCTGACGCGGCCCTTCGACATCCCGGCCGAGATCACGGTCAGCCTGCGCGGCGCCAACGTCCGGGGCGTCAACGCCCGCGACGAATGGCGCCTGCAGGACGCCCGCGCCATGGTCAAGCTGGTGAAGGCGAGCTGGTAGTCTCCAGCTTG
Source organism: Caulobacter segnis (assembly GCF_023935105.1). Taxonomy (NCBI): domain Bacteria; kingdom Pseudomonadati; phylum Pseudomonadota; class Alphaproteobacteria; order Caulobacterales; family Caulobacteraceae; genus Caulobacter; species Caulobacter sp. RL271. The sequence goes on along the minus strand of NZ_CP096040.1, from coordinate 3,106,207 downwards.
CGGCCCTTGCCGCCTTTTTGCGTCTTGGCCGTGACCTCGGCGAAGCGCTTCAGATAGTTCGGGTTCTCGGTGGCCATCAGCTTGTCCCACCAGGTGAAGTACAGGCCATAGTTCCAGCCGGCCTGGGCGTGGTGCAGGTCGTGGTGGGTCACGGTCGTCAGCCACGGGATCAGCGGCCGGCCGTCCTTGCGGGCGGGGAACAGCTCATAGCCCGAATGGCCGATCGTGTTGCGGACGATCTGGTGCAGCATGAAAAGCCCCACCACCGGCCACTGGGTCGGGACCAGGATCATCCATAGCGGCACGAACACGCCGTTGATGAACGCCTCGCCCAGGTCGAAGCTGTAGGCGGTGAACGGCGAGGGGTTGTTCGACCGGTGGTGCCGCCGGTGGAAGCGCCGGAACAGCCGCCGATCGTGGATCAGCCGGTGCGTCCAGTAGAACCAGGCGTCGTGGGCGACGATCATCAGGACAAGGCTGGTCCAGAACCACACCGGGCCCCAGCCCTTGGCGATGTAGGGCCCCGGCAGCCAGCCGGCGCGGAAGAGGGCGAAGGTTAGCAGGCCCACGGTCGAGAAGATGGCGATCGAGCGGATCGAGGTCAGGAACTCGATCAGCAGCTGACGCGCGGCGGGCCGGCTGTCGCGGATCTTGCGGCCGGCCAGCGGCGCGGCCAGCACGACCCACAGGGCCAGCCAGACGCCGACCGAGAAAATCACGTAGCGGGTGACATCGACCTGCATGGCGCCGAGCCAGTTGTGGGCGAAGGGGATAAGGGTGTCGAGCATCTCGGGCTCCTGGTGGTGAGAGAGCCTCAGGACAAAGGATCGGCCGCCAGACCGTCTCGCCGTTCGCGAAATCAGGCCCGCTTGTCGGCTTTCGGCGCGCCTTCGCCGGTTTCGACCAGCCGCAGGTGCGGGTGCGGCGGCGTGACGTCCTGGCGCCAGGCGGTCGGGGTGACGCCCGTGACGGCGCGGAAGGCCCGGTTGAACGGTCCCAGCGAGGCGAAGCCCAGCTCATAGGCGATGGTCGAGACAGACTTCAGCGCCTGTTCGGGGTCGGCCAGGGCGATCTTGGCCGCTTCGATCCGCCGGCCGTTGACGTAGTCGGCGAAGTTGCGATGGCCCAGCGTGCCGTTGATCAGCTTGCGCAGCCGGTGCTCGGGCGCGCCGACCAGGGCGGCCAAGGTCACGATCGACAGGTCCTCGCCACGCCAAACCTCGTTCTCGTTCATGGCCTTGTCCAGGCGCGCCAGAACCAGGCGGTCGGCGGGGGTAAGGTCCAGGGTCTCGGTGGGCTTGGGCGCGGGCGCCTCGCCGACGGCGGGAGCGGCCTGGACCAGCACCGGCTCGGCGCGCAGCAGCGCCAGGGCCGAACCGACGCCCAGGGCGGCCAGGGCGACGGCCTGGATGAGGCTGGGGAGGACGGGCCCCTTGCCCAGACCGAAGTCGCATAAGGTCTGGACCAGCATGTAGCCGGTTGCTGCGGCCGCGATCGGAGCGCGAAGATGGCGTCGCCGTTCGATGAGGTCGATGCGCCATCCCCGCCAGGTCATCAGCAGGATGTGGATGTGGATCACCAGCGAAGAGGCGGCGAAGATCCACCAGGCGATCGCCCGGGCTGGAGATGGCGGCAGAAATGCGCCGGGCAGCCAGAGCGCCAACGCCAGCCCGGGCACGGCGAAGCGCCAGGCCGGGATCTTCGGCTCGTCCTCGAACAGCACCGAACAGAACAGCCAGAACACGCCGGCGGCCATCGAACTGAGCATCCAGGTCAGGAGGCTCATGTGCAGGCGCGTGGTGTAGTAGAAGTGGCTCTCGAAAGCGTGGGCGATGGCGCAGGCCATCAACAGTACGCCGACCCAGCGGGTCGGCGTCATCTTGCGACTCGCGGCCAGCGAGACGCCGGTGGCGGTAAAGGCGCCGATCGCGACGCCTCTCAAGCCGAGTTCAACACCAGAGAGGTCGATATGGGCGGGATCGATCATGGGCGATCATCTCCCGCGCGCCGCGCGACCCTCAAGCCGCGCGGCTGGTTGAAACCCAAAAACGCTCGCTACTTCTTGGCCTTGTAGGCCTTCACGGCGTCCATGGTCTGGGTGACGTGGCCCGCGAAGTTGCCGTCGGTGTACGACATCAGGATCTTGCCGTTGGGGGCGATCACGTACGAGGTGCGGTTGGACCAGTCGGGCTTCACCATCATCGCCACATCGTAGCTCTTGATCAGCGCCTTGTCGGCGGCGGCCACCGCGAACTTGTCGCGGCAGTGCTCCTTGGAGAAATCCTTGATGCGGTCGACATTGCCGGCCGTCACGCCGATCACCGTCGCGCCCAGCTTCTCGAACTCGGGCGTGGCCTCGGCGAACTCGTGCGCTTCGGCCGTGCAGCCGGACGTGTAGGCGGCGGGGAAGAAGTAAAGCACCACCGGGCCCTTCTTCAGAGCCTTGGAGAGCTTGAAGTCGAAGTCCTTGCCGGCCAGGGCGGCCTTGGCGTCGAAATCGGGGGCCTTGTCGCCGACCTTCAGGGCGGCGAGGGCGGGAGAGGCGGCGACCAGGGCGAGCGCGGTGGCGGCCACGAGCAGACGGGACATCGAAAAGCTCCTGCGGGGGAGGATGTTTATGGTCCCGTCTTGGATAACCCCATTCTTCGATCTTCCAAACTGCTACCTTCGTCGTTACCTGCTGTGGGGAGCTAAGCGGGAAAACATGGCGGCAAGCGACGCGAACGTTCCGACTCTCGCCGAGTGGGCGGGTGGTCCCGACAAGCTGAAGGCGCTGTTCGAGACCTTCTACGCCAGGGTTCCGAACCATCCGGCCCTGGCGCCGGTCTTCGCGCACATGGATCCGCATCACGCCCAGCATGTCGCGGCCTTCGTCGGCGAAGTGTTCGGCGGGCCCAAGGCCTATACCGAGGCCGGCGGCGGCCACGCCGCGATGATCCGCAAGCATATGGGTCGGCATCTCACCCAGGAGCAGCGCCGCGCCTGGGTCGCCCTGATGCTCGAAACCGCCGACGCCGTGGGCCTGCCGGACGACCCGGAGTTCCGCGCCGCCTTCGTCGGCTATCTCGAGTGGGGAACGCGCCTGGCGGTGATCAATTCGGCCGAAGGCGTTCCCGAGCCGGAAGGCGATCCGCCCATGCCGGTTTGGGGCTGGGGACCGCCTGGAGGCCCCTGGCTGGGGTGACCGCGGCGCGGGGGAAGTGGGGGCGACTTGCCGCCTGGCGCCCTTTGGCCTAACCCTCCCGGCCTTGAATCTCTAAAGGACGGAGCGGGCTTCCATGAGCATCGCCTTCATTTTCCCGGGCCAGGGCAGCCAGTCGGTCGGCATGGGCGTCGATCTCGCCGAGGCCTTCGGGACCGCGCGCGAGGTGTTCCAGGAAGTCGACGACGCCCTGGGCCAGAAGCTGTTCGCCTTGATGAAGGAAGGTCCCGAGGGCGACCTGACCCTGACCGAGAACGCCCAGCCGGCCCTGATGGCCGTCAGCCTGGCCGTGACCCGCGTGCTGGAGAAGGGCTTCGGCATCGGGATCGACAAGGCCGCCTTCGTGGCCGGCCACAGCCTGGGCGAATACTCGGCCCTGGCCGCCGCCGGCGCCATCAGCCTGGCCGACACCGCGCGCCTGCTGAAGCTGCGCGGCCAGGCGATGCAGCGCGCCGTGCCGGTGGGCGAGGGCGCGATGGCCTCGCTGATCGGGCCGAAGACGGATCTGGCTCTGGCCGAAGCGGCCGCGGCCGCCGGCTCGGAAGTCGGCGTCTGCGTCGTGGCCAACGACAACAACAACGGCAATGTCGTGATCTCGGGCGCCAAGGCCGCCGTCGACAAGGCCATCGAGAAGGCCAAGGAGCTGGGCGCGCGGGCCATCCCGCTGAACGTTTCCGCGCCCTTCCACTGCCCGCTGATGCAGCCCGCCGCCGACGAGATGGCTGACGCCCTCTCGAAGACGACGATCATCGCCCCGCGCACGCCGCTGGTCGCCAACATCACCGCCGCCCCGGTCCACGATCCGGACGTCATCCGCAAGCTGCTGGTCGAGCAGGTCACCGGCCGCGTCCGCTGGCGCGAGAGCATGACCTGGCTGGCCACGGACGGCGGCGTCACGCGTTTCGCCGAGGCCGGCGCCGGCAAGGTGCTCTCGGGCATGGCCAAGCGCATCGCCCCGGACGCCGAGGCGACCCCGCTCAACACCCCGGCGGACCTCGAAGCGTTCGCCCAATCGCTCTGAAAAGAGCCGCTCTAATTCGAAGGAAGACCGACACATGTTCGATCTGACCGGCAAGACCGCTCTCGTCACCGGCGCCACCGGCGGCATCGGCGGCGCCATCGCCCGCGCCCTGCACGCCCAGGGCGCTCACGTCGTCCTCTCGGGCACCCGCGAATCGGCTCTGGCCGAGCTGAAGTCCGAACTGGGCGAACGCGTTTCGACCGTCGTGGCCAATCTCTCGGACGCCGAGCAGGTCGACGGCCTGGTCGGCAAGGCCGAGGAAGCCGCCGGCGCGCCGCTGGACATCGTGATCGCCAATGCCGGCATCACCCGCGATGGCCTGATCGTCCGCATGAAGGACGAGGACTGGGAGACCGTCATCAAGGTCAACCTGGAAGGCTATTTCCGCCTGGCCCGCGCGGCCGCCAAGGGCATGATGAAGCGCCGCGCCGGCCGCATCATCGGCATCACCTCGGTGGTGGGCGTCACGGGCAATCCCGGCCAGACCAACTACGCGGCCTCCAAGGCCGGCATGATCGGCTTCTCCAAGGCCCTGGCCCAGGAGCTGGCCAGCCGTGGCGTGACCGTCAACTGCGTCGCCCCCGGCTTCATCGCCAGCCCGATGACCGACGCCCTGAACGAGCAGCAGAAGGCCGGCATCCTGTCGACCATTCCGGCCGGAAAACTGGGCGAGGGGAGCGATATCGCCGCCGCCTGCGTTTATCTGGCCAGCGATCAGGCCGGTTACGTCACCGGTCAGACCTTGCACGTCAACGGCGGCATGGCCATGATCTGACACCGCCCAGTTCCTTTCGGCGACCCGCTAGTAAGCCGAAAAGGAACGTGATAGGCGGTGCCCGACAATTCCTGCGGATAGCGGCGGTTCTGCCTCGCTGTTCGTGGGCCGAAATTTCATAACGAGGGACTGAACAGAATGTCCGACATTCTCGAGCGCGTGCGTAAGATCGTCATCGAACACCTGGATGCCGATCCCGAGAAGGTCACCGAGAAGGCTTCCTTCATCGACGACCTGGGCGCCGACAGCCTCGACAACGTCGAGCTGGTGATGGCGTTCGAAGAAGAGTTCGACATCGAAATCCCGGACGACGCCGCCGAGCACATCCAGACGGTTGGCGACGCCGTGAAGTTCATCACGGAAAAGACCGCCTAAAAGGCGTCGAGTTCGCCCGAGCGAACCTGACCATTTCCGCCGCGTCGCACGGGCTCTTGCCATCGTGCGCGCGGCGGTTTTCGTTTGAGGCCGAGATTCGCGGCTGGCGTTGTATCGAGGGAGTCCCCAGATACCGCGCTCCGCGCCGAAGGTTTGGGAGTGATCCATGCGTAGAGTCGTTGTCACGGGTATCGGCCTGCTGACCCCTCTGGGCCAGGGCGTTGATGTCACCTGGAAGAACATCCTCGCCGGCAAGTCGGGCGCGAACCGCATCACCGCCTTCGATCCGACCGACTATGCCTGTCAGGTCGCCTGCGAGGTGCCGCGCGTCGATGGTCGCGGCGGCGGCGGTCCGGATATCGAGGGCTCCTTCGATCCCGACCAGACCATGAGCCCGCGCGACCAGAAGCGCGTGGACGACTTCATTCTCTACGGCATCGCCGCCGCCGACGAGGCGATCAAGGATTCGGGCTGGGTTCCCCAGACCGACGAGGACAAGTGGCGCACCGGCGTCATCCTGGGCTCGGGCATCGGCGGCCTGTCGACGATCGCCGACACCGCCATCGAGCTGGAGGCCAAGGGCCCCCGCCGGGTCAGCCCGTTCTTCATCTCCTCGGCCCTGATCAACCTGATCTCGGGCCAGGTCTCGATCAAGTACGGCTTCAAGGGCCCCAACCACGCGGTCGTGACGGCTTGCGCCACCGGCGCTCACGCCATCGGCGACGCCATGCGCCTGATCAAGTACGGCGACGCCGACGTGATGGTCGCCGGCGGCGCCGAAGCAGCCGTCTGCAAGGTCGGCGTCGCCGGCTTCATCGCCTGCCGCGCCATGGCTACGGCGTTCAACGACACGCCCGAGAAGGCCTCGCGCCCCTATGATAAGGACCGCGACGGCTTCGTCATGGGCGAGGGTGCCGGTGTCCTGGTGCTGGAAGAGTACGAGCACGCCAAGGCGCGTGGGGCCAAGATCTACGCCGAGGTGGTCGGCTACGGCCTGTCAGGCGACGCCCACCACATCACCGCCCCGTCGGAAGACGGCGAAGGCGGCTTCCGCGCCCTGTCGGCGGCGGTCAAGGACGCGGGTCTGAAGCCCTCCGACATCGACTACGTCAACGCCCACGGCACCTCGACCATGGCCGACGGCCTCGAGGCCGGCGCCGTGGAACGTTTCCTGGGCGATCACGCCAAGAACGTCGTCATGTCCTCGACCAAGTCGATGACGGGCCACCTGCTGGGCGCGGCCGGCGCGATCGAGGGGATCTTCTCGATCCTGGCGATCCGCGACCAGATCGCCCCGCCGACCATCAATCTCGACAACCCCGACGTCGAGGTCGCCATGAACCTGGCGCCGAACAAGGCCGTGCCGCACAAGATCGACGTGGCCGTGTCCAACAGCTTCGGTTTCGGCGGCACCAACGCCTCGGTCGTGTTCAAGAAGATATCGTGAGCAAGAAGCCGTCGCCCGCCCGCCGGAAAGCGCCCTCGCGAGGCAAGGCCTCCCGTCGGGAGACCGCCACGGCCGGGCGGCGGCTGACCCGCGCCCTGATGGGCGCGGTCACCACCCTGGTGGTGATCGGTGTGGCCGCGCTTCTGGGCGCGGTCTTCGTCTATAACGGCCCCGGGCCCGCCGCCAACGCGGGCGACAAGACCACCGTGATCCTGCGCAAGGGCGCCAGCCTGCCCGAGATCGCCGCCAGCCTGGAGCGCGGCGGGGTCATCCGCTCCTCGTCGGTCTTCATGACCGCCGCCAAGGTCACCGGCGCGGCTCGGACGCTGAAGGCCGGCGAATACGAATTCAAGTCGCGCGCCTCGATGGCCCAGGTCCTGGACGCCATCCGTCATGGCCGCATCGTCCGCCACTGGATCACCATTCCCGAGGGCCGAACCTCGGACATGGTCATGGACATCCTGAACGCGTCCGACGTGCTGACCGGCAGCGCCGCGACGCCGCCCGAAGGCTCCATCCTGCCCGAGACCTACGAGGTCCAGCGCGGCGAGGACCGCGCCGCCGTCCTGAAGCGGATGATGGACGACCGCGACGCCCTGCTGAACGAGTTGTGGGCCAGCCGCCAGCCGGGCCTGCCGTTCCGGACCAAGGAAGAGGCCGTCACCCTGGCCTCGATCGTCGAGAAAGAAACCGGCCTGGCGGAAGAGCGTCCCAAGGTCGCCGCCGTGTTCGTCAACCGCCTGCGCACCGGCATGCGCCTGGGTTCGGACCCGACGATCATCTACGGCATCTCGCGTGGTCGCCCGCTGGGGCGCGGCATCCGCCTGTCGGAGCTGCAGCGTCCGACGCCGTACAACACCTACCTGATCGACGGCCTGCCGCCGACGCCGATCGCCAATCCCGGCCGCGCGGCCCTGGCGGCGGTGCTCAATCCGCCCAAGAGCGGCGATCTCTACTTCGTCGCCGACGGCACGGGCGGCCACGTGTTCGCCTCCACCCTGGAGCAGCACAACGCCAACGTCGCCAAGTGGCGGCAGATCGAGCGCGACCGCGCCGGCGGGGATGCTCCCGTCGTGCCGGCCAAGCCGGCGAGGAACTAGGACGATGCCGATCTCGGGCATGACCGGCTTTTCCCGAGTCGAGGGCGCTCACGGCGCCTGGTCCTGGGCGGTCGAGGCGCGCAGCGTCAACGGTCGCAACCTCGAGACCCGCTTTCGCGGCCCACCCGGCTTCGAGAGCCTGGAACGCGCCGCGCGCGAAGGCTCGCAGGCCCGCTTCCAGCGCGGCCAGCTGACCGTCAATGTCCAGGCCAAGCGCGCCGAGACCTCGGGCGAGACCCAGGTCAATATCGCGACCTTGGAACGCTATCTGACCGCCGGCGGCCCCTATGTCGCCACCGGCATGGTCGCCAAGCCGACCCTGGACGGCCTGCTGGCCCTGAAGGGGGTTATCGAGGCGCGCGAGGACGAGGACGACGCCGAGGCGCGGGCGGCCACCGAGGCCGCCATGGCCGCTTCGATCGCCCAGGCCCTGGACGGGCTGAAGGCCGCGCGACTGGAAGAGGGCGCGGCCCTGGATCCGGTGCTGAACGGCCTGGTCGACCGCATCGAGGCCCTGACCGCCGACGCCGAGCGCGAGGCCGCGGGCCAGCCGGCGGTGCTGAAGGAACGCTTCGCCCGTCGCATGGCCGAACTGGTCGGCGAGGCCGCCAGCGACGAACGCATCGTCCAGGAAGCCGCCGCCCAGGCCGTGAAGGCCGATGTGCGCGAGGAACTGGACCGCCTGGCCAGCCACGTCGTGGCGGCGCGGGGTCTGTTGTCGGGCGAGGGCGCGTCGGGCCGCAGGCTCGACTTCCTCTCCCAGGAATTCATGCGAGAATCCAATACCCTCTGCTCGAAGTCGGCCCTGACCAGCCTGACGGCCATCGGTCTGGAGCTGAAGGCCGTGATCGAGCAGTTCCGCGAGCAGGTCCAGAACGTTGAATAAGCCCCATGCCCATTCGCCTCACCGGGGTCTGCTGTTGATGGTCGTCGCGCCCTCGGGCGTCGGCAAGACCTCGCTGACCCGCCGCCTGGTGGCCGACCATAACGATCTGCACCTGTCGATCAGCGCCACGACCCGCGATCCGCGCCCGGGCGAGCACGACGGCCGCGACTACCACTTCGTCACCAAGGACAAGTTCAAGGCGATGATCGACCAGGACGCTTTCCTGGAGTGGGCCGAGGTGTACGGCAACTACTACGGCAGCCCGCGTCCGCCGATCATGGAAGCGCTGGAGCGGGGCGAGAGCGCTCTGTTCGACATCGACTTCCAGGGCGCCATGAAGGTGCACGCCCAGGCCAAGGAAGACAGCGTGCTGGTCTACATCCTGCCGCCGTCCCTGGCGGAGATGAGCCGCCGCCTGCATACGCGCAGCCAGGACAGCGAGGAGGTGATCCATCGCCGTCTCTCGCGTGCCAAGGACGAGGTCGCCGACTGGGAGCGCTTCGACTACGTCATTCTGAATGAGGATTTTGATCGCGCTTACGCGGATCTGGCCCACATCTATCACGCCGAACGTCTGAAGCGGGCCCGAAACCCCTGGATCGGCGACTTGGTGGGCGATCTTCTGAAGGAAGAGATCTGAGCGTAGGCGGCGGACTTTCGTCCGCCGCCACGGGCCGGGCGCCTAAAGCGCGCGACGGCCGAAGATCAGGTGGTACAGCGCCAGGATGACGACGGCGCCGATGGTGGCCACCAGCAGGCTGTAGAGGTTGAAACCCGACACGCCGCTGTTGCCGAACTGGTTGAACAGCCAGCCGCCGACGAACGCGCCGACGATGCCGAGCACGATATCCAGCAGCACGCCGCTGCCAGTGCGGTTGACGAGCTTGCTGGCGATGAAGCCAGCGATCAGGCCCAGAAGGAGCCAGGCGAGAATGGACATCGTAGGGACTCCGTGAGCGGTCGCCCTGTGCGACCCTGCCCAATCAAGAGCCCGACGGCGCCGTTAGTTCCCGCGCACCCGATCTTGCACGTAGGCGATCAGCTTCTCGGCCGGGGCGCGACCCAGCGCGATGAACAGGCCGGACCCTAGAACGGCTCCGATCAGAAACGACAAACTCATCGCGCGACTTCCCCTGCGACTAACCAGGAAGAGCTATCGCAGCGCACCATGGCCGAGCCAAGGCGACATCGGGGCGCTGCGACGATCGGTCGTTCAGGCGCCCGTCGGTTGGGCCGTTCGGGGCGGGGTCAGGATGGTCAGCACGCAGATCAGGCCGCTCGGCGCGTAGTCGAAGTCCGCCGCGCCGGCCAGGTCGCCTTTCAGGCTGGCGGCGATCAGGCGCGAGCCGAATCCCTTGCGCTTGGGCGGTTTAACCTCGGGGCCGCCGGTCTCGCGCCAGTCCACGACCAGGCGCGTACGACCGTCCAGGCTCCAGCGGACGGCGACCTGGCCGGCTGGCGTCGACAGGGCGCCGTACTTGGAGGCGTTGGTTGCCAGCTCGTGGAAGATCATCGCCAGGGCCACGGCGGCGTTCGGGCGCAGCGGCAGGGGAGGGCCTTCCAGGCTCACCTGACTGGCGTAGGGCTGCAGGACCTCGGCCAGCAGCTCGCCCAGGTCGGCGCCCTCCCAGCTGCGGCGGGTCAGTAGGTCGTGCGCCGTGGCCAGGGCGTGGATGCGGTCGTTGAACTGGGTCAGGCCCTGGTCGCTGGTCAGCTCGTCGTTCTTGGCGCGCAGGCTGTGGCGGGCCAGGGACTGGACGACGACCAGGGTGTTCTTCACCCGATGGTTCAGCTCGTTGATCATCAGCTGCTGGCGCTCGGCCGCGCGGCGGGCCTCGGCGTCGCGGGCGCGCAGGATGTCGGCGGCCGCCTGCAGCGAGCCGCGCACCTCGGCGATCTCCTGCAGGTGCGAGGGCGCGGGATCCAGCGGCGCGCCGCCGGCCAGGGCCTCGGCCTCGCCGACCAGGCCGCGCACGTCGCGCGAGATCGGGCGGGCGAAGGCGAAGGCGGCCGTGACGCCCAGGGCGATCAGCAACGCCGCCCCGGCGACGGCGGGGCCCAGTGAGGTCATGACGGCGCGATTCAGCTCCTCGCGGGGCACCCCGACGATGAAGGTCCAGCCATAGGTCGGCGAGCGGCTGAAGGCCGACAGGGTCTGGACGCCGTCCAGGGTATGGGTGCGCACCACGCCGTCATTGGCGCGGGCCATGGCCCTGCGCATGTCCGGGCTGGCGTGCTTGCCCAGCATCTTGTCCTGGTCGCGCGAGCGGGCCACGAGCGCGGCGTTGCGGTCGACGATGCTGGCTGTCCAGCTGTCGGGGAAGGTCTGGCCGGTCATCAGGGCGTGGAAGGCGGCCGGGTGCTGCATGTAGGCCAGCACCAGCAACTTGCCCCTGACCAGCACCGGCACGTTGGTGCCGATGATCGGACCGGCCCCGTGGCGGGGGATCAGGTTGCTGACGTTCGACTTGCCCGTCGTCATCTCGCTCCAGGACTGGGGTGTGACGGGCGCGATCGGTCTCGGCTGGCCCGGCGGTATTCGGGTGTTGATCAGCTGGCGATCCATGGTCATCAGCACGATCCAGCCTTCGCGCCCCTGCACGGCCTCTCGGGCCTGCTTTTCGAAGGTCGCCAGGTCGCCCTCGGCCAGGGCGGGCGAGACCGCCAGCCCCTGCAGCACGCTGTGGCCCTGCTCGATCTGGCGGTCGGTGGCCAGGGACAGGGCCCGGGTCATGGCGACCAGTTGGGTGGAGAAGCGTCGCTGGCCCTCGTTGTATTGCATGGCCACCAGGGCGCCCATCAACAGGATGGCGGGCGCGGCCAGGGTGAGGGCCATGAACAATAGCCGCCGCGCGACGGTTGAAGGCGCATTCCCCGCGCTGTTGGTGGTCACGTTCGCCCCGCTTAGCCCAGGGGCAAGCTGGCGACCGTCGGCTCTACCGTCAATAGTTTTCCCGACGGTTTCACCCGTGATAGGGGCTCAACATCCAGATCGCCATGGCCGCCATCAGCAGGTTCTCGGTCAGGGACACGAAACCCAGGGGGACGTTGCTGTCGCCGCCGACGCAGGCGCACTTCAACGCGCGCTTGTCGATATAGACGGCCTTGAACACCGACACCGCGCCGACGACGCCGATGAACAGGCCCAGCGGCGCGGCCAGCCAGGTCAGGACGCCCGCGGCCATCAACACCCCCGCCGTCAGTTCGGCGAACGGATAGACATAGCCATACGGAACCCAGCGCGCGGCCAGGAGGTCGTAGTTCAGGAACATCGTCGAGAAGCTCTCGACGTCGCGCAGCTTCTGCTGGGCCAGAAGGACCATGCTGAAGGCCACGAACCACTCGGCCGCGCGAGCGGTCAGCGGGCTGCCGTACGCGGCCTGGCTGGCCGCCAGGGCCAGTAGGGCGGCCACGGCGAACAGGGCGATGACCGGCGCGTAGGTCAGGGCCTTGGGATCGCGGACCTTCTGGCCGAAATGCCGGCGCAGATCGTCGTAGCCGCCAACCCGCTGGCCGTCGATGAACACCTGGGGCGTGGTCTTCACCCCGTGTTCGGCCTTGAAGGCGTCGGTCTCCTCGCGGGTCTTCAGCCAATGATCCTCGACCGCGTAGCCCCTGGATTTCAGCAGGTGCAGCGCCTTCAGGCCGTAGGGGCAGACATGCCCGGGCATGACCATGCGGTAGAGCTGGGCGGTCTTGGCGGTGGTCGCCTGGGCGGGACGCATCGCATCACTCCTGGATTCGCGATTGGACCCGCCCCATGTAGGTTCCGTACCATGGTACGGAGTCAAGGCATGGCCAACACGATCGCGGCTTTGGCGCGCGAAGGCGGCGTGGGCGTCGAGACGGTGCGCTACTACCAACGCCGGGGACTGCTTCGAACGCCCGAGAAGTCGGGCGGCTCGGCGCTTTCGGGCGGCATCCGGCGCTATGACGGCGAGGACATCAGGCGGCTGAAGTTCATCCGCGCCGCCCAGGCCGCGGGCTTCACCCTGGAGCAGGTCGGCGAACTGCTCGACCTCGACGCCAGCGAGGACCGTGCGCGGGCCCGCGCGTTGGCGCGGGAACGGATCGAGGCGCTGGACCACAAGATCGCCGAGCTTCAGGCGGCGCGGGAGAGTCTGCAACGGCTGGCCGCGGCGTGTGGCGAGGGGCGGGCGGGACCGTGCCCGATCATCTCGGCCTTCCGGGTCGACGGCGGCTAGCCTGGCCGGGCGGCCAACCAGTCGTCCCGCGTCAGCGCCAGATCGATACTGTCGCACCAGGTCTCTCCGACCAGCCAACTGCGCTCGCGCCGGCCGGTCTCGCCGAAGCCGTGGCGGGCCAGCAGGCGCAGGCTGGCGGCGTTACGTGGGTCGACGTCGGCGATGACGGCGTCCAGGCCATGGACATCGAAACCACGGGTCAGCACGGCGGTCAGCGCCTCGCTCGCCAGACCTTGACCCCAGCTGTCGGGGTGCAGGATGAAGCCGATCTCCGGAAAGCGGTACAGCCCCGCCTTGCCGATCACCCGTCCTTCGTGCTCGACGACGAAGTCCTCGCCTTCGCCGGAGGGGATGTCGATCATGGCCCGCAGCCACACCGCCGTGCGATCGAGGTCCGCATGGGGCGGGGTCGACCAGTAGAGGGTCGCCTCGACCGAACTCAGCACGGCGTGCATGGCCTCCAGATCGTCCGGACGGGCGGTGCGAAGGCGCAGGCGAGGGGTAACGAGGACGATCACGGGTGTCAGGTCTGCGTGGCCTTCGCCAGGGCCAGGAAGCCCGCCAGGTCGATGACCTCGGCGCGGGCGTCGGGGCTGACGCCGGCCTTCTCGCACAGCTCGGCGCCACCCAGGGCCTTGAGGCTGGAGCGCAGCATCTTGCGCCGCTGGCCGAAGGCGGCGGCGGTGACGCGCTCCAGGGCGGCCACGATCCCGGCGGGCGGCGGATCGGCCTTGGGGACCAGGCGCACGACCGCCGAGGCCACCTTGGGCGGCGGGGTGAAGGCCTTGGCCGGCAGGTCCATGACGGTCTTGGCCTCGCACAGGGTCTGCGAGATCACCGCCAGGCGGCCGTAAGCGTCATCGTCGGTCTGGGCGACGATGCGATCGGCGACCTCCTTCTGGAACATCAGGGTCATCGACAGCGGTCGGAAGGGGCCGGTCAGCCAGTTGATCAGGAGCTGGGTGCCGACGTTGTAGGGCAGGTTCGAGACCACGTGAGCCGGGCCGCCGGCGGCCTTGGCCCCGTCGACCTTCAAGGCGTCTCCTTCGATCAGTTCCAGGCGGCCGTCGGCGACCTCGGCGACTTCCGACAGCAGGGGCAGGAAGCGGCTGTCCTTTTCGATCGCCACCACGCGCGCGCCGGTTTCCAGCAGGGCGCGGGTCAGGCCGCCGGGCCCGGGACCGACCTCGACCACGGTGTCGCCTTCGCCGACCTGAGCCAGGCGGGCGATCTTGCGCGTTACGTTCAGGTCCAGCAGGAAGTGCTGGCCGAAGCTCTTGCGCGCCAAGAGGTCGTGGCGCTCCAGGGCCTCGCGCAGGGGCGGCAGGTCGGCCAGGCTCATCTTACGTCTTTCTCAAGGCCTCTCAGGCGCCGCGGCGGGCGGCGATCTGGTCCGCCAGCTTGATGGCGGCGATCAGGCTATCGGGCCGGGCGATCCCGCGTCCAGCGATGTCGAAGCCGGTGCCGTGGTCGGGCGAGGTTCGCACGATCGGCAGGCCCAGGGTGATGTTCACCCCGCCCCAGAAGTCCAGCATCTTGACCGGGATCAGCGCCTGGTCGTGATACATGCACAGGACCCCGTCGAAACGGGCGCGGGCCTCGGCGTGGAACAGGGTGTCGGCCGGCGAGGGGCCCGTGGCGTCGACGCCCAGGTCCCGCAGCGCGCGGACGGCCGGTTCGATGATCTCGATCTCCTCGCGTCCCAGCGCGCCGCCTTCGCCGGCGTGCGGGTTGAGGGCGGCGACGGCCAGGCGCGGGGTCTGGATCCCGAAGTCCTTGCGCAGGGCCTGAGCGGTGACCAGGCCGCTGTTGACGATGCTCTCGATGTCCAGCGCGCCCGGGACCTTGGCGATGCTGGTGTGGATGGTCACCAGCGTGGCGCGCAGATCGCCGGCGGCCAGCATCATCACCGGCCCGCGCGCGCCCTCGAAGCGTTCGGCGGCGGTCAGCTCGGCCAGGAACTCGGTATGGCCCGGAAACTTGAAGCCCGCCTCGTAGAGCGGCGCCTTGGCGATCGGGGCGGTGACCAGACCCGACACCGCGCCGGACAGGGCCAGGCCGACGCCGGTTTCGATCCAGCGGATCACCTGCGTCGCGTGGACCGGCGAGGGCTGGCCGGCGATGACGGGCGAGAGCAGGGGGATGTCGATGACCGGCAGGGCCTCGGCGAAGACCTCCAGGGCCTCGCGGGGCCCTGTCACCGGGCGGACCTTGACGTCGCCGCCGGCCGAGGCCAGCAGCTGGGCGTCGCCCACGACCACGAAGGGCGGTCCGTCCTGGCGGAGCGCGCGCCACGCCTTGGCGATGATCTCGGCGCCGACGCCGGCGGGATCGCCGGCGCTGAGGGCGAGCGGCCGCGTCACCGGGTCTCGATGGTGGCCTGGTTGCGCAGGTCGCGCAGATAGCGCTTGGCGATCAGGGCCAGTTGCTGGCCGCGCAGCCGGTTCTCGATCTGGTCGTGGGTGGGCGCGTTGGCCCCGCCCTGGCGCTTACCGCAGACGGCGATCAGGTGCATGCCGGCGTCGGTGCGGATCGGATCGGAGACCTGGCCGACTTCCAGCTTGTTGGCCGCGTCCTGGAAGGCCGGGGCCAGATCGGTGATCTCGGCCTCGCCGAGGTCGCCGGCGACCAGGCCGTCCACCTTGCCGGCGGTGGCTTCCAGCGTCGCGCAGCTGGTGATCTTGGGCTTCAGGTCGGTCAGCAGCTTGGTGGCCGCGTCGACCTGGGCCTGAGTGGCGTCGGCGGCCAGGGGCGCGGCGACCTGCTTGAGGTCGACGATGGCCGTCTTCGAGCCCGCGCGCTTGTCGCGCAGATAGACGATGTAGACGCCGTCCTTGACCTGGATGGGCTTGGACAGCTGGCCGGGACGCAGCTGTTCCAGAGCGGCGTCGACCTCGGGCGGCATTTCGCCGGGGCTGATCCAACCCACGTCGCCGCCGTTGGCCGCGGTGGCCGAGCCCGAGAACTGGCGGGCGACGGCCGCGAACGGCGCGCCCTGCTGCATTTGGGTGATCAACTGGTTGGCGCCGTTCTCGGCGACCTGCATGCCGCCGACGCGGGCGGCGTCCAAGAACACTTCGCTGACCTGGTACTGCGGCTTGGCGGCCGACTCGGCCAGACGGCGCTGATAGGCCTTGATCTGGTCCTCGCCGATGCGCAGGCGCGAGCCGTAGCGGCCCTGGATCCAGGACTGCCAGCTGCTATCGGCGCGCAGCTGGGCGCGCCAGGTGTCCAGGCCGATTCCCTGCTGGACCAGCGACTGCTTCAGCTGGTCGGGGGTCATCTTGTTGGACTGGGCGATGTCGGCGATCTGCTCGTCGACTTCCTTGTCGGTCGAGATGATCGTGATCTTCTGCTGCTTCTCGACGCGACGCAGCTCCTGCATCTGCAGGTGCTCGTCGATCAGCGAGCGCAGGGCTTCCTGCTCGATCTGCGGCAGGTTCTCCTGGGTAGGCTGCATGCCCGACGTGGCCATCAGCAGGCGCATGCGCTGCATCAGGTCATAGCTGGAGACGATCTCGTCGTTGACGACCGCGGACACGCTCTCCTGCAGCGGCTGGGGCGCGGCGGGCTGCGCGGGCGCCGCCGGCGGCGCGTCGACCTGGGGCGGAGCCGCTTGTTGCTCTTGCGCCAGCGCCGGCAAGCCGAGGCTCGCCACGGTCAGGGCGAGAATGGACGCGGCGCCGGCCGCGAAAGTCGTCACGCTACGCGCAGACCGCATGGATAGTGTCGTTCCTCTAGTCCCAGGCCGCACATGGCAGGCGCGGTCGGTTATCATGTTTTCGGAAGTGACGAACGCCAAATCTGACGTTTCCCCGTGGTCGTCGCCCCCGAGACACACCCGGGAGACGGACGCGACAACGCTGCACGCCCCCCAAACGTGTTCACTCATCTTGCGACGCTACCTGCACTGCCCAATGTGGCGAACGAAAGGCTGAAGACGATCGTACGGTCAGGCTGCAGGCGCAGGCCCGAAGCCGTCGAGGCGTAGCGGTCTTCCTGCTGGTAGATGACGTCGATGCGGATGCAGTCGTCCTGGTAGGCGACGCCCACGTCGCGGCGGCGCCAGACGTCCGCGACCATGTCGCGCTGGCCGAAGGTGGTCAGCGAGAATCGCTTGGTCAGCTTCAGTTCGCCGCGCGCCTCGAAGCTCTCCTGGCGGGAGCCGTTCGAGTCCAGTTCGTCCTTCAGATAGCGGATCGAACCGTTGGCGCGGGAGGTGTAGGCGTCGATCCCGGTTTCGATCCGGTGGATCTCTTGGGTGTCCGAGTCGAGGCGGGTGCGGGCGAAGGCGGTGACCCCATGGATCGGCGTGACCGTGGCGGCCACGATCCAGTCCGACGACTTGGTCTGGAGGCCGGTGCGGGCCGGCAGCAGGGGGTCGAACTTCGAGCGGAAGCTGCGGCCGACCAGCACGCTGCCGCCGCGCCCGTCAGGCAGGCTGTAGGTGGCGCGGCCGCCGACGTTCACGCGCTGGCCGCCTTCGTAGAGGTCGAAGCCCGGCGACTTGTTGGCGCTGAACAGGTTGGTCTCGTCGAACTCCAGCGTCGCGCTGTCCTCGTTGTAGAGGTAGGTCGTCGTGCCGTTACGGGCCACGACCGTGGGCACGCGCGAGCTGTCCGAGCCGGCGGCGATCTGGGCCAGGGGCTCCAGCACGATGTTGCCGCCATTGCTCAGCGGCTTGTAGAACGGCAGGCTGAAGTCGACGCCGCCCACGCCGAGGGCGCGGGTGTATTTCTCGCTGGAGTCGTCGCCCAGCGCGGCCGCCGCGGCGGTGACGTAGGTCTTGATCGAATAGGCGTCGGCGCGGGCCTGGGCGAACGGCGAGATCTTCAGGCCGTTGCCGACGATCGTGCTGGTGCGCCAGTCGGCCTTGACGCTAGCGCGGCTGGAATCGACGCCGTCCTGGCCCTTGTAGGCGCCGAGATAGTAGGGCGCCTCGCCGTATTGGCTCTCCGAGCGGTTCAGCATGACGCCCGAACCTTGCAGGCGCAGGCGGCCGCCCAGCACGGGGGCGTCCGGCTCCCAGCGGGCCTCGACCAGCGGGCCGATCAACGGGAAGGCGCCGCTGTTTTCGAAGGCGTTGGCCGTGCCGGTGGCGCTGGTGCCGACGACGCGCAGGCCCTGAACCGACACCGCCGAGACCGAGAACCACGACCGCTGGTCCTGGCGCGTGGCGTACAGCTGCGAGACCAGCCGATGGTCGTCGCTCGTGAACAGGCCGCGCTGCTGGTAGACGTCGTTGACCTTGTAGCGGTCGAAGATCAGGGCGTCCGAGGCGCGCTCGGCCGAGAAGCCCCACTTCCACTTTTCGTCGATATCGAACTTGCCATCCGCCAGGATGTAGCTGATCGCGGTGGCCTTGCCGAACCGGTCGCCGCGGATGTCGAAGTCCTTGTCGTAGCTAAAGCCGCCGCGCGCCTGCAGCATCCCCGAATAGAAGCGCTTGCGGTAGTCCACGTTCAGGAACGGGTTCACCTTGCTGTTGATCTGGGGCGTGACCACCACGTCCGAGGACGGCGAGATCACATAGAGATAGGGCTGCTCGTACGAGACGCCCCGGCTCTTGGAATAAGGCGTGATCTTGGGCGCCAGGAAGCCCGAGCTGCGCTTGGCCGACGGGTCCGGGTGCCAGAACAGCGGCATGTACAGGACCGGCGCGCCCCACAGGTGGATGACGGCGTTCTTGTAGTAGATCAGCTGCTTCTGCTTATCCTGGACGATCTTATCGGCCGAGACCGACCAGGTCGGGGTCGGCTTTTCGGCGCAGACCTCGCAAGGCGTGTAGATCGCCTTGTTCAGCTCCTGGATGTTGGCGTTGCGGCGCACTGCGGTGACCGAGGCCACCTTCATGTTCTCGTCGAGGCGGGCGGCGAAGTTGCGCGCGAATCCGGCCTTGAAGTCCTTGTCGGCCTCGAAGTGGTCGGCGAACTCGGCGGTGCCGTCCGGATTGATGATCTGGACGTGGCCGTTGGCGGTCACCGCGCCGGTCTTGTTGTTGTAGACGACCTCGTCGGCGCGCAGGGTTCGACCCTGATAGCGCGTCTCGACCGAGCCCTTGGCGGTCATGATCTCGTTCTTGTCGTCCCGGATCAGCAGGTCTGCTTCCAGGTAGTAGGCGTCGTCACCCAGGCCGTCCGACGGCGCTGTGGCGACGACGGGCGTCGGCGGGATCGCCGCCAGGCTCTGCTGGGCGTTGGCCGGGCTCGCGCAGGCGAGCGCCAGCCAGGCCGCGCTGCCCATAAGCAGGGCGCGGCCGGCGTGCGGGACGCTGTGACGCTGTTCAGTCATGGACGACCTTGGCAATGACTCACCCATCTTCCGTATAGCAAAGCAAAGTGAAGCCCGCCAAAAGCGCGACGGTCGGCGGCGTCCATGCGGCGATGAACGGGGCCAGAACGTCAGCCTTGCCCAAGGTGCTGCACAGTTCGTTGAAGAAAAAGAATCCGAAGCCCAGCGCGACGCCCGAACCGGCGAGGGCGGCCAGACCGCCCAGGCGCATCAGGCGCAGAGAGAACGCCGCCGCCAGCACCGACATGGCCGCGAACAGCAGGGGCGTCGCCAGGTCCTGCTGCAGGCGCAGCTTGAACGGCGCGGCCGAGAAGCCGGCGTCCTCGGTGCGCTCGATCGTGGCCGGCAGGCGCCACAGGGCCACGGCCTGGGGCGTGTTGAACCGCTCGGACGCGGTGCGGTCGTCCAGGTTGGACGGGATCGACAGGCTGTCGGAACGGATCGCCCCGGCCCCCGGCGTGGCCTCGCGCACGCCGGTCAGGCGCCAGAAGCCTGGTTCCAGCTTGGCCTCGTTGGCCTCGATGCGCCGCGTGAAGTCCATCACGCCCTTGGCGTTCAGGCTGTAGACGAACAGCGACACGCCCTTCAGCCGCACCGAACCGTCGATGACGTCGCGGGCCCGGGCGCGGATGACGATCTGGGTCTTGTCGTCGCCCTGCCGCAGCCATGTGCCCTTGGGCGCTTCCTTCAGGTAGCCGTTCATCAGGGCGTCGCGCTCGGTCTCGAACTTGGCGGTCATCGCCGTGGTCAGAGGGTTGAGCAGGGTGATGGTCAACAGGCCGATGAAGAACGAAGCGAAGGCCGCCGGCATGATGAAGCGCCAGGCCGAGACGCCGGCCGCGCGCATGGCGATCAGCTCGCTGCGCCGGTTCAGCTCGACGAAGGCCCACATGGTGCCGAACAGGAAGACGAACGGCGCCAGCACCAGGATGGTGGCCGGGGCCTGCAACAAGGTCAGGTAGAGCAGCTGCAGGAAGCTGGCGTCCGCGCGCGTGCCGACATTGCGGGCGATGTCGACGAAGGCGATCAGCATCACCATCGCGCCCAGCACCGCCAGGGCGCCGACCAGCGCGCTCATGGTGCGCTTGAGGACGTAGCGTTCCAGCATGCCCATGGTCAGCATCAGGCCGCTCCCGTCCAGGCCGGCGCGGCCTTGGCCAGCTTGCGCCGGATCCGGGCCGAGACTTTCTGGCGGAAGATCTGCGACAGGCCCCACCACATGGCCGCCAGCGGCACCAGGTACTGCAGGATGTTCAGCCAGGGATCGTCCTCGCAGGCGGCCTGGACGCCGAAACCGACGATGCGGACGATGGCCGCGGCCGCGCCGACGGCGGCGATCCGCTTGCCGTAGCCCATGCGGCTGAACGAACCGCCCAGCACGGCCGCCAGGGCCATGGTCATCAGGGCGATGTTGTACAGCGGACCGGCGAAGCGCGAATGGCCTTCGGCCAGCATCTTCTCGCGGTTCCTCTGCTCCCAGTCCTGGGTCATGTCCGGGAAGAACAGCTCGTGCGGATAGCGGTCGGCTATCTTGTAGTGCAGCAGCTCGTCGGAGTGGAACAGGCTGGACAGGTCGAAGGTGTACTCGTCGAACGAGGTGTACTGCAGCACGCCCTGGCGCGAGAACTGCTGGTTGGAGCCGTGGCGCATGATCAGCACCGGCTGGCCCTTGCGCGTGGCGATCTCGGCCTCGCGGGAGGAATAGGTCGAGGCCCCGCCGTTGGGCATTTCCTGGTGGATGAACAGGTTCTGGATCTTGTTGTCGCGGTCGATCGACTGGGCGTAGACGGTCAGGCCCGGGCCCGGCTCGGTGAACTGGCCCGGCTGGACCAGCGTCGAGGCGACGTCGGTCTTGATGTCGAAGGCCGTCTCGCGGATCTGGCGCGCGCTCCAGGGCTGCAGCCACAGGCCGGAGACCAGAGACACCAGGGCGGCGATCACCGCCAGGCGCATGGCCGGCGAGATCACGCTCCAGCGACTCATGCCGCCGGCGAAGCAGACGACGATCTCCTGCTCGGTGTGCAGGCGGTTCAAGGCCACCAGCGCGGCCACGAACAGGGCCAGAGGCATCATGATGCCCAAGAGCTGGGGCAGGGCCAGCACGATGATCTTCAGGAAGACCACCGCGCTCTGGCGCTGCTCCACCAGCACGTCGAACTCCGACAGGCTGCGCGCCAACAGGGCGAGCGCCACCAAGGCCGCGGTCGCCAGAAGCGTCGGACCCAGCAACTGGCGGAAGAGATAGCGTTCTATGAGGCGCATGAAGAAACGTTCGGGGCGGATGGATTCGTGGGACGAACCCCGAAGATGGGCCGTTCTACACGGGGGCTTCGCGTCGGCACAACCGGGGACCTGACTTGACCATTCCGACTGGGGCCGAACGGAGCCTTTTCTAAGGCGCGGCATTGGACTATGCCGCCTAGTCGAGAAGGGAGCGGCAGCGCCGTCGCGACGCGCCGCTTCGAAGTCGCCCAGATGCAGGAGCGCGGCATGCGTATCGAGTTCGTCCCCGTCGACACCCAGGCCGGCGCCACCGCCGCGCTGGCGGTTCTGGCCCACGAGGGCGCGGCCCTGTCCCCCGAGGCCAAGGCGGCCAACGAGGCCACCGGCGGCGCCCTGGCGCGCGCCATCGCCGGCGGCCGCTTCACCGGCGCCAAGGGCCAGACCCTGGACGTCGTCGCGCCGCATGGCCTTGAAGCGGCTCGCCTGGTGCTGGTCGGCGTCGACGGCGCGGGCGCGGTCGAGCCGGAAGCGGTCGAGACCGCCGCGGCCTCGGCCTACCAGGCCGTGAAGACCACGGGTGTGACCGAGCTGGTCCTCAAGCTGGGCGCCGACGCCGAGAGCGCCGCCCGCGCCGCGTTCGGCGCGCGCCTGGCCGCCTATCGCTTCGACAAGTACCGCACCACCGAGAAGGCCGAGAAAAAGCCGTCGGTCCAGGTGGTCAAGGTCGCCGCCGCCGACCCGGTCAAGGCCCAGAAGGCGTTCGAGCCGCTGTCGGCCCTGGCCGACGCCATCGTGTTCAGCCGCGACCTGGTCTCCGAGCCAGCCAACATCCTGCATCCCGAAGAGTTCGCCGCCCGCGCCAAGAGCCTGGAAAGTCTGGGTCTCGAAGTCGAGGTTCTGGGCGAAGCCGCCATGGCTGAACTGGGCATGGGCAGCCTGCTGGGCGTCGGCCAGGGCAGCGTGCGCGAGAGCCAGCTGGTGATCATGCGCTGGCTGGGCGCGGCCGATAAGGCGGCGCAGCCGATCGCCTTCGTCGGCAAGGGCGTCTGCTTCGACACCGGCGGCATCTCGATCAAGCCCGCCGACGGCATGGAGGACATGAAGTGGGACATGGGCGGCGCGGCCGCCGTGATCGGCGTCATGCACGCCCTGGCCGGCCGCAAGGCCAAGGTCAACGCCATCGGCATCCTGGGCCTGGTCGAGAACATGCCCGACGGCAACGCCCAGCGTCCGGGCGACGTGGTCACCTCGATGTCGGGCCAGACGATCGAGGTCATCAACACCGACGCCGAAGGCCGCCTCGTGCTGGCCGACGCGCTCTGGTACTGCCAGGACCGCTTCAAGCCGCAGTTCATGATCGACCTGGCCACCCTGACCGGCGCGATCATCATCTCGCTGGGTCATGACTACGCCGGTTTGTTCAGCAATAACGACGGCTTGTCGGAAAAACTTCTGGCAGCCGGCAAGGCCGAGCGCGAGCCGTTGTGGCGCCTGCCGCTGCCGGCCTCGTACGAGAAGCAGATCGAAAGCCCGATCGCCGACATGAAGAACATCGGCGGCCGGCCGGCCGGCTCGATCACCGCCGGCCTGTTCCTGCAGAAGTTCGTCAACGGCACGCCCTGGGCCCACCTCGACATCGCCTCGGTGGCCTGGAAGAAGCCCTCGACCGACCCGACCGTGCCGGACGGCGCGGCCGGCTATGGCGTGCGTCTGCTGAACCGTCTCGTCGCCGACGCTTACGAAAGCTGAGCATGGCCGACGCCGCGCCCTGCGAGGTCTGGTTCTATCACCTCGAGCGCTCGCCGCTCGAGGCCGTGCTGCCCGAGCTTCTGGAGAAGACGCTCGGGCGGGGCTGGAAGGCGCTGGTGCGCGGCGGCGATCCCCGGCGGCTGGAAGCCCTGGACCAGCACCTTTGGACCTATCGCGAGGACAGCTTCCTGCCGCACGGCCTGGCGACCGAGCCGATGGCCGAGCGCCAACCGGTGCTGCTGACCGAGCAGGACGGGAACCCCAACGCCGGCGACGCTTTGTTCCTGATCGACGGAGCCGAACCTGGAGATCTTTCAGGGGTTTCGCGCTGCATCCTGCTGTTCGACGGTCGCGACGATCAGGCGCTGTCGCAGGCTCGCGGACGATGGGCGGTGTTCAAGAAGGCCGGTCATCCGGTGTCGTACTGGCGCCAGGGCGCCGAACGCGGTTGGGAGAAGCAGGCATGATGCGGGTGATCTCGGGTCTCGGGGCGGCGTTGGCGCTGGGTCTGGTCGTGGCCTCATGCTCCAGCGCGCCCGAGCCGGCCCCGCCGCCGCCGCCCACGACGCCCACCGCCCCGCCGGCCATCGCTCTGCCGGCCACGCCGCCGACGGCCGAGGCCAGGAAGGACGAATGCGGCCTGAAGGACGCGCAACAGTATGTCGGCAAGCCGCGCACCAGCTTGCCGGCCCCGGTCGACCCGTCGCGCTGGCGGGTGGCCTGCACGACCTGTCCCGTGACGATGGACTACCGTGCCGACCGGCTGAACATCCTGTTCAACGCCGACACGGGCGTCGTTCAACAGGTCAAGTGCGGCTGAATCGCCACCGAGCAAGCTTTGGTGGCTCCCGTGCGTTTGAGATGAAATAACTCTGACAGCCGGAGATTCGTGACCGGCCGGTTCAGAGCATGGTCGACCAGCCGACGATCGGATCCAAGACCCGCGATGCGTTGGCGACCACGGTGTCGGCGGCGCTGGGCGTCGCCGTGGGCTTCGCGTTCCTGGCCTATCTCTGCGTCGAGATTCCGCGCGCCTACAATCATCTGACGCCGATCTGGCTGTCGAACGGCTTCCTGGCCGCCTGCCTGCTGTCGTCGCCGACGCGGCGCTGGCCGGCGCTGATGCTCGGCGCCGCGGTCGGGGCCCTTTTCGCTGGGGCGCATGCCGGCGACAGCCCACTGGTCAACGTCATCCTGGTCACCCTGAACCTCTCCGAGGCGCTGCTGGCGGCGAGCGCCGTGCGGCGGATGACGGGCGAGACGATCGACCTTGGGCGGCCGCGCGACATGCTGGCCTTCGTGGTGCTGGGCGGCTTCCTGGCCCCGATCGTGGCCGGCGGGGCGGCGTCGTCGATCTATACCCTGCTGCTGGGCGGTGACCTGCGGACCACGGTCGTGGGCTGGGTGCTGAACGACATCCTGGGCATGCTGACCATCGGCCCGTGCCTGGTGGTGTTCTTCAAGGCGGGGCTCTATCTGCGCGAGCGGCCGTTGTCGCGCGACGGCGTGCTGTCGATCGTGATCTGTTGCCTGATGACGGCGGCGGTCTTCGCCCAGACCAAGTATCCGCTGCTGTTCCTGGTGCCGCCGGCCATGCTGCTGGCGGCCTGGCGCCAGGAGGTGCTGGGCGCGGCCCTGAGCGCGGCCCTGGTGGCGGCGATCGCCATGGTCCTGACCATTTCCGGTCGGGGGCCGATCCATCTGATCCTGGCGGGAACGGATACGCAGTCGACGGTGCTGCAGCTGTTCCTGGCCGTCTCGACCTTCGTCAGCCTGCCGGTCGCCGCGTTCCAGCGCCAGCGGCGCGCCATCCTGGCCCATATCGTCGAGGCCCGCGCGGAGGCCGAACGCAGCGAGGCCCGCTACCGCCTGCTGGCCGAAAGCGCGCTCGACATCATCGCCCACAGCGATCTGGAAGGGCGGATGACCTACATATCGCCCGCCGCCCGCGCCATCCTGGGCTACGAGCCTGACGAGCTGCTGGGCGAGCGGTACGTGAAGATCCTGGTCGACGAGGATCGGGCCGCGATCCGCCGGGTGGTCGATGCGCAGCGGTATTGTCCCGAGGACGTCACCGCGCCGCCGGCCGAGACGGTCGAGTATCGCGCCTTCCGCAAGGACGGCCGGATGATCTGGCTGGAATCACGCCCGACCCTGGCCAGCGACCCGGTGACCGGCGCGCCGACCGGCATCACCGACATCATCCGCGACGTCACCGCCCGCAAGACGCTGGAGCTGGATCTGCGCGCCGCCCGCGCCGAGGCCGAGCAGGCGGCCGCCGTGAAGGGCGAGTTCCTGGCCAATATGAGCCACGAGCTGCGCACGCCGCTCACCGCCGTGATCGGCTTCGCCAACCTTCTGGCCGACGAGCCGGGCCTCAGCCCGCGCGGCCGCCGCTACGTCGACCGGATCACCACCGGCGGCCGGACCCTGCTGGCGACGATCAACGACATCCTCGACTTTTCGCGACTGGAGCAGGGGCGCATCACCCTGAGCCGGCGCCCGGTGATGATCGCCGACCTGGTGTCGGAAGTGCTGGAGATGCTGGCTTCCGACGCGGCCGCCAAAGGCCTGGTGCTGCGCGCGGTGGGCGACGAGGTCGCGCCGCCGGTGCTGCGGCTCGATCCCGAGCGCGTGCGGCAGGTGCTGCTGAACCTCGTGGGCAACGCCGTGAAGTTCACCGAGGTCGGCGAGGTTCGGCTGGAGACCGACTACGACCTGCAGGCCGGGCGGCTGCGGGTCAGTGTCACCGACACCGGGCCGGGGGTCACGGAAGCGGATCAGGCGCTGATCTTCGCTCGTTTCGCCCAGATCGACGCGGCCCTGACCCGCGAGCATGGAGGCACGGGCCTGGGCCTGGCCATCTCGCGCGGGCTGGTCGAGCTGATGGGCGGGGACATCGGGGTCGAGAGCACCCTGGGCCAGGGCGCGCGCTTCTGGTTCGAGATTCCCGCCCGGACCGGCCAGGATGATGACGCCGACGACGAGGCCGGCGAGGACGACATTCCGCTGCCGCCGCCGGGCAGCCGCGTGCTGGTGGTCGACGACAACGCCGGCAACCGCGAGCTGGTCCGCTCCGTGCTGGAGGCGGTGGGGGTCGAGGTGGCCGAGGCCGTGGACGGGGAGGAGGGCGTCGCCGCCGCCGGGGCCGCCCCGTTCGACGCCATCCTGATGGACCTGCGCATGCCGCGACTGGATGGCGTGTCGGCCGCTCTGAGGATCCGGTCGGAGGAGGGACCCAGCGCCCGCTCGCCGATTATCGCCTTCTCGGCCGATGTGCGTTCGGGGGCGCTGGATCCGGTGTTCGACGGCGCCACGCCCAAGCCGCTGACCGTGCTGTCGCTGCTGTCTACGCTAGCGGCGGCGCTCGCCACGCCGCGTCCGGCGACCGCCTAAGCAGAATCCCGAATTGGCGAGCGCGCCGCCGCCCGCGATCCTCCGGACGAAGCGGAGGTGTCGACATGTGGCGCGTGATGACAATGGGAGCGGCCTTGGCGCTGGCGATCGGCGGACCAGCCCTCGGGCAGGCCCGCGGGGGCGTCGAGCGGCCAGGCGAACAGGCGGGCTCTCCCGCCAGGGGCGCGGCCTTCGCGGCGCGCGAATGCTCGGGGTGCCACGCGATCACCCAGGACGGGGTCAGTCCGCGCATGGAATCGCCGCCGTTCGGGGAGATCGCCCGCAAGTACGCGGACTACCGTCTGGACTGGGAGCTGGAGACCATCGCCTCGGTGGGGCACTACGCCATGCCGCCGAAGGCGATGACCGCCATCCAGATCGGCGACGTCACCGCCTATATCCGCTCGCTGTCGATCGAGTCGGACAAGGGGCGACGCCGCCCCTGATCTTCACAGCGTGCTCATGCCGCCGTCGATGATCAGCTCGCTGCCGACGGTGAAGCGGCTCTCGTCCGAGGCCAGGAACACCACCGCGTCGGCGATCTCCCTGGGGTCGCCGAAGCGGCCGGCGGGGAGGTTGGCCAGGATGCCGGCCGACATCGCGTCCAGCGAGGCCTGGTCCAGGCCCAGCTTGCCATAGAGCGGCGTCGCCACCGGTCCGGGGCTGACCACATTGACGCGGATCCCGCGTCCGATCAGCTCGCCCGACAGCGTGCGGGCCAGCGAGATCAGGCCGGCCTTGCTGGCGGCGTAGACGCTGGAATTGGCCATGCCGATATGGGCGTTGATCGAGCCGTTCAGCACGATCGAGGCCGGATTGGCCAGGATCGGGGCCAGGGCCTGGATCAGGAACAGCGGGCCCTTGAGGTTGACGCCAATGGCCTTGTCGAAGGCGTCCTCTGTCCAGCTTTCCAGCGGGCCGAACGGCGCAACGCCGGCATTGACGAAGAGGGCGTCCAGCTTGCCGAAGCGCTCGGCGACCGCCTTGGCGATATCGGCTTGGGCGGCCACGTCGCCCGCGTCGGCCTGGATGGCCAGGACATCGGCGTCGAGGGCGACCTTCGCCTCCTGAAGGCGCTGGACGTTCGTGCCGGTGATGGCGACTCGGGCGCCTTCCTCGATCGCGCGCTGGGCGGCGGCGAAGCCGATGCCGGTGGTGCCGCCGGTGATCAGGATGGTCTTGTTGGCGAGGCGAGGCATGGTGTGTTCCTTCCGTTTGACGGGCCGGCGCACCGCGCGTCGGTCACGGGAGAAGATTTAGGCTGGGCATCGTTCTTGAACGATGGGCTAAAACGCGATCTATTATTCAGTTTTCCGGAATGATGAGTCCATGGACCGCCTGCGCGCCTTCGAGGTCTTCACCACAGTGGTCGGCAAGGGCGGCTTCGCCAAGGCGGCCGAGGCTCTGGACACCTCGCCGGCCAATGTCACCCGCTATGTCGCCGAGCTGGAGGCCCATCTGGGCGCGCGGCTGCTGAACCGCACCTCGCGGCGCCTGTCGCTGACCGAGGCCGGTGAAGCGCTGTACGAGCGGGCTCGCGCCTTCCTGGACGAGATCGCCGAGGCCGAAGCCGCCGCCTCGGCCAATGTCGCCGAACCGCGCGGTCGCCTCAGGATCAACGCGCCGCTCAGCTTCGGCGTCCTGTGCCTGGCGCCGCTGTGGCCGGTGTTCATGGCTCGCCATCCCAGGGTCGAGCTGGAGATCAGCCTGTCCGACCGCGTCGTCGACCTGGTCGAGGAGGGCTACGACCTGGCCATCCGCATCTCGCGCGGCGGCTCCCAGGCGCATGTGGCCCGCAAGCTGGCGACCTCGCGCAACATCGTCTGCGCCTCGCCGGACTATCTGAAGGGTCATGGCGCGCCCGAGACGCCGGAGGCGCTCGCCGAGCATCGCTGCCTGGCCTACAGCTACACGGCCATGGCCGAGGACTGGCGGCTGACCCATCTGGACGGCCGCGAAGCGGTCGTGCGGATGCGGCCGGTGATGTATTCGAACAATGGCGATACGGCGCGAGCGGCGGCGCTGGCCGGACAGGGCGTGATCTGGCAGCCCACGTTCATCGTCGGGGAAGACCTGCGAGCCGGACGCCTGGTGCGACTGCTGCCGGACTGGAGCCTGCCTGACATAGACGTGCTGGCGGTCTATCCCAGCCGTCGGCATCTCAGCGCCAAGGTGCGCCTGATGGTGGATTTCCTGGCCGAGGCGTTCAAGGGAACGCCGCCATGGGATCGGTAGACGGGCGTCAGCGCTTGCCGACGCCGGGGAACATCGCCGGCTGGCCGTCGAAGACGCCCAGATAGCCCAGCTCGCCCAGCAGCGGCGTCAGGTCCTCGACGAGATCGCCGGAATGCGGCAGGTGGGCCGGACGGCCTTCCTGGTCGTGCAGGCGATAGACGGTCCACATCTTGCCCTTGGGGCTCGGCGCGCCCGGCGGGATGAACTTGTGCTCCCAGCCGACCAGAGCCGGCGAACGGCCGATTTCGATGTCGAACGGACGGTCGCGGAACGCCAGATCCATCTCGATCCGCATGGCTTCGCCGATGCGATCATTCACCCAGTGGGCGAAGGCGTCGAGCACCACTTCGGCCGAGAGGCCTTCGGGGTTGGCGACGATGTGATTGCGTGCGGGGTGCGTTGTCATGTCGCACACCATGAACGCGAGATGTCGCTTAACCACTAAACTTCATGGTTTAGGCGCGTTTACCCTTCTCCCTGAGGGAGAGGGCGTTTCAGGCCTCCGCCAGGGACAGTTCCTCGGCCAGGGTCATCCACGCGTCCTCGGCCTCTTGCAGCTTGGCTTTGGCGTTCTCGCGACGCTTGGTCAGCTCGGCGACCTTGGCCGGGTTCTTCACATACAGGTCCGGATCCTCGAGCTGGGCGTCCAGTTCGGCCAGGTTGCGCGTGCAGCGGGTCATGACCTGCTCGGCGGCCTCGACCTTCCGGCGCAGCGGCTCGACGGCGGCCTTTTTCGGCGCGGCGGCGGCGGCCGGCTCGGGCTCACGGGCGACCTGGGTCGGCTTCACGGCCTGCTTGGCGCGGTCCAGCACGAACTTGGCGTAGTCGTCCATGTCGCCGTCGAACGGCTTCACCGTGCCGTCGGCGGCCAGCCACAGGCGATCGGCGACCAGTTCCATCAGCGAGCGGTCGTGGGTGATCAGGATCACCGCGCCCATGTAGTCGTTCAGCGCGTCCAACAGGGCGCGGCGGCTGTCGATGTCCAGGTGGTTGGTCGGTTCGTCCAGGATCAGCAGGTGCGGGGCGTCCATCGCCACCAGGTTCAGCAGCAGGCGAGCCCGCTCGCCGCCCGACAGGCTGTCGACCTTGGTCTCCTGCTTTTCGAAGCCCAGGCCGAACTGGGCCAGCTTCGATCGGCGCGAGCTTTCCGACGCGTCCGGCATGGCCCGGCGGATGATCTCCAGCGGCGTGTCCTCGGGATCCATCGCCTCGATCTGGTGCTGGTGGAACCAGCCGACCTTCATCTTCTTGTCGCGGTGCAGCTCGCCCTTCTGGATGTCCAGCGCCCCGGCGATCATCTTGGCGAAGGTCGACTTGCCGGCGCCGTTGACGCCCAGCAGACCGATACGATCGTCCAGGTCCATGCGCAGGTTGAGGTTCTTGAGGATGGAGCGGCCTTCCTCATAGCCCACGCTGGCCTTCTCCAGGCGGATCAGCGGCGGAGGCAGGGGCCTGGGCGGCGAGGGCAGGGTGAACGGCGCGACGCGCTCCTCGATCGTGGTCGCCACGGGCTCCATCTTGGCCAGGCGCTTCATGCGGGACTGCGCCTGCGCCGCCTTGGAAGCCTTGGCCTTGAAGCGGTCGACGAAGGCCTGCAGGTGGGCGCGCTCGGCGTCCTGCTTGGCTTTCGCGGAGAGCTGCAGGCGGGCCTTCTCGGCGCGGCGCTTCTCGAAGTCGTCGTAGCCGCCGGTGTAGAGTTCCAGCTTGCCGCCGGCCAGATGCAGCATGTGCGTGCAGCTGTTGTTGAGCAGCTCGCGGTCGTGGCTGACGATCAGGGCAGTGTGCGGGTACTTCTGGAGCCGCGCCTCCAGCCAGAGGGCGCCTTCCAGATCGAGATAGTTGGTCGGTTCGTCCAGCAGCAGCATGTCGGGCTCGGCGAACAGCGCCGCCGCCAAGGCGACGCGCATGCGCCAGCCACCCGAGAACTCGGACATGGGGCGGGTCAGGTCTTCCTGGGTGAAGCCCAGGCCGACCAGGATTTCCGAAGCCTTCGACGGGGCGGCGTCGGAATCGATCTCGATCAGGCGACCCCAGATCTCGCCCATCTCCTCGGGATCGGCCGTTTCCAGCCGGGTCAGCAGGCCGTGACGCTCTTCGTCGGCCTCCAGCACCGTATCCAGCAGGGTGAAGGGCGTGGCCGGGTGCTCTTGATCCACCGACCCGATGCGCGCGGCCTTGGGCAGGCTGATTTCATCGTCGCCCGCGTGCAATTGGCCCAGGATCAGCTTGAACAGGGTCGACTTGCCCACGCCGTTGCGGCCGATCAGGCCGACCTTGGCGCCGGGCGGCAGGCTGACGCTGGCGTGGTCGAAGAACTTCCGTCCCCAGGCGTTGAACGTCAGGTCGTTGATCTGGAGCATATTTGTGAAGGTTACGCGGCGGGGTTGGCGGGGAGGAGGCGCACGGCTATAAGCCCGCAACCTCCCAATTCACAACTCTTGTGTGAGACCTCTCGTGACCGAACGCACCTTCTCGATCATCAAGCCGGACGCCACCCGTCGCAACCTGACCGGCGCCGTCAACGCCGTGATCGAGGCCGCCGGCCTGCGCATCGTCGCTCAGCGTCGCGTGAAGCTGACCGAAGCCCAAGCCAAGAAGTTCTACGAAGTGCACGCCGAGCGTCCGTTCTACGGCGAACTCGTGGCGCAGATGACCGCCGAGCCGGTCGTCGTCCAGGTCCTGGAAGGCGATAACGCCGTCCTGAAGTACCGCGAAGTCATGGGCGCCACCAACCCGGCCAACGCCGACGAAGGCACCATCCGCAAGCAATTCGCCCTGTCGATCGGCGAAAACTCGGTCCACGGCTCGGACAGCCTGGAGAACGCGGGCATCGAAATCGCCCAGTTCTTCACCGATGACGAAATCGTCGGCTGATTTCAGCCTACGTTTTTAGATGACGGAGAGCGGCCGGATCGGAGACGATCCGGCCGTTTTCTTTTTCGGGGACATCGGGGTGAAGCACTACGAGCGGGGCGAGGTGGCGCTGGCCGTCACGTTGGCGGGCGTGGCCGGCTATGTCGACGCGATCGGCTTCCTGAAGCTGGGCGGGTTCTTCGTCTCGTTCATGAGCGGCAATTCCACCCGCCTAGGCGTGGGGCTGGCGACCGCCAACTGGCACGCGGTGCTGACGGTCCTGACCCTGGTGGGCTCGTTCGTCGTCGGCGTGGTGCTGGGCGCCCTGACGGCCCGGGCGTGCGGCGAGAACCGGCGATCGCCGGTCCTGGCGCTGGAGGCGGCCCTGTTGGCGGCGGGCGCTGGCCTGCTGGCCCTGGGCTTCGACACCGCGGGCGTGACGGCCGTGGCCATGGCCATGGGGGCCGAGAACGCCGTCTTCCAGCGCAACGGCGACGTGGCCGTCGGCCTGACCTACATGACCGGCGCCCTGGTCAAGGCCGGCCAGCGCATCGCCGGCGCCCTGGTTGGCGGCGAGCCCTCGGACTGGCCGCGCTACGTGTTCCTCTGGACGGGCCTGGCCGCCGGCGGCGCGCTGGGCGCCCTGACCTATGTGACGATCGGCGCCGCGGCGCTATGGCTGGCCGTGGCGGTGGTGCTGGGGGGCGCGATCTGGGCCGAGCGGCGCTGGCGATCGGTTTGAGTCTCCGCCGAAACCGTTAGCCCCGTCGGGCGCTTTCTCCCGTGGCGAGCCACGCCGGTCGGTCGAGAGAGAATCCGATGCCCCTGACGAGAAGCAAAGACATCCTTGGCGAGGACCTTCTGGGCGAGAAGGGCGGCAAGCTGGGAACCATCGCGGAGACGTTTGTCGACCTGGATACCGGGCGGATCGAGTTCCTCGTGGTCGAGGGAACGGGAATGCTGGGCGGGTCGGGCAGGTACCATCCCGTGCCGTGGTCGATCGTTCACTACGATCCCATGGCCAAGACGTACCAGGCCGACATCTCCAAGGATCGGTTCAAGGCCTCGCCCAGCTACGACCGCACGCAGATCGCCAGCGCCGACTATGCCTGGGACGAGCAGTCGATCCGATACTACGACGCCCCGTCGGATATCGCCCCAGTCACCTGAGGCGACAGCGGCGCTAGGCGGCCGCCCCGCCGCGCTTGCCTTGCCTGAGCCACAGCGCGCCGGCGCCGATCACCAGCACTGCGACCAGCGCCATGCCGCTGGCCAGGGCCGGGTTGGTCCCGAACATCTCCAGGTTCCGGGCGGCCAGATAGCCGGGCGCCAGCAGAGAGATCACCCAGATCGGCGCCGACAGCACGTTGGCGACCTGGAAGCTCCAGCCGCCCGAGCGCGACATGCCCGCCAGGATCGGGATGAAGGGGCGCGCCGGACCGAGATAACGGGCCGCGGCGATGGCCAGCACACCATGGCGGCGGGTCAAGAGCTTGGCGCGGGCCAGGAGGCGACGCCCACCTTTCTTGTCTACAGGGCCCCGGAACAGCAGGCGTAAGGCCCGGCGACCGCCCAGGCCTCGGCCCATGAGATAGGAGATGGCGTCGCCGGCGGCGGCCCCGGCGCTGCACCACAGGATGGCCTCGACCGGATGCAGAGCGCCTTGGGCCACCAGGGCCCCGGCGGCCAGCATGACGCCCAGGATGGGGATCAGCAGGCCCACGATCAGCAGGGCCTCCAGCAGGGTCATGGCGAACAGGACCGCGCCAGCGAGACCGGCGTTGTCGGCGGCGACTTTGAAAAGGTCGGCGATCCAGGCGTCCATCAACGGCATCGTGCCGTCAGATGGTGACGAAGTTCTGACCGATCAGTCTTTGTGATCTGCGACACGCGGTCCCAGGCGCGGGCGCTAGGCCTTGATCCGTTGCTCGCTGACGAACCTGGCCAGGGTCGCCGCATACAGCTTGTGCTCCTGCTCGAGCACTCGCGCGGCCAGCGTGTGGTCGTCGTCGTCGGGCAGGATCGGCACGTGGGCCTGGCCCAGGATCGGGCCTTCGTCCACGCCGGCGGTGACCAGGTGGACGGTGCAGCCGGCTTCCACGTCGCCGGCCGCGATGGCGCGGGCGTGGGTGTCGAGACCCGGATACTTGGGCAGCAGGGACGGGTGGATGTTCAGCATGCGGCCTTCCCAAGCGTCGACCAGGAACGGCGTCAGGATTCGCATGTAGCCGGCCAGGGCGATGACCTCGACGCCGCGTTCGCGCAGCGCCGCGTCTATGGCCCGCTCATGGGCCTCGCGGTCCTTGCCGAAGGGCTTCTGGTCCACGCACAGCGCCTCGACCCCGGCCTCGGCGGCGATCTCCAGGCCCTTGGCGTCCGGCTTGTTGGCCAGGACGAGGGCGATCTGGAACGGGCAGCTGGGCGCCTGGGCCGCCCGGATCAGGGCCTCCATGTTGGAGCCCCGGCCCGAGATCAGGACGGCGACCTTGGTCTTGGGGTCCATCAAGCCTTGACCAGCTGGCCGCAGATGAAGGCGTCCTCGCCGGCGTTCAGCAGGGCGGCCAGCACCGGCTCGGCGTCAGCCTGGGCCACGATGATGATGAAGCCGACCCCGCAGTTGAACGTGCGGCGCATCTCGTGTTCCGAGACGCCGCCGACTTGGGCCAGCCATTCGAATACCGGGGGCATGGCCCAGGCGTTCCAGTCGAACTCGGCGGCCAGGCCCTCGGCGATGGCGCGCGGCGGATTCTCGATCAGGCCGCCGCCGGTGATATGCGCGCCGCCCTTGACGCGACCCGACTGCAGCAGCGGCAGCAGCGATTTCACATAGATGCGGGTCGGGGCCATCAGCGCCTCGGCCAGCGTCTTGCCGTCTTCGCCAGGAACGGGGAAGGGGCAGGGGGCGTCCCAGGCCAGGCCCGAGCGCTCGACCACGCGGCGCACCAGCGAATAGCCGTTGGAGTGCGGACCCGACGAGCCCAGGCCGATGATGATGTCGCCGGCCCGCTGCTTGTCCAGCTTGGGCAGGACGCCGTCACGCTCGACCGCGCCGACCGAGAAGCCGGCCAGGTCGTACTCGCCGTCGCCGTACATGCCCGGCATCTCGGCGGTTTCGCCGCCCACCAGGGCCGCGCCGGCCAGCTTGCAGCCGTCGGCGATGCCGGCGACCACGCTCTTTGCGGTCTCGACGTCCAGCTTGCCGGTGGCGAAGTAGTCCAGGAACATCAGCGGCTCGGCGCCCTGCGCCAGCAGGTCGTTGACGCACATGGCCACCAGGTCGATGCCGACCGTGGCGTGCATGCCCGCGTCGATGGCGATCCGCAGCTTGGTGCCGACGCCGTCGGTCGTGGTGACCAGGAGGGCGTCCTCGTAGCCGGCCGCTTTCAGGTCGAACAGGGCGCCGAAGCCGCCCAGGCTGGCTTCCGCGCCAGGCCTGCGGGTAGCCTTGGCCAAGGGTTTGATGGCGTCCACGAGCGCATTGCCCGCGTCGATGTCGACACCCGCCTGGGCGTAGGTAAGGCCGTTGGGCTGGTCGCTCATGGTCGCTCTGGCGCTCGCTCTGGATCTATCGGAGGACGGTAAGATCCTCCGAACACGCGGAAAATTTGCGTCCCGGGTACGGTGAGCGCGTCTTGACGCTTGCAGACTCGGGGGTGCGCGAGGCTATTAGCAGCGGATGAAGCCGATCACCACCACCGCCGAACTGGCGGCGTTTTGTAATGCACTCGCGGGCGAGCCTTTCGTCGCCGTGGACACCGAGTTCATGCGCGAGACGACCTACTGGCCCAAGTTGTGCCTGATCCAGGTCGCCTCGCCCACGCACGAAGCCGTCATCGACCCGCTCGCCGACGATATCGACCTGGAGCCGCTGCTGGCGGTGATGCGCGATACGAGCATCCTCAAGGTGTTCCACGCCGCGCGTCAGGACGTCGAGATCTTCAACAACCTCAAGGCCATGCCGAGGCCGCTGTTCGACACCCAGGTGGCGGGCATGGCGGCGGGCTTCGGCGAGCAGATCGCCTATGACGCCCTGGTCCGCCAGATGCTGCGCATCGAGCTGGACAAGTCCAGCCGGTTCACCGACTGGGCCCGCCGGCCGCTGACCGAGGCCCAGCTGACCTACGCCCTGGCCGATGTCACCCACCTGGCCGCCCTGTTCCCGATTCTGCGCGAGCGCCTGGAAACCTCGGGCCGCCTGGCCTGGGTCGAGGAAGAGATGACCGCCATCTCGGATCCCGCCGCCTATGACGTCGATCCGGAAAAGGCCTGGCGTCGCCTGCGTCCGCGCAAGACGGCGCCGAAGTACCTGGCCGTGTTCAAAGCCGTCGCCGCCTGGCGCGAGCGCACCGCCCAGAACCGCGACCAGCCGCGCGGCCGCATCCTCAAGGACGAGGCCATCGACGAGCTGGCCACTCAGGCCCCGACCAGCCTGGACGCCCTGAACAACCTGCGCGGCGTGCCCAAGGGGTTCGGCGGCAGCAAGTTCGGTCCCGACCTGCTGGCCGCGATCAAGGCGGCTTTGGCCGATCCGGAAGGCTACGCCCCCGTCGTCGACAAGCCCGGCCCGCCGCCGCCCCAGAACGCCGGCGCCGTGGTCGAGCTGCTCAAGGTGCTGCTGAAGGCGCGGGCGGAGGAGGCGGGTGTCGCTTCCAAGCTGATCGCCACGGTCTCGGACCTGGAAAAGATCGCCGCCGACGACAACGCCGCCACCCCGGCCCTGACCGGCTGGCGTCGCGACGCCTTCGGGGCCGACGCCCTGAAGATCAAGCGCGGCGAGC
This sequence comes from Caulobacter segnis, assembly GCF_023935105.1. Lineage (NCBI taxonomy): Bacteria > Pseudomonadati > Pseudomonadota > Alphaproteobacteria > Caulobacterales > Caulobacteraceae > Caulobacter > Caulobacter sp. RL271. Next base: position 3,069,671 of record NZ_CP096040.1, on the reverse strand, counting down.
TGGCCCTGGTGCTGGACGGCGCCAAGGTCCGGGTGGTCGAGGTGCGCCGCGCGCCACGCGCCGAATAGGCCCGCTTCCAGAGCTCGGATTCCTTAAGGGGCTTAGGGTTTTTGAACCCGAACCGAGTTCTGGTAAACGCCGTGCAAAGGTTTGCTGGCGTACTACGGCGAAGCTTTCGTTCGGCCTTGGAGGGCATGGGGGACGAGCGCGTCGAGTAGGGGGTCGCGTTGGGTGGGTTCTGGCAGAGACTGGCGGTCGCGTACCGGCCGGCGGCGGTGTCGCGACGAAAGCAGGTCTCCCTCAGGCTGTTCGTCGTCCTGGTGCTGGCGGCCCTGGCGCTGGTGAAGCCCGGCATGAACTTCGTGTTCGGCTGGTCGGTCCTCTACCTGATCGTCCAGGTCAGCGAGATCCTGGCGCTGAACAACTTCCTGCGCCGGGCCAAGCCGGGGCGCGGTACGGTGACCCTGAACCTGCTGGCCGACTTCGCGCTGGCCGTGGTGTTCGGCTGGCTGGCGATCCCGGTCTGGGCGACCGGCACGCCCGTCGGCGCCGCCGGGGCGGTTCTGCTGCTGTCCGGATCGATCATCACCGCGCTGATGGGCGCCGAGGGGTGTCTGACCGCCTTCGCCGCCTCGGCCACGCCCCACCTGGCCTATGTCCTGATCACGCCGCTGGTCGCCGGCGGGATCCACGATCCGGTCATGCCCTTCTTCACCGCCGGCGTCGGCCTGTTCTGCCTAACGGTGGCCCTGGTGTTCCTGTGGTCGCGGCGAACCCTTGAGGCCGAGCGCGCCGCGCGGCGGGCCGCCGAGGCCCAGACCGCCGCCAAGTCCGCCTTCGTGGCCATGGTCAGCCACGAACTGCGCACGCCGATCAACGCCATCCTGAACGGGGCCGAGGCTCTGGACGGCGGCCGAGCGGGCGCTTCCGGAGCCGATGCCTCGTTGATCGCCGACGCCGGCACGATGATGCGCGCCCTGCTGAACGACCTTCTCGACCTGTCCAAGATCGAGGCTGGGCGCATGGGCGTCGAGGTGGTCGACCACGACCTGCGGGCCCTGGTCACCGACGCCCTGGACTTCTGGCGCAAGGCCGCCGAGGCCAAGGGCGTGAGCCTGGAACTGGAAGGCGTCGAGCGCCTGCCGCAATGGGTGCGGGGCGATCCGATGCGCGTGCGCCAGGTGCTGAACAACCTGCTCAGCAACGCCATCAAGTTCACGGCCGAGGGCGCTGTGACGGTCGGGATCCGGGTCAAGGGGCCGGAGATGATCGGTATCGACGTTCGCGACACGGGACCAGGCCTCTCGGAAGACCAGATCGGGCGCCTGTTCAGCCCTTACGAACAGTTGGGCGTCGAGACCGCGCGCGCGTTCGGCGGCACGGGCCTGGGCCTGGCGATCAGCCGCGATCTGGCCCGGCTGATGGGCGGCGAACTGACAGCGGCCAACACGGCCGAGGGCGGCGCCCGCTTCACCCTGCGCCTGCCGACCCCGGCGGGCGTCGCGCCGCCGCCGCCCGAGGCCCATGAGGTCGAGGTCCTGGCCGTTCGCGACGATGCGCCGCTGATCCTGGTGGTCGACGATCACGACATCAACCGTCGGGCCCTGCGCCAGATGCTGGAGGCGTTCGGCGCGCGGGTCGAGACCGCCGAGGACGCCCTGACCGCCCTGGCCATGGCCGAACGGCGCGTCTTCGACGCCATCCTGATGGACGTGCGCATGCCCGGCGTCGACGGGCTGGAGGCCACCCGCCGCCTGCGCGCCAGCCGCGCCAACAGGGCCACGCCGGTCATCGCCGTGACCGGGGCGGTGTCGCCCGAGGAGGTCGCCGCCTGCCGCGAGGCCGGCATGACCGGCTGGGTCGAGAAGCCGGTGAACGCCCGCGACCTCTACGCGGCGCTTTTCGAGTAGCCGCACGCATTTTCGCCGCACAGGCCTGCCGTTCTTGCCTAGACAGGAGGGGCGAGGCCGCGCGAGTCGGGCCCGCGATCCAAAACGGTTCAAGAGTACGGGCGACGGTGTCGGAAGTCGGGACGGAAAACGTCATAGGCCGGAAACGGCACGCGCAATGGCTGATCGCCGGCGGCGTGCTGCTGGCCATCGTCGGGGCGGTGCTGTTGCCGCGCGCCAAGGACAAGCCGCTGAAGGTGGGCCCCGCCGCCACGGCGCAGGCGCAAAAGCTGCCCGAGACCCCGGCCAACTGGCATGGCAGCATCGACTATCCGGCGCTGGACGGCCGCATACGCGCGATGATGACCGATCCGTCTATGGAGGGACTGGGCGTCGCGGTCGTCGAGAACGGCCGCCTGTCCTTCGTGAAGGGCTACGGCGTAACCGCGACCCGCGACGGTGAGCCGGTCGACGCCCGCACGGTGTTTCGCTGGGCCTCGCTGTCCAAGACCGTGGCCGGCACGCTCAGCGCCCGCCTGGCCGCCGAGGGGACCTTCTCGCTGTCCGATCCCGTGGGGATCTTCGACACCAGCCTGCGTTTGCCGGGCGACGCCCAGAACAGCCTGACCCTCGAGCAGCTGCTGTCGCAGCGCACGGGCCTGGGCAAGAACGCCTATGACGGCCAGCTGGAGGACGGCCAGGATCCGGCCAGGATCCGCCAGTCCTTCGTGAACCTGAAGACCGTCTGCCCGCCGGGAACCTGCCACAGCTATCAGAACATCGCCTACGACACGATCAGCGAGGTCATCGCCGCCCGCACGGGCGCGCCCTACGCCGTGGCGGTCAAGAACCGGGTGTTCGGGCCGCTGGGCATGACCGGCGCCTCGGTCGGCATGGCGGGCCTGACCTCCGCGGCCCATTGGGCCAGGCCGCACCGCCACGGTAACGAGCTGAAGCTGTCCGAGGCCTATTACCGCGTGCCCGCCGCCGCCGGGGTCAATTCGACCATCGTGGATCTGGCCATCTGGATGCAGGCCCAGATGGGGCTGCGGCCCGACGTCCTACCGCAGGCGGTGCTGGACGCGGTGCAGCGCCCCCGCGTCGCCACCGCTCGTCCCTATGGCCGCCTGAACATCGCCCGCGAGCTGAAGAGCCCCGGCTACGGCCTGGGCATGCGCAGCTTCGACTACAAGGGCCATCACCTGATCGGCCACAGCGGCGGGGTGTCGGGCTATCGCTCGACCATGATGTTCGACCCGGCGACCAAGACGGGCGTGGTGATGCTGTGGAACAGCGACGCCAACCTGCCTTTCCGTTTCCAGGCCGAGTTCTTCGACCGCGCCTACCGCCTGCCGTTCACCGACTATCTGGACCTGAAGGACGGTTCGCCGACCTCCAGTCCGGACGAGGTCTCGGGCGATCAGGGCTGATCAGGGCCGCGACAGTTTGGCGCGAGGCCATGGTAGCGGGACCACTCTTGGCGCCGTCATTTTCTCGTTTACAACCGCAACTATAGGGTGCGGTCAGCTTAGAATTGCCTCTAGGGGATGAATGGGCGCGGTCGTCAAGGATAAGCTCTGGGAGATCATCGGGCAGTCGGATCGTTCGCCGATCTGCGCGTTCGACCATGATTTCCGTCTGATCGGGTTCAACCAGGCCCATAGCGACGAGTTCTTCCGGATCTACGGCTATCGGGTGGAGCTGGGCGACGTCTTTCCCGATCTCTTCCTGCCCGAGCAGGCGCCGATCATCCGCGGCTTCATGGCCCGGGCGCTCGGTGGCGAGGTGTTCAGCGTCGTCGAGGAGTTCGGCGACCCCAGCTTCGACCGACCCTATTGGGAGATCTGGTACGCGCCGCTGCGCGACGAGGCGGGCGACATCATCGGCGCCTTCCATCACGCCCAGGACATCTCGGCGCGCCTGCGTCTGCAGGTCGACCTGTCCGCCGCCCAGGACGCCCTGCGCCAGGCCCAGAAGATGGAGGCCGTGGGTCAGTTGACCGGCGGCATCGCCCACGACTTCAACAACCTGCTGATGGCCATCGTCGGCAACCTCCAACTGCTGGCCAAGCGGATCCCCGAGGACCACCCGGGCCGGCGTTTCGTCGACAGCGCCGCCTCGGCCGCCGACAAGGGCTCTAAGCTGACCAGCCAGCTCCTGGCCTTCTCGCGGACCCAGAAGCTCAGCATCCGGTCCGTCAGGCTGGACACGGTGCTGGACAAAGCCCGCGAGCTGGTCCGTACGGCGTTGCCGCCGGCGATCGCCATGGATTTCGTGCTGGGCGGCCAGGACGCCTGCGTCCTGACCGATCCCGACCAGCTGGAGCTGGCGATCCTGAACCTGGCGCTGAACGCGCGCGACGCCATGCCGGGCGGCGGCGAGCTGCGGGTCGAGAGTCGGGCGGACGGGCCGGACCACCTGCTGGTGCGCGTCTCCGACACGGGAACGGGTATGACCGCCGAGGTGGCCCGGCAGGCGATCGAGCCGTTCTTCACCACCAAGGAGCGCGGCAAGGGCACCGGCCTGGGGCTGGCCCAGGTCTACGGCTTCGTCACCCAGTGCGGCGGCGCCTTGCGCATCGACAGCGCGCCGGGCGCGGGATCGACGATCGCGATGCGCCTGAAGCGCGCCGAGGCTGCCCAAACGCCGGTGGTCGAGGCGGTCGATTGCTCGACCGAACCCGTCGACGGCGAAGGGCGGGTGGTGCTGGTGATCGACGACGACAGCAGCGTCCGCGCGGTGTTGGCCGAGACCCTGAAGGCCGCCGGCTACAGCGTGGTGGAGGCCGCCGACGGCCCCGAGGGGCTGGCCAAGCTGGACTCGGTCAAGCCCGACGTCGCGGTCGTCGACTTCCTGATGCCGGGCATGAACGGCGACGAGGTCGGGCGGCGACTGCAGCACGCCTTGCCCCAGCTGCCAATCCTGTTCGTCAGCGGCTACTACGACACCCTGGCGCTGGATGGCATCAGCGGCGCGGCGGTGCTGCGCAAGCCGTTCGACGATCGCACCCTGCTGAGCGCGGTGGCCTCGGCGCTGTAGGGCAGGGCGGGGACGGGCCTGGGATCAGGTCCTCGCCGCGCGCCATCCTCGAAGCATGAAGGCCTGGAAGAACGGGATCGGCTTCCGAAAGCCGGCCGCCTCCCACAGGGCTTCCGTCTCTTCCGGCGGCACGACGCCCAGCACGTCGCGCAGCATGCCGCCGAGTTTCGCCAGCGACTCCCGCGTCGCGCCCATCAGAACCTGGATCCGTTTCCAGTCTTCCAGCATCTCGGGGAACTCTGGAGCGTCAAGGTCGGCGCTGATCTCGGCGCTGGCGAAGCGGCCTCCCGGCTTCAGACGGTCATGAATGGCCGAATAGAAGGCGTGGCGGTCCTCGCGTTTGATGAAGTGCGCGACCATCAGGCTGACCGCGGCGTCAAAGCCGCCGAGAGGGGCGTCCTGGACATAGCCCCGCAGAAGCTCGCAACGATCCAGCACGCCGGCCTGTTCGAGCCGGTGTCGTCCCACGGCCAGCATGTCATCGGAGGGATCGACGCCGACGAACGACCAGCCCGGATAGACCTTCGCCAAGGCCAGGATCTCGGCGCCGGTCCCCACCCCGACGCACAGCACGCGCGCGTCGGCGGGCAAGTCCGCCAGGACCAACCCCAGCAGGAAATGCAGCCCGTCGGAGATCGGCGAGAGCGCGCTGTTGCGACGATCGTAGGCGTCAGCGATCTCCTGGTTGAAGAAGTTGTGCGGGGTCGTGGGTTTCGGCTGGCTCATTGTTATAAAATAACAAAGAGTTCGAGCTGCGCTACCCGTCTCGTCTCCATCAGCGTCGAAGGCTTGGAGTATTTGGCACGACGGTCTGGCGCTTGGCTCCCTGACAGGTCTTGTGCGATCGGTCCGCCTTGCTATGGTCTGACCTCTTGAGTTTATTGGTCAGATAATGCGCCGGCGAATCCAGGCGCCAGGCCTGGAGGAAGCGTGAGCGCCCAAGAAGTTCTGATGCGCATGGCGTGCGGTCTGGCCGTGGCCATGTGGGGCGCATCCAGCGCGTTCGCCTGCGACCGACCCGTCAGTGTGTGCGAGACCCAGCGGGCGTCGAGCCTGCCGCTGATCCGCGATGGACGGCCCATACCGGTGTATGTGGACGCCACGGCCGATCCGGCGGTGCGTCACGCCGCCGAGGGTTTGCGCGGCGACTTGGATCGCGTCAGCGGCGGCGTGTCGGCCCCGCTCTCGGATCTTTCCAAGGCCCGGGGACCCGCCATCATCGTCGGCGTTCTGGGCGCCAGCCCGGCCATCGACGCCCTGGTCCGCGACGGAAAGCTGAAGACCGAGGATCTGGCGGGCCAATGGGAGGGCTTCCGGCAGGTCGTGGTCGAGCGGCCAGCCGCCAACATACCCCGCGCCCTGGTCATCGTCGGATCCGACCGGCGTGGCGCGGTCTTCGGCGCGTACGATCTCTCCGAAAAGGTCGGCGTATCGCCTTGGGCCTGGTGGGCAGACGTGCCGGTCGTCCGCAAGACCGATCTGTTCCTGACCGCCGGCGCCAGAGCCGAGCATCCACGTGTTCGTTATCGCGGGTTCTTCATCAACGACGAGGACCCGGCGTTCAGCGGCTGGGCCAAGAAGAAGTTCGGCGGCGTCAACGCCGACGCCTACGCCCACGTCTTCGAGCTGATGCTGCGCCTGAAGGGCAATTATCTCTGGCCGGCCATGTGGGCGCCCAAGGCCTTCAACGACGACGATCCGCGAAGCAAGGTTCTGGCTGACGAGATGGGCGTGGTGATGGGCAGCTCGCACCACGAGCCGATGACCCGGGCCCAGGCCGAATGGCATCGCAACACCGACAAGGGCGTGACCGGCGGGCGCTGGGACTACGCGACCAACGGCGACAACCTGCGCGCCTTCTGGCGCGGCGGCATCGAACGGATGATGTCGAAGGGCGACGGGACGCCCTATGACAGCTTGGTCACCGTAGGCATGCGCGGCGACGGCGACGAGCCCATGGCCGAGGGGGCGGCGACCCACCTGCTGGAACAGGTCGTGGCCGACCAGCGCAAGATCATCGCCGAGGTCACGGGCCGGCCCGCCGAGAAGACCCCACAGGTCTGGGCCCTCTACAAGGAAGTCCAGGACTATTACGACCACGGCATGCGGGTGCCGGACGACGTGACGCTGCTGTTCTCCGATGACAACTGGGGTCAGATCCGGCGCCTGCCGGTGGCGGGCAAGGACAAGCTGGATCGCGCCGGCGGCTACGGCGTCTACTACCACTTCGACTATGTCGGGGCGCCCCGGAACTACAAGTGGATCAACACCAACCAGATCGCCAAGGTCTGGCAGCAGATGGACCTGGCCTACAGGCGCGGGGCGCGGGCCCTGTGGATCGTCAATGTCGGCGACATCAAGCCGCTGGAGTATCCGCTCGACTTCTACATGCGCATGGCCTGGAACCCCGAGGCGATGACGCCCCAGGCGCTGGAGGCCTTTCCCCGGCAATGGGCGAGCGAGACCTTCGGCGAGGCCCTGAGCGCCGACATCGGTCAGGTCGTGGCGACGCACGGAACCCTGGCCTCGCGGCGCAAGCCGGAGCTGATCGACCAGGACAGCTTTCCCATCGGCGAGGCGGGGCCGGTGCTGGACGGTGGCCCGTTCGGCAACATCGTCGACGACTGGCGTGGCCTCGTCGCCAAGGTCGAGGCGATCAAGGCTCGGCTACGTCCCGACCAGCGGGACGCCTATTTCCAGTTGGTCGAGCACCCGGTGCTGGCCTTCGCCAACCTCTACGAGATGTACTACGCGACGGCCTGGAACCGACGGCTGTCGTCGCGCAACGACGCCCGCGCCAACGTCTTCGCCGACACTGTCGAAGCCGCGTTCAAGCGCGACGCCGAGCTGACCGCCCAGTACCACGCTGTGAACGGCGGCAAATGGGCCGGCATGATGAACCAGGTCCATATGAGCTATGTGATCTGGAACGACCCGACCCAGCAGTCCATGCCCAGCGTCACACGGGTGGCGGCCGACACCCCGCCCGACAAGCTGGCGGCGAAGGTCCAGTTCGGCCGATCGCGGCCCGAGGATCCCCGGGTCGTCACGATACCGGCCGCGAAGTTCGACCGCGCGGTCGGCGGCAAGGGGCTGACCTGGACGGTGCTGTCGAATCTGGGCGATGGCGACGCCGTGGTGGCTCTGCCCCAGGGCAGGCCCTCGACCGACGTCCGCGACGGGGTTCGCTTGGATTACGCCGTATCGGTTTCGCGCTCGGGTCCCGCTCGCGTCCGACTGCGCCTGGCGCCGACGCTGGACGCGACGGGCGGAAAGGGGATCCGGATCGGCGTCTCGCTCGACGACGGCCCCGTGCAGGTGGTGACGGCCAATCTGGTTCCGACCGCCGGCTCGGCCTCGACGCCAGAACAGGCCGCCTGGGTGGCGGCGGTCAAGGACCACGCCCATACGGTCGAGACCCTCTTCCCGGCCGTCACGCAGGGGTCGCATGTGGTCAAGGTCTGGCGGCTGGACGACAACGCGGTGTTGGAGAAGGTGCTCATCGACTTGCGGTGAGCGGATTCGCTTCGACCCTTCGCCAGCCTCGGTCGCGGTCGTTCCGGCTAGTGATGTCCCATCGTCGTCAGGGCGCCGCCGGCGGCCAGGGCGAGGGCGCAGAAGACGCCCAGGTGGAAGACGACGCCGAGGGCGACGGTGCGGCGGACCGACCAGGTGCTTTCCTGGGCGAGGACGCGGCCCAGTTCGGACTGCAGCGTGCGCGCGCCGCTCGAAACGGGCGCGTCGTGGTCGGCGGCGAGACGCAGGTCAGGACGCTTGGGGACGTCCGCGACCGGGGCGATGGCGTCCAGATAGTCGAACTTACGCTTCAACATCAGTGACCTCCTGGGTGTCGTTGGAGGTACGGTGCGCGAGGCAGGGCTAACAAATCATGCTCATTGAGCGCCGGTTCGCTGCGGCAACTTGTCATTTTCCCCGTATTGGGGAAGTTCAGGCGCGATTAAGCATGCGGCCAGAGCGACCTATACCTGCCTTTATCCCGTAATGATCTTGGGCTTCAGGCCCAGGTGTTGCGCGGCGGTATTGGCGCGCTTGCTGGTCTGTTCGCCCAGCAGAAGGTCGGCGAAGCCCGGCTCGGCGGCCAGGGTCAGGTGGTTCTTGTCCAGCGTCAGTCGGGAATGGGCCAGGAGGCTGGGGCTGCGGCCGGAAAGATCGCAGGCCAGGCGGATCGTGGCGCCCAGGGCGCGGGCGCGCTTCAGCTGGGCCGGGCTCAGCAGGCGCTCCAGCGTGGCCAGCTCGGGCGGATTGAAGTTGGTGGCGTGGCGGGCGTGGGCGGCCACGGCCAGGAAGCAGCGCTCGGCGTGGCTCTGTCCGGCGATCGGGGCGCGCAGCACCTGCTCGAACACCAGGTCGGCGCGATGGTCGGGGTGCAGGCGCGCGCCGACGTCCGAGAGGCGGCAGGCCGCCGAGATCAGGGTCTCGTCGCGCTCGCCGAACAGCGGGGCCAGGGCGCGGAACGCCGGGGCGATCCAGGTTTCCAGCGCCGGGCCCAGGTCGTCGGAGATGCCCTGGCGCGCGCCCAGCGCCGTGCAACCCTCGACCAGCGGGTCCAGGCCGCGCACGCGCGGCGGCATGGCCTCGAACAGCAGCCCCTCGCGCACGCCGAAGGCCGAGATCTCGATGCGCTTCAGGCCCAGCTGCTCGATCAGGATCTCCAGCACCACGGCGGCGTAGGGCAGGGTTTCCGAGCGCTTCTTGCTCATGCCCTCGATGCGCTCGAGCGAACTCTTGGACTGGTGGCTGACCAGGCGGGCGGCCTCGACCGCTTCGGCGGCCGGGATTTCGTACTGGTGGACCACGTGCAGCGGGTAGCCCGACAGTCGCATGTGCAGCAGCGCCAGATTGCGCCAGGCGCCGCCCACGGCGTGGAAGGTGTCGGTGCGGAAGTCGGCGGCGACGGCTGCGATCCGTTCGCGGGTCAGGCGACGCACGCGTTCGCCGTCGAAGCCGCCGCTCAGGCCGCCGCCAAGACTGCCATTGGGGCCGCCGCTGGCGCTGGCCAGGCTGAAGGGGCCTAGCGGCAGGGTCACGCCTTTGCCCGCGCCGGTGGACGACAGGCGGATCAGCTCCAGGCTGGCGCCGCCCAGGTCGCCGACCACGCCTGTGGCGTCTGGCGCGCCGGCCAGAACGCCGACGGCGGCGTAATGCGCTTCTTCCTCGCCGGTCAGCACGCGGACGGTAAAGCCCGCCTCGGCCTTCACACGGGCTATGAAGTCAGGCCCGTCCTGGGCGTCACGAGCGGCGGCGGTGGCGACCACGAAGGTCTCGGCCGGATTGACCGCCTCCAGCACCGCGCGGAAACGCTTCAGGGCCTGCAGGGTCTGGATCACGCCGTCGGGCGACAGCCGGCCTGTCTTGGCCAGGTCGCGGCCCAGGCCCGCCAGCACCTTCTCGTTGAACACGGTCCAGATGGCGCGGCCTTCCAGCCGGTACACCACCAGGCGGACCGAGTTGGAACCGATATCGATCACGGCCGCGTCGCGCGGCGCCTGGGAAGGCATGGGGTCCGGTTTAGCGTATTCGGCCGGCGGGGGAAGCGCCGGCGCGACCTTCGCGGCTATTTTCCATGGGGATGATCGCGCCGAAAGCCTTGGCCGGGAACGCCTCAGAATATCATCCGGGTTATATTGACTCATATTTTATCCGGGTGAATAAGGCGGGCCTTGCCGCGAGGTTCCGCCGATGTTCCTGCCACCCCATCAACGCCCCAACGTCGCCAAGGCTCTGCGCGCGGCGTTCGGAACCGATGAACTCGATACCTGGACGGCCTTGTCGGGCGGGCTGTCGGGCGCCGAACTCTGGCGTGTGCGGGTGGGCGGCATCGCCTATCTGCTGCGCGTCGAGGCGCCGGCGCGCGACGCCCTGCGCGACCCGCATCGCGCCTATCGCTGCATGACGCTGGCGGCCGGGGCCTGCCTGGCGCCGCGGGTGCGCTACGCCGATCCGGACGATGGGGTCGTGATCCTGGACTACATCGAGGCGCGCGGGTCGGTGCTCGACCACTTCGGCTCGCGGGACGATCTGGTCGTCGAACTGGCCCAGGCCGTGCGGGCGCTGCACGCGATCGAGGGCTTTCCGCCGCTGGTCGACTATCTGGATGGGCTGGAGGGCTTGGTCGGCCAGGCCGGCCGCGCCGGCGTGGTCCCGATCGGGGCCTTCGACGCCTGGCCTCGGCTGCACGCCGTCTGCGCGCGCCTGACGCCGCAGCCGGTGTCCAGCCACAACGACCTCAATCCCCGCAACCTGCTCCATGACGGCCGGCGGATCTGGCTGATAGACTGGGAGGCGGCGTTCCGGGCCGACCGCTATGTCGACCTGGCCGCCATCGCCAACACCTTCGCCGCCGACGCCCACGGCGAGACCCTGCTGCTGCGGACCTATTTCGGGCGCGAGGCCAGCGACGCCGAGCGGGCGCGGCTGTGGCTGTTCCGCCAGGTCAGCCACGTCTTCCACGCGGCGATCTTCGTCGTCGGCGAGGCCGGGCGGGCCAGGGCGGACACGCTGGAAGGGCCGACGCTGGACGCCCTCCACCAGGGTCTGGCCCTGGGCGAGCCGCTGCTGGACACGCCCGAGGGCCGGCTGGCCTATGGCCTGGCGCGGCTGCGGACGGCGAACGCCAACCTGGCCTCGCCGGCCTTCGCCGAGGCGGCGGGACGAGCCGCCTAGGGATTGATCCGGCAGGCCACGGTCTTCCAGCCGTCATCCTCGCGGCGGTGATAGCAGGTGCCGTAGCTGACCTGCCGGCCATGCGCGCGCTGGCCGCCCTTGGTCAGGGCCCAGGGTTCGGGGCCGAGCAACAGCATGTCCGTGGTGTCGGCCTTGCGAGGGCATAGGCCCCACCAGCGGATATGGTAGCCGCCGAGGATCCCCGGCCCGTAGACCGCGCCCAGCGCCTGGGCCTTGTGCTCGACGCCCGGCGCGACGCCGAAGCGATCGACGCCGGGACGGGCGGGCAGGGCCTGGATGGCGCATATGTCCGCCCGCCGCGCCGGAGCCGGACCGCAGGCGGCCAGCGCCAGCAGGGGCGGAAGGAGCGCGGCGAGCCGTCTCAACGCTTGCGCTTGGGCCCCACGTGGTCGAAGGCGCGGGGCAGGTCGCGGGCCCCGTGGCCGCGGCCCGACAGGCTGGGATTGGTCATGAAGTAGTCGTGGGCCGAGAACGCGCCCTTGCTGTTCCAGGCCGGGTCGCGGGCGTAGTCGCCCTCGCTGTCCAGCTTCCAGCTCTGGGCCTCGTCGTTGAGGTTGGCGACCATGATCTGGTCCAGCACCTGCTGGTGGACGGTCGGGTTCTCGATCGGCACCAGGCTCTCGACCCGGCGGTCCAGGTTGCGCGGCATCCAGTCGGCCGAGCTGATGAACACCCGCGTCTGGGCGCTGGGCATGGTCGCGCCGTTGGCGAAGGCCACGATGCGAGCGTGTTCCAGGAAGCGGCCGACGATCGACTTGACCCGGATGTTCTCCGACAGCCCCACGATCCCCGGCCGCAGGCAGCAGATGCCGCGCACCACCAGGTCGATCTGCACCCCGGCCTGGCTGGCGGCGTAGAGGGCGTCGATGATCTGCGGGTCCACGACCGCGTTCATCTTGGCCCAGATCCCGGCCGGCCGACCGGCGCGCGCCGCCTCGGCCTCGGTCTCGATCATCCGCAAGAGGTCGGGCTTCAGCGTCTGGGGCGAGAACGACAGCTTCTCCAGCCGCCCGGGCTGGGCGTAGCCGGTGATGAAGTTGAACAGCTTGCCCCCGTCGCGCCCCAGGGCCGGGTCGCAGGTGAACAGGCTAAGGTCGGTGTAAACCCGCGCCGTCTGCGGGTGATAGTTGCCGGTGCCGAAGTGGCAATAGGTCCGCAAGCTGCTGTCGGCCTCGCGGCGCACCACCACCGACAGCTTGGCGTGGGTCTTCCAGTCGACGAAGCCGAACACCACGTGCACGCCGGCCCGCTCCAGGTCGCGCGCCCACTTGAGGTTGTTCTCCTCGTCGAACCGCGCCTTGATCTCGACCAGGGCCGTGACGTTCTTGCCGTTGTCGGCCGCCTCGATCAGGGCCGCCACGATCGGGCTGTCCTTGGAGGTGCGGTACAAGGTCTGCTTGATCGCCAGCACGTTGGGATCGCGCGCGGCCTGGCGCAGGAACTGCACCACCACGTCGAAGCTCTCGAACGGGTGGTGAACGAGAATGTCCTTCTCGCGGATCGCCGCGAAGCAGTCGCCGCCGTGGTCGCGGATGCGCTCGGGGAAGCGGGCGTTGAACGCCGGGAACTTCAGGTCCGGACGGTCGGGCGGGATCAGCTCGGACATCTGGGCCAGGCCCAGCTTGCCGTCGACCAAAACGACGTCCTCGGGCTCGGCGCGCAGGCCCTCGATGATGAAGTCGCGCAGGTCGGGCGGCATGGTGGTCTGGATCTTGACCCGCACCACCCGGCCCAGGCGGCGCTTCTTCAGCCGCGCCTCGAACTCGCGCACCAGGTCCTCGGCCTCTTCCTCGATCTCCAGATCGCTGTCGCGGATCAGGCGGAACAGGCCGCGCCCCTCGACCTCGTAGCCGGGGAACAGGTGGTCCAGGAACAGGATGATGAAGCTTTCCAGCGCCACGATCTTGCGCTGGCGCTTCTTGCCGCGCGTGACGACGCTGCTGAGCTCCCAGAACCGCCGCACCTGCGAGGGCACCGGGGCCAGGGCGTACAGGTGCTTGTCGTCGGCGATCCGGCGCAACTTCAGGGCCAGGCAGAAGCCCAGGTTCGGGATGAACGGGAACGGGTGGGCCGGATCGATGGCCAGCGGCGTCAGCACCGGGAAGATCTGGTTGAGGAAGATCTCCTCGGCCTTGACCCGGTCCTCGCCCTCGATGTCCTTGGCGTCCAGCAGCTTCAGGCCCTCGTCCCACAGCTCGGTGCGGACCTGGCGCCAGATCTTCTGCTGCTGGGTCATCAGCTCGAAGGCCGAGGCGTTGATGTGGGTCAGCTGCTCGCTGGGGATCAGGCCGTCCTGGCTGATCACCCGCACGCCCTCGCGCACCTGGCCCTTCAGGCCGGCCACGCGGACCATGTAGAATTCGTCGAGGTTGTTGGCCGAGATCGACAGGAACCGCAGGCGTTCCAGCAGCGGGTGACGCGGATTGCCGCTCTCCTCCAGCACTCGCTGGTTGAAGGCCAGCCACGACAGCTCGCGATTGAAGAACCGCTCGGGCGAGGCCATCAGCTCGGCGTCCAGCGTCAGCGGCGCGGAACCTTCAGGGGACGGAGCGATGGCCGGTGCGGTCAGGGCGGTGATCTCGTTCATGGGGTCACTTTAGGCGCGAGTGTGTTCCGGCATGGTGAACGAGGCAAGTGACGGGACGAAGACAGCGCGGCGATACCGTCTCTCCGGCGAAAGCCGGGGCCCAGATCGAACCCGGAGTGTTCGAATATTTAGCGCCGTCGACAGGCGCGCTCACCCTAAGCGCTCAGGCTGAATCTGGGCCCCGGCTTTCGCCGGGGAAGCGGTGGAAGGGGGCCGCGAGCGCCAACCCGCTACTCCTCGCCCTCGAAGTCCCCCAGCACCTCGCGCGCCAGGGCCTTGGTCAGCTCGCGCCGGCCGTCCTCGGCCGCCTCGGCCAGCAGGGCGGCCGCGGCCTGGGCCTCGGCCGCCGAGCGGGGCAGGCGGGCGATCAGGTAGGGATAGAGGTCGGGTTCCGGGTTCCACCAGGCGGCCGCGAAGGCGCGCTTCAGCACCGCGTGCAGCACCGCGTCGTCGGGTTCGTCGATCTGCGCCACCGACAGGGCGTTCAGCCGCGAGCGCAGGTCGGCCACCGACGTCGCCCAGCCCACCGGCGTCGTCCGGCCGGTCAGCAGCACCGTCCCGCCGTCGACCCCGGCCATGTTGAGGATGTGGAACAGCGTCTCGTCATTGAAGTGGGCGCTGTCCGATCTCCGATCGGCGTCCTCGACCAGCACGGCCCGGCCACGCAGGGCCGCCAGGTCCACGGCCGGCGCCGCCGGATCGGCCGCCTCGACCACTACCGCGCCGGTCGCCTGGGCCCAGCTTCGCGCCAAATGGCTCTTGCCGCACCCGGCCGGCCCGACCAGCGCCAGCCGCCCCTCGGCCCAGTCCGGCCAGGCGTCCACGCGCGCCACCGCCGCCGCATTGCTCGGCGAGACGGCGAAGTCCTCGCGAGCATAGGTCAGCGGCGAAGCCAGCGGCAGTTTGAACTGGGTGGACAAGCCTGGAGCCCGGCGTGGTGAACGTCAGGGTAGGGATATAGGGCGCGTCGGCCGGCGGGGCGAGGTGACGGGCTGGGGATAGTGGGGATAGGAGGGAAGGGGGTGTGGATTGGCCGATTGGAAAGATTGCTATTCGCAGACGGCAAGCCTTCCGCCAGCGAGACCGGAAAGGGAGGGAGGCTGCTGGTTAAGCCAGCGTCGCTTCGCCGATTAGGACAATCTTTGCTGCCGCAAGATGAAGTGCATAGGCGGCGACGTAATCGGGCGTCTCCCTCGGAAGCGCACCTTGCCCGTGAGCACCAGCGTCGTTCCGAACCTTGGGTAGCCCAGTCTTGAGTGTCGCTAATAGCTGTTCAAATGAGGCGTCTAGATATTCAGGCCATAGCTTGTTTGCTTGCAAAATTTTTAGCAATTGTGAGGCTGTTGCTCCCTTCTCATATGTCCAGCCTTTTATATCGCACGCTACTTTGAGTGCGCTTTCAAAGGACTTATTTGCCCAAATGACCGCGTCCTTCGAATTTCCGTCACGATAATGTTTGTGTGCAGTGAGGTACTCTTCCTCTGCGCCGGAAAATCTTCTATCATTTAGTAGATTGAGTGCTGGTTTGACGATTTCCTGATGTATTATCTGTGAGTCAAATCGAATAATATGGTCATTTTCGTACTGATAACCTACGCTTGCGCGGCGTAGACGAAAATTAATCTCTTTGATTGCCTCTTCGGGGGCTTGTGTGGCGCCCGTATGGGTGAGGTCTGGCATAACCTTATCGATTACCCGGCAAAACAATTCAAGTATGCTTAGGCATATGTCAACATCTTCGCAGGAGCGAAAAAATTGAAGAACTTCGTCCGCGTGATTGTAGGCAGGAGATAGTCGATCAACGCCAAGCTCCCGACAAAGTATTCCCCTTATCTCGCTCCACCAATCATTGTTCTGAGGTCCATATGAGTCCCATTGTCCAATTGCATCCACAGCAATTTGGGTGATTTGAGTTCGGAGTTGACCGGGCAACTCGTCATAGACGTAGACCTCGGGCTGACCAGCCCGGTCAGCCACCTGCTTCCGTTGATGATACAGTTCGAAGATCGCCATGGCATGAATATGCCCATTAACGGCTCTCGATTCTATAGCTGGAGCAGAACGCAGTAAAAGCGAATGTTGGTCTGAACCAGTCCATGATTGCTATTTGGGGGCTTGAGGTAGAGGAGGTTGACTGGGGCCGTCAAAGGCTAGCGCGACCCCTCATCCGACCGCCTTCGGCGGTCACCTTCTCCCGCGAGGGGAGAAGGGTTACCTGAGGGGGATGGACCTCTCCCCCGACCTCGTCACCTGGCGCGCCGACCTCACGCGCCCCGCCGGCCCCCTCAACAACCTCGCCCGCGCCACGCAACAGCGGATCAACCGGCTGATCCCCGAGAAGGTCCACGCCGCCATCACCGCCGCCATCGAGGGGATGACGCGGGCGTTGCTGGTCGGGTCGGACTTCGCGACGGGCTCGCCGTTGATCGGCCTGACCCTGGACGAGCGGCGGGCGCGGGCGGCCAAGGCCATCGACGGCTGGAAGAAGGCGGCGGCGGCCGAGGGCGGGGTCACGGGGCTGGGCGGGTTCCTGGCGGCGGCGGCCGACTTCCCGCTGCTGATGAGCTTCAAGATCAAGCTCCTGTTCGAGATCGCCGCGATCTTCGGCCATGACGGGACGGACCTGCCCGAGCGCCTCTATATCCTGCACATCTTCGAGCTGGCGTTTTCAGACGCCCAGCACCGGGCCGGGGTGCTGGCGGCGATGGACGACTGGGACGCGCGCGCCCATCCCCAGCACCTGGACGACTTCGACTGGCGGGCCTTCCAGCAGCAGTACCGCGACCACATCGACCTGGCCAAGCTGGCCCAGTTCCTGCCCGTGGTCGGCGCGCCGCTGGGGGCGATCGTCAACTGGCGGCTGGTCGAGCGGCTGGGCCACACGGCGGTGATGGCGTACCGGCTGCGGGCGGAGCAGGCAGACCTGCAGACGCCGCAGGCCCCCACCTGACCACGCTGCGCGTGGTCGTCCGCCCCCGGAGGGGGCGGAAGGTGATCCGTCTTCCCCCTCCGGGGGAGGAGCGCCGTAGGCGCGGAGGGGGCGAGTAGGGGGATTGGAACGCCTGTATCCTCGGAATTCGCGAGATCGAAGCCAGCAAAATCAAGCGCTTGTCGATTTTAGACGTTGCTGAATGATCCGCGCTCAAAACCACCCGCACAATGATGCCACCTCGTCGCGAGGAAAGGGCGCGTGGCCAGCGACCATCGTGGCGGCGGGGGGCGATCGAGCGGGGACAGGTCCGAGGGGGATACTCGGACGGTCCGGGGCTGGGCTTGCTGGGCTCACCCGCCCGTCGTCGGCGTGGTTGGAGGCAAAAGGGTCTGTCCTGATCAGTATTGATCCGCCCTCTTCGACCTTCGGGGCTTTCTGGAAACGGAAGGACCCGGGTCCCGGTAAGGCCTCAACAGGGCCACCTGACGGGACGCTGGCGGATAACGGTCGCGCGGAGCGTCTGGCTTCGTCGAAACGGTAATCTATCCAAATCCTCCGGACGAACGTCCGGCGCTCCGCGTCCCTTTCCATCACTTCAGCGGCTGAACCGCGTGAGGGGGGCGGAGCTGTTTCTGAGCGCCCCTTCCGTCTCGTCGCGTATCCGCGCCGATCCACCTCCCCGCGGGCGGGGGAGGATGGGGTTTCTCCTCACCCGTGAAGCGGGGGAGGTGGCGCGCGGCGAAGCCTCGTGACGGAGGGGGCGCTTCGTCGACTACAGATCCAGGTCCGCCGCCGCGAACTCGGCGTTTTCCTGGATGAAGCGGAAGCGCAGTTCGGGCTTGCGGCCCATCAGGGTCTCGACCAGTTCCTCGACGCTCTCCTCGTGGCGCGGCAGGGTCACGCGGGCCAGGGTGCGCTTCCTGGGATCCATGGTGGTCTCCTTCAACTGGGAGGCCATCATCTCGCCCAGGCCCTTGAAGCGGCCGATCTCGGGCTTCTTGCCCTTGAACACCGTGGCCAAGAGCTCGTCCTTGTGGGCGTCGTCGCGGGCGTACTCGCTCTTGCCGCCGTGGGCGATGCGGTACAGCGGCGGCAGGGCCAGGAACAGGTGCCCCTGGCGGATCACGTCCGGCATGGTGCGATAGAAGAAGGTGATCAGCAGGGACGCGATGTGGGCGCCGTCGACGTCGGCGTCGGTCATGATGATGATCCGCTCGTAGCGCAGATCCTCTTCCTTGTACTTGCTGCCGCCCTGAGCCCCCAGGGCCAGCATCAGGTCGCTGAGCTCCTTGTTGGCGGTAAACTTCTCGCCGCTGGCCGAGGCCACGTTGAGGATCTTGCCGCGCAGGGGCAGGATGGCCTGGTACTTGCGGTCGCGGGCCTGCTTGGCCGAGCCGCCGGCCGAGTCGCCTTCGACGATGAACAGCTCGGCGCCGTCGACCGCCCCGCCGGCGCAGTCGGCCAGCTTGCCGGGCAGGCGCAGCTTGCGGGTCGCCGAAGCCCGGGAGACTTCCTTGTCCTTGCGGCGCTTCAGGCGCTCCTCGGCCCGCTCGATGACGAATTCCAGCAGGGCCTGGGCGTTCTTGGGGCTGGAGGTCAGCCACAGGTCGAACGGGTCGCGCAGGGCCGCCTCGACGAAGCGCTGGGCCTCGGTCGTCGACAGCTTCTCCTTGGTCTGGCCCTGGAATTCCGGGTTCTTGATGAACACCGAGATCAGGGCCCCGGCCTGGGCGACGACGTCGTCGGCGGTGATGATCGTGCCGCGCTTCTCGCCCTTGAGGTCGGCGTAAGCCTTCAGACCTCTGGTCAGGGCGGCGCGGAAGCCGCTCTCGTGGGTGCCGCCTTCGGGGGTGGGGACGGTGTTGCAGTACGACTGCATGAAGCCGTCGTGCTCGCCGAAGCCCTGGGGCGTCCAGCTGACGGCCCACTCGACGGCGCCGGCTTCGCCCTGGCGCTCGATGCGGCCCGAGAAGCTCTCGGGGGTGACGGTGTTCAGCCCCTTGGTGCGCTCGGCCAGGAAGTCGGCCAGGCCGTTGGGGAAGTGGAAGACGGCTTCCGGCGGGGTCTGGTCATGGATCCGCGAGGGATCGCAGGACCATTTGATCTGCACGCCGCGGAACAGATAGGCCTTGGAGCGGGCCATGCGGTAGAGGCGAGCGGGCTTGAAATTGGTCCCTTCGCCGAAGATCTCGTCGTCGGGCTTGAAGCGCACCATGGTGCCCTTCTTCTTCGACGGGGCGACCTGCTGGATCGGGCCCAGCGGCTTGCCGCGCGAGAACACCTGCAGGTGCTCGAAGCCGTCGCGCCAGACGGTGACCTCGACGCGTTCGGACAGGGCGTTGACGACCGAGGCGCCGACGCCGTGCAGGCCGCCCGAGGTCTCATAGGCCTTGCCCGTGAACTTACCGCCGGCGTGCAGGACGGTCATGATGACCTCCAGCGCCGACTTGCCGGGATACTTGGGGTGCGGGTCCACGGGCATGCCGCGGCCGTCGTCCTTGACCGACAGGAAGCCGTCGGCGTCCAGCTTGACCTCGATGGTCTTGGCGAAGCCGGCCACGGCCTCGTCCATCGAGTTGTCGAGGACTTCGGCGAACAGGTGGTGCAGCGCCCGCTCGTCGGTGCCGCCGATGTACATGCCGGGCCGCTTGCGGACGGGCTCCAGCCCTTCCAGCACCTCGATGTCGGCGGCCGAGTACTCGCCGGGCGCCGACGCCTTCGAGGGCGGCGGGGGCGGGGCGGCTTTGGACGGCGGCGGAGGCGGGATTGGACGCGGGGGCGCCTCGGCGTGTGGCTCCACGCCGCCCCGGAGCGGCGCGGCGGGGACGGGCGCCAGGGCGTCGTCGTCGAACAGGGAAGGAAGCTTATCGGAGGACATCAGCGGAAATCTAAGCGATTCGAGCGGGAGCGCTCGTATGAGCCCGTCGGCTTCCCCTGAAAAGCGAAATCCGCCCCCAGCTGATGCCGGGAGCGGATCGTCACGCTCAACGATAGGCCGGCGGGTAGCCGCTGCCGTCGGTGGCGGCGTAGCGGTCGCGCAACTGGGTCTGGCGGCTGTCCTGCGGCTGCTCGACGCCGCCGACGAAGACGTTCAGCGGCCAGCTGGTCGTCTCCAGAGGATCGCCGTTCCAGACCACGACGTCGGCGAGCTTGCCCACATCCAGCGAGCCGATCTTGCCGTCCTGGCCCCAGATCCTGGCCGGGGTCAGGGTGACCGAGGCCAGGCCGGCCGCGTAGGGCAGGCCGTTGGCGACCGCCAGACCGGCGTTCAGCCGCTCCTGGCGCAGATTGTTGAAGTCCCGCGCCCCATTGATCGCCACCGTGACCCCGGCGGCGTTCAGGCGGGCGGCGTTGTCCAGCCGCGAGGCCAGGGTCTCGAAGCTGTCGGGCAGGTCGGCCTGCGGATCGACGATGACGGGCGCGCCGGCCTTGGCGATCTCGGCGGCGACCAGCCAGCCTTCCTCGACGCCTTCCAGGACGACGCGGATCTTCTCCTCGGCCGCCAGCTTCAGGGCCTGGCGGATGTCGGCGGCGCGGGAGACGCGGATCAGCAGCGGCGTCTTGCCCTGCACGACCGGGATCAAGGCCTGCAGATCCAGGCGCGAAAGGCCGAAGTCGCGGGTGGCGCCTTGCTCGAAGGCCGCGCGGCGGCTGGCGAAGGCGCGGGCGTCCTCCAGGGCCGAGCGGATCAGGACGAGGTCGGCGCCGCGCGAACCGCCGGCGGCCCGGGCCCCGCTTTCGCCCAGCGAGACGGTGACGGCCAGCTTGGAGGCCTCGACGATGTCGGGGGCGCCGGCCTTCAGGCGGATGAACGCGGCCTGGCCGCCGAACAGCGGCGGATCGCCCGCGCCGTCCTTGCCAGCGGTCATCTCCTCGACAACGCCGTCGTCGGCATGCTCGTGAGCGCCGCCGCCGGTTCCCGACAGGACGGGGGTGACGGCTGAGCTGGTGATCCCGCCGTCGCGGGCCAAGCCGATCATCGGCGAGGCCGGATTGACGCTGTAGCTTATGTCGAAGGCGGCGCTGAGGGCGCTGCCGGTGCCGTCGTCGCGGGTCTCGCGCACCCCGCCGATCTCGGAGGCCGACAGGTTCGAGGCCGGGGCGACCAGGCCGGGGGTGACGACCCCGCCCTTGGCGTCGATCACCTTGGCGCCGGCCGGAACGGCCACGCCGGCGCCGACGGCGGCGATCTTGCCGTCCGTGATGACCAGCACGCCGTTCGGGATGGCGGCGGACGAGACCGGCTCGATCCGGGCGTTGACGATGGCCACGGTCTGGGCGGCGGCGGGAAGAGCCAGGGCGCAGGCTGCGCCGGCGAGAAGAAGGGACCGGATCATCAGTTGAACGCTCCCTGGCCGGGCTGGCCGAGTTCGAAATCGGACTTGGGCTGGAACCGCTTGTCCTGGCGGTCATAGATCAGCGCGCCGTCGATGAAGACCTTGTCGGCCTGGGCGTAGACGCTGAACGGATCGCGGCTCCAGACCACCAGGTCGGCGGCCTTGCCGGGCTCGAGGCTGCCGGTCTTGTCGCCGATGCCCATGGCCTTGGCCGGGTTGGCGGTGATCCACTTGATCGCCTCGGCCCGGCTGATGCCGTAGCCCAGCCTGTTGCCGGCGGTCATGGCGATGGCGGCCTCCTGGTTGAGCCGCTGGGTCATGATCGGGTCGTCGGAGTGGATGACGACACAGGCGCCGGCCTTCCAGAGGATGGCGGCGTTAGCGTCGATGCCGTCCAGGCTCTCCATCTTGAAGCCGGTCCACGACGCCCAGGTCGCCGAGCAGATGCCTTCCTTCGCGAGGAGGGGGGCGATCTTGTAGCTCTCCACCGCGTGATGGAACATCGTGACCTTGTAGCCGAACTCCTTGGCGATATCGATCATCACCGCTTCCTCATCGGCGCGGTAGCAGTGGTTCTGAACCAGGATCTCGCCCTTCAGCACGCCGGCCAGGGTCTCCAGCTGCAGGTCGCGCTTGGGGGCGTCGCCCTTCTCGCCCTTCTGCTGCTTGGCGCGATAGTCGTCCCACTTGCGGGCATAGTCGGCCGCGTCGATCCAGGCCTTGCGGTAGCCGAACACGTTGCCCATCGCCGTCGAGGGCGAGCGGCTCTTGCCGCCATAGACCCGCTTGGGGTTCTCACCGCAGGCCATCTTCAGGCCGTAGGGGGCGCCCGGGAACTTCATGCCCTGCATGGTCAGGGCCGGCACGTTCTTCAGCGTCACCGAGCGGCCGCCGAACAGATTGGCCGAGCCGGGGAGGATCTGTAGCGTCGTGACGCCGCCGGCGCGGGCCCGGTTGAAGCCGGGGTCCTGCGGCCAGACCGAGTGCTCCGCCCAGACCTGGGCGGTGTTCGGATCGGTGGCCTCGTTGCCGTCCGAGCGGGCCTGGACGCCGGGCGAGGGATAGACGCCCAGGTGGCTGTGGGCGTCGATGATGCCAGGGGTGATCCACTTGCCCTTGGCGTCGATCACGGCGACATCTGCCGGGATCGGGGTGTCTGGACCGCCGACGGCGCTGATCTTGCCGCCCGAGACGAAGACGACACCGTTGTCGATCTGCTGGCCGGTGGCCGTCAGCACCGTGGCGCCGATGAAGACGGTCGGGCGCGAGGGCAGGGGCTGATAGGTCGACGGGAAGCCTGTCGAGGCCTGGCCGTCCAGGCCCTTGGGCAGCGGCTTGGCCTCGGCCTTGTCCGCCGGCTTGGACGGCGCTGTGGTTCCGGTCGTCGCGCAGGCCGATAGGCCTAGCGCTAGCAGGCTCGTGGCCATCGCCACCGAACGCCATCTGATCATGAAAAACCCCGACTCTCCCAGAGGCGGGAAGGACAGACGAAAAGAACCTCGTTATCAAGTCGAACAGCGCCCACGGGACGCATTCGCCAGCAAATTCATTGCGCGGCGCCCCGGTGGCGGTTCGCGCGTTCAATCCACCGGCTGGTCTATCGGAGGTCGTCCATGCGCCGTCTGCTCGCCTGTCTCGCCATGATCGTGCTGACCGCCTGCACGGCGCCGGCGACGCCTGGGCCGGGCGCGCCGCCGGCCCAGTCGCCCCGGACGCCGGTGGCCGAGGGTGGCATGTGCGGCGGCTTCGCCGGCTTCCAGTGCCAGGCGGGCCTGACCTGCCAGATGGAGACCGGCCACTGCAAGACGATCGCCGACGCGGCGGGGACTTGCCGCAAAAAGCCGGATGTCTGCCCGATGATCTACGCGCCGGTCTGCGGCTGTGACGGCAAGACCTATGGCAACGCCTGCCAGGCGGCGGGAGCGGGCGTCAGCGTCGCCTCCACCGGCGCGTGCAAGCCCTAGCGCCAAGCCGAGGACGGATGCTGACAGGATCAGGCCCGTCCCGGTCGACACTGGCGCTCAATGGGGAGACAGCCATGACCGAAATCGTTCGACGCGGCGTGCTGACCGGCGGCCTCGCGGTTGCCGCGCTGTCGTTCGCCGCCCAAGCTCAGGAGAAGACGCCCATGTACGGACTGATCGGACAGATGCTGGCCGCGCCCGGCAAGCGGGACGACCTGCTGGCCATCCTGGGCGAGAGCACCGGCGACATGCCCGGCTGCCTCAGCTACGTGATCGCCAAGGACCCGGCCAACGCCGACGCGCTGTGGATCACCGAGGTCTGGACGGACAAGGACGCCCACGCCGCGTCTCTGAAGCTGCCGGCGGTGCAGGCCGCCATCGCCAAGGCTCGGCCGATCATCGCCGGCTTCCCCCAGCACTTCGACACCATCCCGGTTACCGGCCACGGGCTGGCTAAGCCCTAAGCCCAAACAGAAAAGGCCGCGGATCGCTCCGCGGCCTTCCTGTCTGCAAAACCCGAAGGTCCTAGAAGCGCGCGTCCACCGAGACGCCGATGACACGCGGTTCGTTGACGAACGCGGTCAGGTTGTTGAAGTCGATTGCGCCCTTGATGTTGCTCTCGTTGGTGATGTTGCGAGCAAAGGCCGCGACTTCCCAGCCGCCTTCCTTGTTGGCGTAGCCCAGCTTCAGGCCGCCCTCGAAGTCGCCCTTCGTGTAGAACTCCTTCGATTGGTACAGGAAGATGTTCGTGTAGCCCTGGACCTTCCAGTCGGTGAAGGCGAACAGCTCGCCCGAGGCCACCGGGTAGGCATAGCGGGCGGTGAAGTCGAAGGTGTACTTCGGGGCGTTCGGGAACGGATTGCCGTTCACCAAGGCCTGGCCGGCGGCGTTCAGCGGATCGGTGACGGTGCAGGCGGCGCAGGTCGCGACGGCCAGCGTGCTATCCTTGATCTTGGTGTGGGCGTAGCTGTAGCCGGCCGTGACGACGAAGTTCGGGGTGATCACGAACTCGCTGTCCAGTTCCAGGCCGTAGGCCTCGCCCTTCTTGGCGTTGATCAGGCGGTTGGAGTTGCTGCCGCCGCCGACGGCGCTGAACTGCGGGTCGTCGATGGTGTAGGCGAAGACCGCGCCGTTCAGACGGACGCGGCGGTCCATCAGTTCGCTCTTCAGACCCAGCTCATAGGACATGATCGTTTCCGACTTCGCCGACGAGGCCGGCGAGCCGAAGGCGATGTCGCGGCCCTGGATCGACGGGCCGCGGAAGCCCGAGGCGACCTTGGCGTAGACGCTGACGTCCTCGTCG
The DNA here is from genome assembly GCF_023935105.1 of Caulobacter segnis. Lineage (NCBI taxonomy): Bacteria > Pseudomonadati > Pseudomonadota > Alphaproteobacteria > Caulobacterales > Caulobacteraceae > Caulobacter > Caulobacter sp. RL271. The sequence continues at coordinate 3,044,915 of NZ_CP096040.1, read as the reverse complement.
ATCTTGTAGAAGGCCGACAGGTCCCAGCTGACCTGCGAGTCCGACACCGAGACCGACGGAGCCGGGTTCGGGCCCGAGACGACGTTCATGTCCTTGTCGTCGTCGGTGTAGCGCAGGCCGCCGGTCAGGGTCAGCTGATCGTTGACCGCGTAGGAGGCCTGGCCGAACACCGCCCAGGCCTTGTTCTTCTGGCGCAGGGTGGTGGCGGGCATGAAGAACGGGTCGGTGCGGATGTCGTACTTGGTGTCGAAGTAGAAGCCGCCGACCTGCCAGCTCAGCGGGCCGTCGGTGTCGCTGGCCAGGCGCACTTCCTGCGTCCACTGGAACAGGTTCTTGATGCCGTCCTGGGTGTTGGACTGGAACGGGATGAAGCCGGGACCGGTCGGGTTGCCGCCATCGATGTCGCCCAGGCTGTAGCCGTGGGTGTTCTCGTAGGCGGTGATCGAGGTCAGCTTGGCGCCGTCGAAGTCGTACTCGATGTTGGCCGACGCGCCGTAGCCCTTGTACTTCTGCGGGTTGTTGGCGGTGTTGTCGTAGGCGACCTTGTCGCGGTCGTAGTTGCTGTTGAGCTTGTTGGAGCCCTTGGTCAGCACGTTGGCGCGGAACACCGCGGCCGTGCCGTCCAGGTCGCGGCCGTGGACGTTGAACAGGGCCGACAGCTTCTCGGTCGGAGTGAATAGCAGCTGCAGGCGGGCGGCCTTTTCATTGAATCCGCCCAGCGCGTTGTTTTCCTTGGTGTAGGTATTGTCGATCCAGTCGTTGCGGTGCTGGTACAGCACCGAGGCGCGCGCCGCGACCTTGCCCGGGACCAGGGCGCCGCCGACGCCGCCGTCGAAGGTGAAGGTGCCGAACGAACCGTACGACGCCGCGAGACGGCCCTTGAGCTCCTCGCTCGGCTTGACCGTGTCGAACTTGACGATGCCGGCCGTGGTGTTGCGGCCGAACAGGGTGCCTTGCGGGCCGCGCAGGACTTCGACGTGGTCGAGGTCGTAGATCGGCGAGCTCTTCAGCACGACGTTCTCGAGGACGACTTCGTCCTGGATGATCGACACCGGCTGCGAGGCGGCCAGGTCGAAGTCGGCGTTGCCCAGGCCGCGGATGTAGAAGCGCGGGGCGGCGCGGCCGTTCGAGGACTCGGCGTAAAGGCCCGGCGCCTTGGCCGACAGGGCCAGGATGTCGTCGCCGGCGGCGAAGGTCGCCTGCAGCTTCTCGCCGCCGATGGCCGCCACCGATACGGGCACGTCCTGCAGATTTTCACTGCGCTTCTGGGCGGTGATGATCACCTCGCCGACCTTGGTGTCCTGGGCGAAGGCGGCCGGCGCTGCGGCCAGGGCCGAGGCGAGGGCGGCGGCGCCGCAAGACACGGTCAAGGCGTGACGAAGGGAGCGGTTGATCTTGGGCATGGAGAGAGATCCTGTTGTGATCTGGCCCCGCGCCGCCGTCTCTGGATGGGGCGTTTCGCGGGCGATTCCGTTTGCGCTGCGATAGGCCAAGTCTCGGCTCGCCGGATATCTCCCGCCATGCGATTTCAGCCCGAAAAGAGCGATTGCGGCGGTTATGTTGCGAAGTTGCGACATTTTTGTTCAGTCGCTGCCCATAAGTAATAAGTCATTCCCAAGCTTTGCGCCTGCTGTTGTTGTGCGGCGCAACGAAAAAGGGCCGGAGATCGCTCTCCGGCCCTTCGTTCGTCCTAACGCTTACGCGATCAGCACTTGTAGTACATGTCGAACTCGACAGGGTGCGGGTGCAGTTGCAGGCGCATCACTTCTTCCATCTTCAGCTCAATGTAGCTGTCGATGAAATCGTCGTCCATGACGCCGCCGGCCTTCAGGAAGGCGCGGTCCTTGTCCAGGCTTTCCAGGGCTTCGCGCAGCGAGCCGCAGACTTCCGGGATCTTCTTCTGCTCGCGGGGCGGCAGGTCGTACAGGTTCTTGTCGGCCGGCGCGCCCGGGTCGATCTTGTTGATGATGCCGTCCAGGCCGGCCATCAGCAGGGCGACGAAGGTCAGGTACGGATTGCCCATCGGATCGGGGAAGCGAGCTTCCAGGCGCTTGGCCTTCGGCGAGTCGACGTGCGGGATGCGGATCGAGGCCGAGCGGTTACGCGAGCTGTAGGCCAGCTTCACCGGGGCTTCGTAGCCGGGCACCAGGCGCTTGTACGAGTTCGTCGTCGAGTTCGAGAACGCGTTGATGGCCTTGGCGTGCTTGATGATGCCGCCGATGTACCACAGGCATTCCTGCGACAGGCCAGCGTACTTGTCGCCGGCGAACAGCGGCTTGCCGTCCTGCCAGATCGACTGGTGCACGTGCATGCCCGAGCCGTTGTCGGCGAACATCGGCTTGGCCATGAAGGTGGCCGTCTTGCCGTAGGCGGCCGCGACGTTGTGGATGACGTACTTATAGAGCTGCATCCGGTCGGCCATGGTGACCATGGTGTCGAACTTCAAGCCGAGTTCGTGCTGGGCCGGGGCCACTTCGTGGTGGTGCTTTTCCGGCTTCATGCCCAGCTCGCCCATGACGGCCAGCATTTCGCCGCGCAGGTCCTGGCAGCTGTCGACCGGGTTCACCGGGAAGTAGCCGCCCTTGGGGCCCGGACGGTGACCCATGTTACCTTCCGGATATTCCTTGGCCGAGTTCACCGGCAGTTCGGTGGAGTCGTACGAGTAGCCGGTGTTGTTCGGCGAGGTCGACCAGCGCACATCGTCGAAGATGAAGAACTCGGCTTCCGGGCCGAAGTAGACGGTGTCGCCCACGCCCGCCGACTTCACGTAGTTCAGCGCGGCCTTGGCGATCGAGCGCGGGTCGCGGTTGTAGGGGGTGCCGCTGTCGGGGTTCACGACGTCGCAGAACAAGGCCAGCGTGGTCTGCTGGTAGAACGGGTCGATGATGGCGCTGTCCAGGTCCGGACGCAGCTTCATGTCCGACTCGTTGATGGCCTTCCAGCCGGCGATCGACGAGCCGTCGAACATCGTGCCGTCGTTCAGGAAGTCGTCGTCGACCAGATCGATGTCGAACGTGACGTGCTGCATCTTGCCGCGCAGGTCGGTGAAGCGGACGTCGACGTACTTGACGTCCTTTTCCTTGATCAGGTTCAGGATATCCTTGGCGGTGGTCATTCCGTATCCCCTTTGTAGAACTCTCGTAAGTATTGACGGTCCAGACGCCTAGACGGCGGCCGGGCCGCTTTCTCCGGTTCGGATGCGGATCACTTCCGCGATGTCCGAGACGAAAATTTTGCCGTCGCCGATGCGGCCCGTACGGGCGGCGCGGGTGATGGCTTCCAGCGCGGGTTCCAGCTGGCTGTCCTCGACGACCACCTCCACCTTGATCTTGGGGAGGAAGTCCACGACGTACTCGGCGCCGCGATAGAGTTCGGTATGGCCCTTCTGACGGCCATAGCCCTTGGCCTCGAGCACGGTCATGCCCTGGACGCCCATGTCCTGCAGGGCCTCCTTCACCTCATCCAGCTTGAACGGCTTGATGACGGCTTCGATCTTCTTCATCGGTTCCACTCGGGCCCGTCGGCGGCGAACCGCCTTCACTGAGCGCGCAACCATCACGCCGCCCCGAGCGCCGCAAGCGAGCGCCCGTGACAAACATGACCGATCGATTGAGTTGCAGGCATGTGATCAAGAATTGCGCATATGGCGCCGATGAAGTGTGCATTTTCGGAATGGCTGCCAAATGGCCTTGCGATGCATCGTTTGGCGCCTACGATTGCGGAAAACGTTCGTTTGAACGGGGGTGGAATTGCGCAACGACACGTTGGCCCGGGGCGCTGGAGCTCAATTCGCGTATCGAGAAGATGGCGGAAATTCGCCATCTCAGCCGGAATTGCTGAAAGTTGCGGCGGAACGCGCGGGTCTTGATGCGGGCTGCAAAGGGTCGGTTCTTGCCGATCTGGGCGCTTTTCCGATCGTGGCGTTCGATGTCGGCGCGGGTGGCGATGAACGCGGCCTTCGCATCGGGTATCGGGCGCCATGATCCGCGTGCACGTCATCCGTCACGGCCGTCCGGCCTCGACCTGGGGCGACGCCGACGGGGATCCCGGCCTGGACGAGGCGGGCCTGGCGCAGGCGGTGGCCGTCGCCAAGGAAATCCTGGCGCTGCCCGAGGCGCAGCGACCGACGCGCGTCGTGTCCTCGCCCTTGCGTCGCTGCCGCGAGACGGCGGCGCCGCTGGCCGCCGCCCTGGGCGTCGAGATCATCGTCGATCCGCGCGTCGGCGAGATTCCCACCCCGGCGGCGCTCAGCCATGAGGAGCGGCCGGCCTGGCTGCGTCGGGCGTTCGAAGGGCGCTGGGACGAGATCGTCGGCGACCTGAACTATGTCGCGTGGACGAAGAGTGTGGCCCAAGCCGTGCGCGCGCATGGGGGCGCGGCCGTGTTCAGCCATTTCGTGGCGCTGAACGCGGCGGTCTCGGCGGCGACGGGCGGCGCCGAGGTGATGGCCTTTCGACCTGACCATTGTTCGCGCACCGTTTTCGACATCGACGGCGACCGCTTGATCCTGATCGAGAAAGGGCGCGAAGCTCGAAGCCAGGTCCTTTAAGGAGTCGGCGTGCCGCGAGAGATACTGTCCGTCGCCGAGATGGTCGCGGCCGACCGCGCCGCCGTCGCGGGGGGAACACCGACGGCGGTCCTGATGGAGCGGGCCGGCGAGGCCGTGGCCCAGGCCGTCCGCGCGCGCTACGCCCGTCGCCCGGTGGTGATCTGGTGCGGTCCCGGCGACAACGGCGGTGACGGCTATGTCGCCGCGCGCCATCTGCGCCGGCGCGGCTGGCAGGTGGTGGTCGAGGTGGCCTATCCCCCATCCACCGACGCCGCCCGCCGGGCCGCTTCGCGCTGGAAGGGCGAAACCCGACCATTGTCGACGGAGCTGGCGGCCGGCGCTCTTTATATAGACGCGCTGTTCGGCGCGGGTCTGTCACGTCCGCTCGAGGGCGAGGTCGCGCGGCTGGCGCGGCTGTGCCGCGAGCAGCCGCTGGCCATCGTCGCGGTCGATACGCCTTCGGGCCTTCACGGCGATACTGGTCGACCCTTGGGCGAGGCGGCTTTCCACGCAGACCTGACGGTGACCTTCCACCGCCGCAAGCGCGCCCATGTGCTGGTCGAGGGACGCAAGGCCTGCGGCGAGATCGTCGTCGCCGACATCGGCCTGCGGTCCGTCCAGGACGTGGACCTGTTCGAGAACGATCCCAGGCTCTGGGAGCGGCGCTTTCCCTGGCCGGCGCTGGACGCCCACAAGCATACGCGGGGTCGGTTGAAGGTCGTCAGCGGCGAGGCCTGGAACACCGGGGCGGCGCGGCTGTCGGCGCGTGGCGGCCTACGCATCGGCGCCGGCGCGGTGACCCTGCTGTCGCCGCCCAGCGCCCTGGCGGTGAACGCGGCCCATCTCGAAGCGGTGATGCTGGCGCCGTTCGAGACGGACGCCGACCTGGAGAGCGCGGGCGAGCAGGCCGATGCGGTGATCATCGGTCCGGCGGCCGGGGTAGGGGAGGTCACGGCCCGCAATCTGGCGGCCCTGGCCCGCACCGGCGCGGCGCTCGTGGTCGACGCCGACGCCCTGACCAGCTTCCGGCGCGATCCCGAGGAACTGTTCGCCTGCCTTGATCGCGACGATGTGCTGACGCCGCATCCCGGTGAATTCGAGCGGATCTTTCCGGGCCTGTTGGCCGGCTCTCCCGAGCGGATCGCGGCGGCGCGGGAGGCGGCGAGCCAAGCCGGAGCCGTGGTGCTGCTCAAGGGCGCCGACACCGTAGTCGCCGCGCCGGATGGCCGGGCGGCCGTCTCGCTGAACGGGACGCCCTGGCTGGCCACCGCTGGATCGGGCGACGTGCTGGCCGGATTCATCGGGGGCCTGATCGCCCAGGGCATGGAGAGCTTCGAGGCGGCCTGCGCGGGCGCTTGGATCCATGCTGAGTGCGGCGCCCGTCACGGCCCTGGATTGATCGCCGAGGATCTGCCGGGACTGGCTCCGGCCGCTCTGGCCGAGCTCTACCGCCGCCGTTGACTTGCCCGTCTCGCTTCGGCCGCGATTTTCGCCGAAACCTCGCCACGCGAGGACGAGAGGTCGCCGATGAACATCACCGAAGGGCTGTGCTTGGCGCTGGTGGTCAGCTGTTTCGCGGTGCTGATTCACTACGAAGCGCTGCGGGTGATATCGACGTCGCTGATCGATCGCCCCGGGGTTTCTAGGCTTCGGGTGTTGGCGGTGATCTTCGGCGTGCTGGCGGCTCACGCGCTGGAGGCCGGTCTTTTCGCCATCGGCTTCTGGCTGGGCGCTGAAGTTCTGCACTTCGGACGGTTCGTCGGCCGGGCCCCGACGGACGTCTTCCAGTATTATTCGTTCGCGCTGGAAACCTACACCACCCAAAGCGTGGGCGACCTCTACCCGGTTGGCGGTCTGCGCCTCTTGGCGAGCTTGGAGCCGCTGGTGGGGCTGATCCTGATCGGCTGGTCGACTTCGTTGACCTTCATGGTCATGGCGCGCGACTGGCGGGCCAGGATCGCTTCCGAAGCTCCGGTCGCCAATGGTCGATGATGTGGTGCGGCTAGAGGGACTCGAACCCCCACGGTCTCCCGGCGGTACCTAAAACCGCTGCGTCTACCAATTCCGCCATAACCGCGCGGCAGTCGATCTAGCGCGACCCGCCGCGATTATCCAGACGCCTGATGAGTTTTCTCGCCGCCGCTCTTGGATGCTCGTGCACGTCGTGACATAAGGGCGCTCTTTCGCCGCCCCCGGCTTTCGCGGGCGGCGTCGATCTTTTGGACCCCAGGGCGGAGCTCGGGCGCGCGGCGACCCGGACCCGAGAAATAAGAATGTCGATGCAGATCGTTGAAAAGTCGGGCGAAGGCCTCAGCCGCGTTTTTGGCGTCACGGTGCCCGCGAGTGAACTGGCCACGCGCCTGGATGCGCGGATCGCTGAAGTCGCCCCGCAGATGAACGTGAAGGGCTTCCGCCCCGGCAAGGTGCCGACTGCCCACGTCCGTCGCCTGTACGGCAAGGCCCTGATGGGCGAGGTCGTCGAGCAGGCCCTGAACGAGACCACCCAGAAGGTCCTTGAAGAGAACAAGCTGCGTCCCGCTGGTCAGCCCGAGCTGAACCCGTCGTCGGACATGGAAAAGGTCATCGCCGGCGGTGAAGACCTGGCCTTCGAACTGGCCGTCGAGGTGATGCCGGAGTTCGAACCGATCGATCCCGCGACGATCGAGCTGACCAAGCCGGTCTACAAGGTCGGCGACGCCGAGGTCGACGAGGCCCTGGACGAGCTTGCCAAGCAGGCCCGCACGTATGAGCCGCGCACCGGCAAGAGCCTGAAGGCCAAGGACGGCGACCAACTGCTGATCGACTTCGTCGGCACGATCGACGGCGTCGAGTTCGCTGGCGGCAAGGCCGAGGGCGCTGAACTCGTCCTGGGTTCGGGTCAGTTCATCCCGGGCTTCGAAGAGCAACTGGTCGGCGCCAAGCCGGGCGACGAGATCGTCGTGAAGGTGAAGTTCCCGGAAGAGTACCAAGCCGCCGACCTGGCCGGTAAGGACGCCGAGTTCGCCACCAAGGTCACCGAAGTCCGCGCCCCGGTCGACGGCAAGGCCGACGACGAGCTGGCCAAGCGCCTGGGCCTGTCGGACCTGGCCGCTCTGAAGGACCTGCTGCGCTCGAACCTGGGCAGCCGCTACGACAACAGCTCACGCTTCAAGCTGAAGCGCGCCCTGCTGGACGTGCTGGACACCAAGCACGACTTCCCGCTGCCGCCGCGCATGGTCGACGCCGAGTTCGCCGGCATCTGGCAACAGGTCGAGGCCGACAAGGCCCGTGGCGGCCTGCCGCCGGAAGACGCCGAGAAGTCGGAAGAGACCCTGAAGGACGAGTACAAGAAGATCGCCGAGCGCCGCGTGCGCCTGGGCCTGGTCCTCGCCGAGATCGGTCGCAAGAACGACGTCGTCGTCACCGACCAGGAACTGACCGACGCCATCATGCGCGAAGCTCGCCAGTACGGCGCGCAAGCCCAGCAGGTGTTCGACATGTACCGCCAGCGCGCCGACCTGCAGGCCGCCCTTCGCGCCCCGATCTACGAAGACAAGGTCGTCGACCTGATCTTCGGCAAGGCCAAGATCGACGAGAAGGAAGTCTCCAAGGACGAGCTCCTGGAAGAAGACGACCTGCCGGAAGGCTACGGCGGCTAAAAGCCCCTGCGAGCCGAAGGAAACGAGGCGCGGTCCGCGAGGGCCGCGCCTTTTTCGTGTCGCCACGAAAACGTCCGCTCCTTGCAACCTGTTAAGCGCCACGCGATATGCGGTAGCGACGGCGCGCGGGGGCTGATTCGTTTTCGCGCCGCCCCATAAGCAAGTGCTCAGGCATACACGACGAAGGGCGATCCCTATGATGTACGATCCGATGGCGACGGCGATGAACCTGGTTCCGATGGTGGTCGAGCAGACCAGCCGCGGCGAGCGCGCGTTCGACATCTTCTCGCGCCTGCTGAAGGAGCGGATCATCTTCCTGACCGGTCCCGTGGAAGACGGCATGGCCAGCCTGATCTGCGCCCAGCTGCTGTTCCTGGAGTCGGAGAACCCCAAGAAAGAGATCGCCATGTACATCAACTCGCCGGGCGGCGTGGTGACGGCCGGTCTGGCGATCTACGACACCATGCAATACATCAAGAGCCCGGTCTCGACGGTGTGCATGGGCATGGCCGCCTCGATGGGCAGCCTGCTGCTCGCCGCCGGCGCCGCCGGCCAGCGCATCTCGCTGCCGAACGCCCGCATCATGGTGCACCAGCCGTCGGGCGGGTTCCGCGGCCAGGCCTCGGACATCGAGCGCCACGCCGAGGACATCATCAAGACCAAGCGTCGCCTGAACGAGATCTACGTCAAGCATTGCGGCCGCACCTACGAAGAGGTCGAGAAGACTCTCGACCGCGACCACTTCATGAGCGCCGATGAAGCCAAGGCCTGGGGCCTGGTCGACCACGTCTACGACAGCCGCGAAGCGGCCGAGGCCGGCGCCGAATAGGGCCAAGCTTCACTGAACGACAAAGCCGCCGATCTCGGGATCGGCGGCTTTTTTGTTGCTTCGGACCCTGCGGCAAATCCGCTCAGGTGATCGGCTTGCCCCGGAAGACGCGGTAGCCCTTCTCGTCGGCGATGGCGAGCATCTCGGTGTCGCCCGAGGTGTCGCCATAGGCCGCCGTCAGGCGGACGTCGGCGCCGAAGATCTCGCGCAGGCGCAGCACCTTCTCCTTGGCCCGGCAGTTGTTTCCGTCCAGGCCGCCCAGGATGCGGCCAGCGTCATTGGTCATCAGGCGGGTGCCGATCAGCATATCGGCGCCGAGGCCTCGCGCGAACGGCGCGACGGTGATCTCGGGCGAGGCAGTGACGATCACCAGCTTGGCGCCCTTGGCCCGCCACGCGCGCCAGACGGCCACCGCGTCGGGCCGCAATAGCGAGGCGGCGTGGGCCTGGGCGAAGGCCCTGGCGTCGTTCTCGATCTGCTCGACGCTCGCGCCCTTCAGGAACTCGCGAACCGCGGCGGCCTTGAGTTTCGCGCGGTTGCGGTCGAACACGTAAGCGATCAGCGAGGGGGTCAGGCGAAGAACGCCACGCGTCCACTTGCGCGGCCCCGCGCGCCACTTCAGGAACGCGTTGAAGCTGTCCTTGACGGTCAGGGTGCCGTCGAAATCGAAGGCCACTAGACCGGGCTCGTGCCCCATGTCGCCGGTCATCGGGCGCGACGCGCTCAACCCCTTGGACATCAACGAACGCTTCGCCATCGACCTACCATCAGAGCGCGACGACGCGCCCATTTCCTTGCGATTCCAGCTTCGGTAATACGGTCTTCCCGCCGCAACCGTAAGGGCCAAGACGCGCGACGCTTGCACCCGAGCGCCAATCGCCCAATTTAGATGACGAGGTCATGACACGATCCGGCTGGTTTGAACGTTTGAGGCTTGAAAGGAGCCGCGAAGGGTTGTGAACCGGCCCCGGATCGGGGAATGTCAAGGATTAGACAACTCCCGGCGTATATCCTGTCTGCTTCGGTGGCGGCGTATGCGCTCGGAGGGGCGTTTCGGCGTAAAGCCGTAAGTCGCCATAGTGTGAGAAGCGATCATGACGAAAGCCGCGAGCGGCGACACCAAGAGCACTCTGTATTGTTCTTTCTGCGGAAAGAGCCAGCACGAGGTGCGCAAGCTCATCGCAGGGCCGACGGTGTTCATTTGTGATGAATGCGTCGAGCTTTGCATGGATATCATTCGCGAAGAGCACAAGATCGCCTTCGTGAAGTCCAAGGACGGCGTGCCGACGCCGCGTGAGATCTGCGAAGTCCTGGACGATTACGTGATCGGTCAAGGTCACGCCAAGAAGGTGCTCGCGGTCGCGGTGCACAATCACTACAAGCGCCTGAACCACGCGTCGAAGAACAACGACGTCGAACTGGCCAAGTCGAACATCCTGCTGGTCGGTCCGACCGGTACGGGTAAGACGCTGCTGGCCCAGACATTGGCCCGAATCATCGACGTGCCGTTCACGATGGCCGACGCCACGACGCTGACCGAAGCCGGTTATGTCGGCGAAGACGTCGAGAACATCGTGCTGAAGCTGCTGCAAGCCGCCGACTACAACGTCGAGCGCGCCCAGCGCGGCATCGTCTACATCGACGAAATCGACAAGATCAGCCGCAAGTCCGACAACCCGTCGATCACCCGCGACGTGTCGGGCGAAGGCGTGCAGCAGGCCCTGTTGAAGATCATGGAAGGCACCGTCGCCTCCGTGCCGCCGCAAGGCGGGCGCAAGCATCCGCAGCAGGAGTTCCTGCAGGTCGACACGACGAACATCCTGTTCATCTGCGGCGGCGCGTTCGCCGGGCTCGAGAAGATCATCTCGGCGCGCGGCGCGGCCAAGTCGATCGGCTTCGGCGCCAAGGTGACCGACCCGGAAGAGCGCCGCACGGGCGAGATCCTGCGGAACGTCGAGCCCGACGATCTGCAGCGCTTCGGCCTGATTCCGGAATTCATCGGCCGTCTGCCGGTGGTCGCGACCCTGGAGGATCTCGACGAGACCGCCCTGGTCAAGATCCTGACCGAGCCGAAGAACGCCTTCGTCAAGCAGTACCAGCGCCTGTTCGAGATGGAGAACATCGGCCTGACCTTCACCGAGGACGCCCTGCACGGCGTGGCCAAGAAGGCCATTGCCCGCAAGACCGGCGCGCGCGGCCTGCGTTCGATCATGGAAGGCATCCTGCTGGAAACCATGTTCGAGCTGCCCAACTACGAGGGCGTCGAGGAAGTGGTGGTCAACGCCGAGGTCGTCGAAGGCCGGGCTCAGCCGCTGCTGATCTACGCCGAGAAGAAGGGCGGGGCCGCTTCGGCCTAAACGCCGCGGGCTTTGCCGTGAAAATCGGGGCGCGCCTTCCTGTGAAGGCGCGCCTTTTTTCGTGGATAACCTGATTTCGTACACCAGATGGACGACCGGTGAGGCTTCGGCGCCACGGGCAGCTTGAGCGAGCGAAAACCTCGAAAACTCCGAGCGTTGGGCGAACTTGCCCCTCAGGGGCGGGCAGGGGGCATGTCCGCTTCAGCTTGGCCTGACGCGCGCGACCTGTCGCCGCTGTCATCTGAGCGCGCTTGAACCCTGTTGTAAAACGTCCACATAAATAACGACCATTCGCCCAGTCCAGGGCGGACGGGTCGTTCGACTCAGGCGCATCGTCTGATGTTACGGCGGCCCGCATGGCCAAGCGTCTTAAGGACGCGCGGCCGGGAGTATTGAGCACATGTCCGAACTACGTACGCTTCCTGTCTTGCCGCTCCGGGACATCGTTGTGTTCCCGCACATGGTGGTGCCGCTCTTCGTGGGCCGCGACAAATCCGTGCGCGCCCTCGAGGAAGTGATGCGCGGCGACAAGCAGATCCTGCTCGTCACCCAGAAGAACTCGGCGGACGATGATCCGGCGCCGGGCGACATCTTCGACGTCGGCGTGCTGGCCACCGTGCTGCAGCTGCTGAAGCTGCCCGACGGCACCGTCAAGGTGCTGGTCGAGGGCAAGGGCCGCGCGGCCGTCGTGAAGTTCACCGACCAGGAGTCCTTCTACGAGGCCCAGATCGGCGAGGTCAGCGAAGACGAAGGCGCCGGTCCCGAGGCCGAGGCCCTGTCGCGCGCGGTCGTCGAGCAATTCGAAAACTACGTCAAACTGAACAAGAAGGTGCCGCCGGAGGCCCTGGCGTCGATCCCGCAGATCGCCGAGCCGGGCAAGCTGGCCGACAGCATCGCCGCCCACCTGTCGGTGAAGATCGGCGACAAGCAGCACCTGCTGGAGATCTTCGACGTCGTGAAGCGCCTGGAGAAGGTCTTCGCCCTGATGGAGGGCGAGATTTCGGTGCTGCAGGTCGAGAAGAAGATCCGCTCGCGCGTGAAGCGCCAGATGGAGAAGACCCAGCGCGAGTATTATCTGAACGAACAGATGAAGGCGATCCAGCGCGAGCTGGGTGACCCCGATGACTCGCGCGATGAGCTGATCGATCTCGAAAAGCGCATCAAGAAGACCAAGCTGTCCAAGGAAGCCCGCACCAAGGCCGAGAGCGAGCTCAAGAAGCTGCGCAACATGAGCCCGATGTCGGCCGAGAGCACCGTGGTCCGGAACTATCTGGACTGGCTGCTGTCGATCCCGTGGGGCAAGGCCAAGACCAAGAAGATCGACCTGCCGGAAGCCGAGGAAATCCTCGACGCCGACCACTACGGCCTGGAGAAGGTCAAGGAGCGGATCCTGGAGTACCTGGCCGTCCAGGCCCGGACCAATTCGCTGAAGGGCCCGATCCTGTGCCTCGTCGGTCCTCCCGGCGTCGGCAAGACCTCGCTGGGCAAGTCGCTGGCCAAGGCCACCGGCCGCGAGTTCGTGCGCATGAGCCTCGGCGGCGTGCGTGACGAAGCCGAGATCCGCGGTCACCGCCGCACCTACATCGGCTCGATGCCCGGCAAGGTCGTCCAGTCGATGAAGAAGGCCAAGACCACGAACGCCTTCGTCCTGCTCGACGAGATCGACAAGATGGGCAGCGACTACCGCGGCGATCCCGCCTCGGCGCTGCTGGAAGTGCTCGATCCGTCGCAGAACTCGACCTTCGGCGACCACTATCTGGAGGTCGACTACGACCTGAGCCAGGTGATGTTCGTCACGACGGCCAACAGCCTGAACATGCCCCAGCCTCTGCTGGACCGCATGGAGATCATCCGCATCCCCGGCTACACCGAGGATGAGAAGCTGGAGATCGCCAAGCGTCACATCCTGCCGAAGCTGGCCAAGGACCACGGCCTGAAGCCGGCCGAATTCATCGTTCCGGACAAGGCGATCCGCGACCTGATCCGCTACTACACCCGGGAAGCCGGCGTGCGGTCGCTGGAGCGGGAACTGGGCGCCCTGGCGCGCAAGACGGTGCGTGACCTGGCCCGCGAAAAGCTGGCCACGATCACCATCGACGACGAGCGTCTTGCCAAGTACGCGGGCGTCAAGAAGTACCGCTACGGCGAGACCGACGAGATCGACCAGGTCGGCATCGTCACCGGTCTGGCCTGGACGGAGTTCGGCGGCGACATCCTGACCATCGAAGCCGTGAAGATGCCGGGCAAGGGTCGCATGTCGATCACCGGCAACCTCAAGGACGTGATGAAGGAGTCGATCTCGGCGGCCAACAGCTACGTCCGCTCGCGGTCGCTGCAGTTCGGCATCAAGCCTCCGGTCTTCGAGAAGACCGACGTGCACATCCACGTGCCCGACGGCGCCACGCCGAAGGACGGTCCGTCGGCCGGCGCCGCGATGGGCCTGGCCATCGTCTCGGTCCTGACCGGCATCCCGATCCGCAAGGACATCGCCATGACTGGCGAGATCACCCTGCGCGGCCGGGTCACCGCGATCGGCGGCTTGAAGGAGAAGCTGCTGGCTGCCCTGCGTTCGGGCGTTAAAACCGTCCTGATCCCGCAGGAGAACGAGAAGGACCTCGTGGATGTGCCCCAGAGCGTCAAGGACGGTCTGGAAATCATCCCGGTCTCGACCATGGACGAGGTGCTCAAGCACGGCCTCACCGGCCCGCTGACGCCCGTCGAATGGAACGAGGCCGACGAGCCGATTGCTGCGGGTGCGAAGAAGGATGAGGGCGACGCAGACGCCGTTCTCACTCACTAAACCCAACTAATCGTCGATAACTTAGGCGGCGCGGGAGTTTCCCGCGCCGCTCGCGTTTGACGGGGCATTTTATGCCGCCATAATCCCCCGCTGAGCCAGGCGCCGTAAGGAATAAACGGCGCTGCTCAGGCTGGGAGAAAAACATGACCACAAAAGCCGAACTCGTTACGGCGATCGCCGAGAAGGCGGGCATCAACAAGAACCAGGCCAAGGACGCGCTGGAAGCTTTCATCGACGCCGTCACCGACTCGCTGAAATCGGGTCAGGACGTTCGCCTGGTCGGCTTCGGCACCTTCAAGGCCGTGACCCGCGCCGCCGGCACCGCCCGAAACCCGCGCACCGGCGAGACGGTCAACCGTCCCGCTTCGAAGACCGCGCGCTTCCAGGTCGGCGAAGGCCTGAAGTCCTCGCTGAACGGCTAAAACCAGTTTTCCGCGTCACGGGAGGCGGGGCGTCAGGGGCTGGCGTTCCGCCTTTTCGTTTTCGCGCTTTGCGCGGCGCGCGGCTAAGGCTAGAAGCGCCGACCGAGTCAGAAGGTCGAGCCTGTCTCCTCATTCGATGTCATTCGAAGGAGGCGGGCCCGAGCGGGCAGTTAGCTCAGCGGTAGAGCGTCTCGTTTACACCGAGAGGGTCGGGGGTTCGATCCCCTCACTGCCCACCATTCCCTTCAAATCCCATCCCACGAAGCCTCGCGCCAGCTGGCGTGAGGGCGCGGTCTCATGGTGTCGCTTTTCTCTGGATAACGCTGATCAAAGTGATATCACTTTGATTGCAACCCTGGAGGCTTGCCATGACCGATACCCGCACCATCAATCCGACCGTCGAGCGCCCTCATGCCGGCATGGACGGCGGTCTGCCACTGCTGGTTCTGCCGTTCCTGCTGGGGGGCGGGATCTTCGCGTTCTCCCAGACCATGCCGGTCATCGGTGTCGCGCTGGTTCTGCTGTTCCTATTGATCTCGGCCGGCTTCTATTCGCTGCAGCCGAACGAGGCCTACGCCATCACCCTGTTCGGGTCCTACGTCGGCACCGACCGCAAGACCGGGCTGCGCTGGATCCTGTTCTGGTACGGCCGCAAGAAGATCAGCCTGCGGGTGCGCAACGTCACCAGCGAGACGCTGAAGGTCAACGACAAGCGCGGCAACCCGATCGAGATCGCCGCCAACATCGTCTGGCGGGTCAAGGATTCGGCCCAGGCCCTGTTCGACGTCGACGACTATGTGGCCTTCGTGAACATCCAGATCGAGACCGGCCTGCGCGAGGTCGCTTCGCATTATGCCTACGACCACGCCGAGGAGGGCGAGCCGACCTTGCGCGCCCATGCCGAGGAGGTCGGCGACCGGCTGCAGAAGGACCTGCAACAGCGCTGCAACGTCGCGGGCGTCGCCATCGACGAGGCCCACCTGATGCATCTGGCCTACGCCCCCGAGATCGCCGGCTCGATGCTGAAGCGTCAGCAGGCCGAGGCCGTGCTGGCCGCCCGTCGTACGATCGTGGCCGGCGCCGTCGACATGGTCGAGAGCGCCCTGGGCCAGTTGAGCGAACGCGGCGTGGTCACCCTGGACGACGAACGTCGGGCCTCGATGGTCTCGAACCTGCTGGTCGTGCTGTGCGCCGACCGCGAGGCCCAGCCCGTGGTCAACACCGGCACGTTGTACGGCTGACGTGGCGGGCGATCCGAACGAGCCGCCAAAGGGGGCCGGGGGCGGGCGGCGCGCCTTCCTGATGCGCGTCCGTCCCGAGGTGCTGGCCGCTGTCGAGCGCCTGGCCAGCGCGGAGTTGCGCAGCGTGAATGCTCAGGTAGAGGTATTGCTGCGCGAGGCTCTGGCGCGACGCGGCGCACCGGTCAAATCGTCCGGGAGCGGCGAGGAACCCTGAGTGTCGCAAAAGCTTTATCGTTCCAGGGCCGAATGGGGCGGCCTGGAGTAGCGGTGAGGATTCGGCGTGACGGAAACCAGATCGGACCGGCCGCTCGGCCTGCGCGTTTCCTCCGCCGCCCTCAATCCGCCGACTGACGACGTCGTAAGGCTTGTCGACACCACCATGCTCTACGCCCCGCGCAGCGGCGGCGTTCGCCGTTACCTGGCGTCAAAGCGCGCCTGGCTGGCCTCCAATCGTCCCGAAGTCCGCCACACGCTGGTCGTGCCGGGCTCCCGTGATTCCTACGACGGGCAGGGGCGGGTCTCGATCTATGCCGCGCCGCTGCCGTTCGGCGCGGGCTATCGATGGCCGGTCGTGAAAGCGGCCTGGATGGAGCGTCTGATCCGCCAGCGCCCCGACATCATCGAGGCCGGCGATCCCTACACGCCCGGCCTGGCCGCGCTGCGGGCCGGCGACGCCTTGGGCGTACCGGTCGTCGGCTTTTGCCACACCGACCTGGGCAAGCTTGCGGCGCTGCACATCGGCGAGTGGGCGGAAAAGCCCGTTCAGAAGCGCTGGGCGGCGATCTATCGCCAGTTCGATCAGGCCGTGGCCCCCAGCCGGTTCATCGCGGGGCGGCTGATCGAGGCAGGCGTGAACAACGCCATCGGTTTGCCGTTGGGCGTCGACACCGAGATCTTCCACCCGTCGCGGGCCGATCGCGAGGGCCTTCGCCGACGGCTGGGCGTGGCCGCCCACGAGCGGCTGCTGGTCTTCGCCGGTCGTCCGGCGCGCGAGAAGAAGCTGGACGTGCTGGTCGGGGCGGTCGAGCGGCTGGGCGCGCCCTACAAGCTGCTGTTCGTCGGCGCGGGCGGTGGGGCGCCGGTCAGCGACCGGGCGATCTGCCTGGACTACGTTCGCGACCCGGCCGAGCTGGCGCGCGTGCTGGCCAGCTGCGACGCCTTCGTTCACGCCAACGACAACGAGCCGTTCGGCCTGATCGTGCTGGAAGCCATGGCCTGTGGCCTGCCCGTGGTCGGCGTTGGCGCCGGCGGCGTGGCCGAATCCGTCGATGAAGAGGTCGGCCAGCTGGCTATCGCCTCCGAGGCCGCCGCCTTCGCGGAAGCAATCGAGGCCCTGTTCTCCCGCGACATCGCTTCCATCGGCGCGGCCGCGCGCCTGAGGGCGGCCGAGCGACACGGCTGGGACGCGGTGTTCCGCCAGCTCTGCGCGATCTACGGCGGATTGACCGGCCGTCGGGCGTTCGGCGGCCTGGCTCAGCTACGCAACCACTAACCCCGGATCGAGGCCAGGACCTCGTAGCTGTGCTTGCGCGCGGCATGGTCGTGGATCTGCGAGGCGAACATCAGCTCGTCGGCCTGCGTTAGCGCCAGTATCTGGTCGACCTTGCGTTTCACCGTCTCGGGCGAGCCGATCGCCGAGTACTGGAAGGTATGGTCCAGACCCGCCAGCTCGGCCGGCGAGGCATGCTCTCGGATATCGTCCACCGGTGGCGGCAGGAGTCCTGGACGGCCGCGGCGCAGGGCCAGGAACTGCTGCTGGGTCGAGGTGGCCAGACGAGTCGCCTCCTTGTCCGTATCCGCCGCGCAGACGCCGATGCAGACCATGGCGTACGGCTTCTCCATAACCTCCGACGGCTTGAAGTGCCGGCGATAGAGGAGAAGGGCGTCCAGCAGCGAGTCGGGGGCGAAGTGGGCCGCGAAGGCGTAGGGCAGACCCAAGGCTGCCGCCAGCTGCGCGCCCCAGGTCGAGGAACCGAGGATCCAGATCGGCACGTCCTGGCCTTCGCCCGGCACGGCGCGCACGCTCTGGTCGGGCGTCGCTGGCTTGAACCACTGCTGCAGCTCGACGACGTCCTGGGCGAACGAATCGACAGCGCCGGCGTAGCGGCGCAAGGCCCGCATGGTGGCTTGGTCGGTGCCGGGCGCTCGGCCCAGGCCCAGATCGATGCGGCCGGGATAGAGGGCGGCCAGGGTGCCGAACTGCTCGGCGACCATCAGCGGGGCATGGTTGGGCAACATGACGCCGCCTGAGCCGACCCGAATCGTCTTGGTCCCGCCGGCGACGTGGCCGATCACCACGGCCGTAGCCGCGCTGGCGATTCCGGGCATGTTGTGATGCTCGGCCAGCCAGTAGCGGTGAAAGCCCAGGGATTCGGCGTGTCGCGCCAGGTCCAGGCTGTTGTTGAGCGCTTGGCCGACGGGGGTTCCATGTGGAACGGGCGCGAGGTCGAGGACGGAGAAGGGCGGGTAAGCAGCGCTGGTCATCGTTGCTAGATGGCGCGCGCGGTCAGCAACTCAAGGCGTTGCGGATACCATTCCCGATTTGAGGAGAAGACCCACTGGACGGTGGCGCGAATGACGGGGCTCGAACCCGCGACCTCCGGCGTGACAGGCCGGCGCTCTAACCAACTGAGCTACATCCGCGTCGTGCGCCAAGGCGCGACGGTCGTCCGTGACCGAGGGAGGGAAGCATACCACCTATGAAGGGGTGGCGCGAATGACGGGGCTCGAACCCGCGACCTCCGGCGTGACAGGCCGGCGCTCTAACCAACTGAGCTACATCCGCATATCCCTTCGCCGAAGCGAAAGTGCGACCCGCCGATCGGCGAGGCGCGTCTGATATGTCGCTCGAAGACTCGTGTCAACGGCGATATCGAAGAAGCGACAAATAGCGTCCGGACCGGCCCGGTTTTCCATGGGATAACCGCAAAGACGCTGGCCTTGGCTTCGCTGCGCGACCCCTTGTTTTTCCCAGACCAGCGTTAGGGAAAGCAGGTCTAGTTGCGATCGTTTCTCAATGTGCTTCGGGTGTTTGAAGCGTTGGCGACAGTGGGCTACAACCCGCTCGATTCAAGCCAAGGGCTGTCATGACCGCCTTCCTTCTCCAGTACCTGCCGATCGTGATCTTTCTAGGGATCGCGGCGGCCATCGGCATCGTCTTCATCCTCGCGGCCGCCGTGCTCGCGCCCAAGGCGCCGGACCCGGAAAAGCTGTCCGCGTACGAATGCGGCTTCAACGCCTTCGACGACGCGCGCATGAAGTTCGACGTTCGGTTCTATCTGGTGTCGATCCTCTTCATCATCTTCGATCTGGAAGTGGCGTTCCTGTTTCCCTGGGCGGTGACGCTGATGAAGCTGCCGCACGACGTGGCCCAGTTCGCCTTCTGGTCGATGATGACCTTCCTGGGCGTCCTGACCGTCGGCTTTATCTATGAATGGAAGAAGGGCGCCCTCGAATGGGAGTGATCGTTCCCGCCAACTCGGCTCCCGCGCTTTCGGCCGGTCGTTCGACGGTCGAGGGCTATGACCCCAAGCTGCACGACCCGTTCTTTGACGGCGTCTCGCAACAGCTGGCCGACAAGGGCTTCATCACCGCCGCCGCCGACGATCTGATCACCTGGGCCCGTACGGGCTCGCTGATGTGGATGACGTTCGGCCTGGCGTGCTGCGCCGTCGAGATGATGCACTCGGCCATGCCGCGCTACGACCTGGAGCGCTACGGCTTCGCGCCGCGCGCCAGCCCGCGTCAGTCGGACGTGATGATCGTCGCCGGCACCCTGACCAACAAGATGGCTCCGGCCCTGCGCAAGGTCTACGACCAGATGCCGGAGCCCCGCTACGTCATCTCGATGGGCAGCTGCGCCAATGGCGGCGGCTACTACTATTACAGCTACAGCGTCGTGCGCGGCTGCGACCGCGTCGTGCCGATCGACATCTACGTGCCGGGTTGTCCGCCCACGGCCGAAGCCTTGGTCTACGGCGTGCTGCAGCTCCAGAAGAAGATCCGTCGCATGGGGACGATCGAGCGATGAGCCAGGACCTCGAAGCGCTCGGCCAGTCGATCGTCGCCAACGCCACCGGCGCGATCACCGGCTATGACATTGCGTTCGGCGAGCTGAACATCCACGGCCCGGCGCACCGCGTCGTCCAGGCCCTGGAGCTGCTGCGCGACCATCCCGACTACCGCTTCCACCAGCTGGTGGACCTGACGGCCGTGGACTATCCGCAGCGAGAGCGCCGTTTCGACGTCGTCTATCACCTGCTGTCGATGGTGAAGAACGTCCGCATCCGCCTGAAGGTGCAGACCGACGAAGACACCCCGGTCCCCAGCGCCACGCCGGTGTTCCCGGTCGCCGACTGGTTCGAGCGCGAAGCGTTCGACATGTATGGCGTTTTCTTCGAGGGCCACCCCGACCTGCGCCGGATCCTGACCGACTACGGCTTCCACGGCCATCCGCTGCGGAAAGACTTCCCGATGACGGGTTACGTGGAAGTCCGCTACGACGACGAACTCAAGCGCGTCGTCTATGAACCCGTGAAGATCACCGAGTTCCGCGCCTTCGACTTCCTGTCTCCGTGGGAGGGCGCCAAGTACGCCCTGCCGGGCGACGAGAAGGCCGAGAAGCGGGCAGGGGACGCTTAAGTCATGACTGGCACGAACGCGCCCGCCGCGGCGACCGACTTCTTCCGCGACGAACCGACGACCCCGGCCATCCCGGAGACGCCCGTCCGCAAGTTCAACATCAACTTCGGCCCGCAGCACCCGGCCGCGCACGGCGTGTTGCGCCTGGTGTTGGAGCTGGACGGCGAAATCGTCGAACGCGTCGATCCGCACATCGGCCTGCTGCACCGCGGCACCGAGAAGCTGATGGAAGCGCGCACCTACCTGCAGAACATCCCGTACTTCGACCGCCTCGACTACGTGGCGCCGATGAACCAGGAGCATGCGTTCTGCCTGGCCATCGAGAAGTTGCTGGGCGTCGAGGTGCCGCGTCGCGGCCAGATCGTCCGCGTGCTGTTCTGCGAGATCGGCCGGATCCTGAACCACCTGCTGAACGTGACGACCCAGGCCATGGACGTCGGCGCCCTGACGCCGCCGCTCTGGGGCTTCGAGGAGCGCGAGAAGCTGATGATCTTCTACGAGCGCGCCTGCGGCGCTCGTCTGCACGCCAATTACTTCCGTCCGGGCGGCGTCCACCAGGACCTGACGCCCGAGCTGATCGATGACATCGAGACCTGGGCGAAGGCTTTCCCCAAGATCTGCGACGACATCGAAGGCCTGATCACCGACAACCGCATCTTCAAGCAGCGCAACGTCGACATCGGCGTGGTCAGCAAGGAAGACGCCTGGGCCTGGGGCTTCTCGGGCGTGATGGTGCGCGGTTCGGGCATCGCCTGGGACCTGCGCCGCAACCAGCCGTACGAGAACTACAACGAGTTCGAGTTCGACATCCCGCTGGGCAAGAACGGCGACTGCTACGATCGCTATCTCTGCCGCATGCAGGAGATGCGCGAGTCGACCAAGATCATCCTGCAGGCCGTCGCCATGCTGCGCGGCACGCCGGGCCCGGTGCTGACCGAGGACAACAAGGTCAGCCCGCCGCGTCGCGCCGAGATGAAGCGGTCGATGGAAGCCCTGATCCACCACTTCAAGCTCTACACCGAGGGCTTCCGCACGCCGGAAGGCGAGGTCTACGCGGCCGTCGAAGCGCCCAAGGGCGAGTTCGGCGTCTACGTGGTCAGCAACGGCACCAACAAGCCGTACCGCTGCAAGATCAAGGCTCCGGGCTTCTCGCACCTGGCCGCCATGGACTGGATGAACCGCGGCCACCAGCTGGCCGACGTTTCGGCCATTCTGGGCTCGCTTGACATCGTGTTCGGCGAGGTGGACCGGTGAGCCTGGAAGCCATCGCCCTCGAAAAAGTGGCTCAGGCGCAGCTGGACGCCTACAACGCCCAGGACCTGGACGCCCACTGCGCCCACTTCGCCGACGACGTCGTCGTGGCGGGTCTGAACGGCGACGTGGCGCGCACGGGCCTCGACGCCTATCGCGCCTTCTACGAGAAGACCTTCGCCGAGTTCCCCAAGAACCACGCGAAGCTGCTGAACCGCATCGTGGTCGGTTCGAACGTGATCGACCATGAGCATGTCGACCGCGGCAACGGCGACGCGCCGTTCCAGGTCGCCGCCATCTACACCTTCAAGGGCGACAAGATCGTCCGCGTGGATTTCGCCCGATGAGTGTCTCCCAATGAGCGTTCGGCGTCTCGCCAAGGAACAGCCCGCCAGCTTCGCCTTCTCGAAGGACAGCCAGGCCAAGGCCGACTGGTGGAAGGCCAAGTATCCCGCCGCCCGCAAGCAGTCGGCGGTGATCCCGATGCTGTGGCTGGCCCAGAAGCAGGAAGGCTGGGTGTCCGAGCCGGCAATCCAGGAGATCGCCAAGCAGCTCGAGATGCCGGTCATCCGCGTGCTGGAAGTGGCCACTTTCTACGTGATGTTCCAGCTGCAGCCGGTCGGCAAGGTCGCCTTCGTGCAGCTGTGCGGCACCACGCCCTGCCAGCTGCGCGGCGCCGAGGACCTCAAGAAGGTCCTGAAGGACAAGATCGGCGACGCCAATCACGTCTCGGCCGACGGCAAGTTCAGCTGGGAAGAGGTCGAATGCCTGGGCGCGTGCTGCAACGCCCCGATGGCCGCGATCAACGACTACTACTACGAGGACCTGACGCCGGAGAGCCTGGCCCAGATCCTCGACGACTTCGCGGCGGGCAAGGCCCCGAAGCCGGGCAGCTACGACGGCCGCAGCGCCTCGGAGCCGAAGGGCGCGATCCACACCCTGACGGATCCGAAGCTGTACGACGGCTCGTACGCCAAGAAGATCAAGATTCCGAACCTGCCCGAGAAGCCGAAGGCCTCGAAGACGAAGCCGGAGCCGACCGCCTAACATGACCGCCGACGCCAACGCCCAGAAGAAGCGCTTGATCGCGATGTTCGTCATCAACGCGGTGTGCTTCGTGCTGGCCGGCGTCGCGATCTATGGCGCGGTGTCGCTGCGGATCGACTGGCTACGCCTGGTCTTCCTGGGCGCCATCATCGCGGGCCTGGGTTCGCATGTCTGGTTCATCCTGGGCTGGATGCGCGGATCCAAGGGCGAGGGGGCCTCGTCATGATCGACGACAGCCTCCTCAACACCCGCAGGGCGGCCTATGCCGACACCATTCGGGGCCTGCATCGTCGCGAACGCGGCGTGGGCTTCGTGGCCTGCCTCGTCGGCGCGCTGCTCCTGATCTGGGGCCGCACCGTTCAAGGCGCGCCGTTCTGGGCGGTTGTCGCCGGTCTCGCCATCATCGGCGTGGGCTGGCTGCTTTTCGCCTATGTCATCATTCGTCGGACGCGCTATGTGCGCGCCCATCCATTCGATCCGCAAAGCTGAGTCATGGTCGGTATCCTCGAAGACAAGGACCGCATCTTCACGAACCTCTACGGTCTCCAGGATTGGGGCCTCGAGGGCGCGAAGAAGCGCGGCTGCTGGAATGGCACCAAGGACATCCTGGACGCCGGGCGCGACTGGATCATCGACAACATGAAGAACTCCGGCCTGCGCGGCCGGGGCGGCGCCGGTTTCTCGACCGGCCTCAAGTGGTCGTTCATGCCCAAGGAAGTGAAGGAAGGTCGTCCTCACTACCTGGTCGTCAACGCCGACGAGTCCGAACCGGGCACCTGCAAGGACCGGGAGATCATGCGGCATGACCCGCACCTCCTGATCGAGGGTTGCCTGATCGCCTCGCGCGCCATGCTGGCCCACGCCTGCTACATCTACATCCGCGGCGAGTACGTCTTCGAGCGCGAGCGCCTGGAAGCCGCGATCAAGCAGGCCTACGAGGCCAATCTCGTGGGCAAGAACAACGTCCACGGCTGGGACTTCGACATCTACGTCCACCACGGCGCCGGCGCCTATATCTGCGGCGAAGAGACGGCCCTGCTGGAAAGCCTGGAAGGTAAGAAGGGCCAGCCGCGCCTGAAGCCGCCGTTCCCGGCCGGCGCGGGCCTCTACGGCATGCCGACCACGGTCAACAACGTCGAGAGCATCGCCGTCGCCGGCACCATCCTGCGTCGCGGCGCGGCCTGGTTCGGCAGCTTCGGCCGTCCCAACAACGCCGGCACCAAGCTGTTCTGCGTCTCGGGCCACGTGAACCTGCCCTGCAACGTCGAAGAAGCCATGAGCATCCCCTTCCGTCAGCTGATGGAAGACCACTGCGGCGGCATTCGCGGCGGCTGGGGCAACCTCAAGGCCGTCATCCCGGGCGGCTCGTCCGTGCCGATGATCCCGGCCGAACAGTGCGAAGACCTGCCGATGGACTTCGACGCGCTGCGGAACCTGAAGTCGGGTCTCGGTACGGCCGCCGTCATCGTCATGGACAAGTCGACCGACCTGGTCCGCGCCATCGCCCGCCTGTCGTACTTCTACAAGCACGAGAGCTGCGGCCAGTGCACGCCGTGCCGCGAAGGCACCGGCTGGATGTGGCGCGTCATGGAGCGCATGGCGACCGGCGAGGCCGATCCGAAAGAGATCGACACCCTGCTGGACGTCACGACCCAGGTCGAGGGTCACACCATCTGCGCCCTAGGCGATGCGGCCGCCTGGCCGATCCAGGGTCTGTTCCGCCACTTCCGCCACGAGGTGGAGGAGCGGATCGCTTCCTATCGTAGCGGTCGCCTGCACGTGCAGGGCGCCAAGCTGATCGCGGCGGAGTAACAAGAATGGCTATCGCCAAGGTCAACGGCGTCGAAGTCGAGTTCGAACCCGGCATGACGGTTCTGCAGGTCGCGGAACTGGCCGGGGAAGAGATCCCGCGCTTCTGCTACCACGAACGTCTGTCCATCGCCGGCAACTGCCGGATGTGCCTGGTCGAGGTGAAGCCCGGCCCGCCGAAGCCGCAGGCTTCGTGCGCCCTGCCGGCCGCCGAGGGCCAGGAGATTTTCACCAAGACTCCGATGGTCAAGAAGGCCCGCGAAGGGGTGATGGAGTTCCTGCTCATCAACCACCCGCTGGATTGCCCGATCTGCGACCAGGGCGGTGAGTGCGACCTGCAGGACCAGGCCGTGGGCTATGGCCGCGACGACAGCCGCTATGACGAGAACAAGCGCGCCGTCGAAGAGAAGTCGATGGGCCCGCTGATCAAGACCGTGATGACGCGCTGCATCCAGTGCACGCGCTGCGTCCGCTTCATCACCGAAGTCGCCGGTTCGCCGGAGATCGGCCTGATTTCGCGCGGCGAAGACGTTGAAATCACGACCTATCTGGGCGCGGCGGTGACGTCGGAGCTCAGCGCCAACGTCATCGACCTTTGCCCGGTCGGCGCCCTGACCTCCAAGCCCTACGCCTTCGAAGCCCGTCCGTGGGAACTGAAGAAGACCGAGAGCATCGACGTCATGGACGCCCTGGGCTCGTCGATCCGCGTCGACGCCCGCGGCTCGGCCGTGCTGCGCGTGCTGCCGCGCGTCAACGATGACGTCAACGAAGAGTGGATCTCTGACAAGACGCGCTACGCCGTCGACGGCCTGGGCCGTCAGCGCCTGGATCGTCCGTACGTCCGCGACGCCGCCGGCAAGCTGAAGCCCGCCACCTGGGCCGAGGCCTTCGCCGCCGTCGCCAGCAAGATCAAGGCGACCGCGCCCGAGCGCATCGGCGTCATCGCCGGTGACCTGCAGGACGCCGAAAGCCTGAAGGCGACCAAGGACCTCTTCACCGCCCTGGGCGTGAAGAACCTAGACAGCCGTCAGGACGGCTCGGCCCTGGGCGTTGGTCCGCGCGAAGGCTGGCTGTTCAACTCGACGATCGCCGGCATCGAGAACGCCGACGTCGTCCTGTTCGTCGGCGCCAATCCGCGCCTCGAGGCTCCGGTCCTGAACGCCCGCTTCCGCAAGCAGTGGGTCGCCGGCAAGACCCGCTTCGGCGTCATTGGCGAAAAGGCCGACCTGACGTTCGACTACGACTATCTCGGCGCCGGCGCCCAGACCCTGTCGGGCCTGGCCAAGAGCAAGAGCGATTTCGTCGCCGCCCTGAAGGCCGCCGAGCGTCCCGCGATCATCATCGGCCAGGGCGCTCTGGCTCGCGCCGACGGCGCGGCGATCCTCAAGGCCGCCGCCGCCTTGGGCAAGACCGTCAAGGTCGTGCGCGAAGGCTGGAACGGCTGGAACGTCCTGCACACCGCCGCGGCCCGCGTCGCCGGCCTGGACATGGGCTTCGTTCCGGCCGAGGGCGGCCTGGCCACGGCCGACATGCTGAAGCCGGGCGCTCTGGACGTGCTGTTCCTGCTGGGCGCGGACGAGTGCGAGACGTCCGCCACGGGCGCGTTCAAGGTTTATCTGGGCACGCATGGCGACGCCGGCGCGCACAAGGCCGACGTGATCCTGCCGGGCGCCGCCTACACCGAGAAGAATGGCTTGTACGTGAACCTCGAAGGTCGCGTGCAACAAGGCAAGCGCGCCGTGTTCCCGAAGGGCGAGGCCAAGGAAGACTGGTCGATCCTGCGGGCGCTGTCGGAAGTGCTGGGCCACAAGCTGCCGTACGACAGCCTGGACCAGTTGCGCGCCAAGCTGTTCGCCGACCATCCGACCTTCGGCCAGATCGACTACGCGCCCGGTTCGGTCGCGACCGCGTTCGATGTCGGCGCCCTGGGCGCTGACGGCGAGGTCTCGGACGCGCCGTTCGAGAGCGCCATCAAGGCCTTCCACCTGACCAATCCCATCGCGCGCGCCAGCGTGACCATGGCCGAATGCGCGGCCGTGGCTTCCGGCGCCGCCAAGATCGCTGCGGAGTAGACCGTGGGCCCCAACTCTCCGCTTCTCTGGTTTGGTCTCACGACGGGCGGCATCCTGCTGGTCGTGATCTGGGTTCTGCTGAGCCTGGCCTTCCTGCTGCTCGCCGACCGCAAGATCTGGGCCGGTGTCCAGATGCGCAAAGGTCCCAACGTCGTGGGTCCCTTCGGCCTGCTGCAGTCCTTCGCCGACTTCTTCAAGTTCGTGCTGAAGGAAATCGTCATCCCGGCCGGGGCCGACAAGGTGGTCTTCATCCTGGCCCCGCTGATCAGCCTGATCCTGGGTTTCGTGGGCTGGGCCGTGGTGCCGTTCGCGCCGGGCTGGGTCGTGTCGAACCTCAATGTCGGCATCCTGTACCTGCTGGCGATGAGCTCGCTGGGCGTCTACGGCATCATCATGGGCGGCTGGGCTTCGAACTCGAAGTATCCGTTCCTGGGCGCCCTGCGTTCGGCGGCGCAGATGGTGTCGTACGAAGTCTCGATCGGCCTGATCATCATCACGGTGATCCTGCTGGCCGGTTCGATGAACCTGTCGACCATCGTCGAGAAGCAGTCGGGCTGGATCTGGAACTGGAACGTCTTCGGCGGCGGCGGTCTCAAGAACCTGATCATCCTGCCGGTCATGGTCGTGGCCATGGGCATGTTCTATATCTCGGGCCTGGCCGAAACGAACCGCCCGCCCTTCGACCTGCCGGAAGCCGAATCCGAACTCGTGGCCGGTTACCAGGTCGAGTACAGCTCGACCCCTTACCTGCTGTTCATGGTGGCCGAGTATTCGAACATCGTCCTGATGTGCGCCATGATCAGCGTGCTGTTCTTCGGCGGCTGGAATCCGGGCTTCCCGATCGGCTTCACGGCCAGCTGGCCGCCGTTCCTGGTCAACTTCCTGTTGGCCTTGGTGTTCTACGCCAAGATCGTCTTCTGGTTCTTCATGTTCGCCATGGCGAAGGCCATCGTGCCTCGCTACCGCTACGACCAGCTGATGCGCCTGGGTTGGAAGGTGTTCCTGCCGACCTCGCTGGTGCTGGTGGCCGCGGTCGCCGCCTGGCGCGTGTTCGGTCCGGCCGCCTGATGCGCCGGATCGGCCTCGCGGTCCTGGGTCTGACCGGCCTGGCGCTGACGGCCTGCCAGGCTGTCTCGGCGCCGGATCGGTCTTACTCCCTGGGCGATGGGGTCGTCAGCTACGACGACCTGCGACGCGAGGGCGACAAGTGCAAGGCCTCGGGTGGGACCATCCGGGGCAAGCTGGACGGGGGCGATCCCGTCCAGCTATCGAACTACACCTGCGTCATTCCCCGGGACGGGAAATGAGGCGGGTTGTCCTCGGGATCGTCGTGGTCGGCCTGCTGGCCGGGTGCGGGACCTGGGGACGCAGTATTCAGCATCCGCCGCAGCGGACGCTCGAGGAGCAGGTCGACGCCCGCCAGAAGGCGGACGAGAAGACCAAGAAGTGCGTCCTCGAGCAACAGATGCGGCGGCAGCAGAAAGAGCAGGGCAGGGACGTCCGTCCTTTCCCCAAGGAAAAGTGTTAGGAGAGCTCTGGTGTTCCAGCGCATCACTCAAGCGGCCAAGGGCGCGGCCCTTCTGGACTTCGCCGGCGCCTTCGGCCTGGCCATGAAGTACCTGGTCGCGCCGAAGAAGACGGTGATCTATCCGAATGAGCGCGGCCCGCAGTCGCCGCGCTTCCGGGGCGAGCACGCCCTGCGTCGGTATCCGTCGGGCGAGGAGCGCTGCATCGCGTGCAAGCTGTGCGAAGCCATCTGCCCGGCCCAGGCCATCACCATCGAGGCCGAACCGCGCGAGGACGGCAGCCGCCGCACGACCCGCTACGACATCGACATGGTCAAGTGCATCTACTGCGGCCTGTGCCAGGAGGCCTGCCCGGTCGACGCCATCGTCGAAGGTCCGAACATCGAGTTCGCGACCGAAACCCGTGAAGAGCTCTACTACGACAAGGAACGTCTTCTCGATAACGGCGACCGCTGGGAGCGCCTGATCGCGAAGAATCTGGAGTTGGACGCGCCCTACCGCTAAAGGACGGGGCGATTCCTAGGAGGCGGCGCGCCGATCGGCCGCGTCGTCATTGGACTTAAGTTTTCAGGGGAGCACCTGGGCCAATGGCCTTGCAGGCGATCGCTTTCTATCTGCTGGCGTTCACGACCATAGCGGCGGGCTTGCTCGTCGTTTCGGCGCGCAACCCCGTGCACTCGGTGCTCTTCCTGATCACCGCCTTCTTCTCGGCCGCCGGCCTCTTCGTCCTGCTGGGCGCGGAGTTCCTGGCGATGCTGCTGATCGTCGTCTACGTCGGCGCGGTCGCGGTGCTGTTCCTGTTCGTCGTCATGATGCTGGACGTCGACTTCGCCGAGCTCCGCCAGGGCTTCGCCCAGTACCTGCCGATCGGCGGTCTGGTCGGGGGCATCCTGACGCTGGAAATGGTGTTCGTCGCCGCCACGGTCGCCACGAACGGCGCGGCGGCCAAGAACCCGTTGCCGAACGCCTCGCCGGGCGGCGTGCCGAACACCGAGGCGCTGGGTCGGGTGCTCTACACCGACTACGTCTTCTTCTTCCAACTGGCGGGCCTGGTGCTGCTGGTCGCCATGATCGGCGCCATCGTCCTGACCCTGCGCCACAAGCCGGGCGTCAAGCGCCAGGACATCGGCAAGCAGGTGGCCCGCACGCCCAAGACCGGCATGGAGCTGGTTCAGATCAAGCCGGGTGAGGGGATCTCCGAATGATCGGCCTGCCGCACTATCTCGTCGTCGCCGCGATCCTGTTCACGATCGGCGTCTTCGGCATCTTCGTGAACCGCAAGAACATCATCGTCATCCTGATGTCGATCGAGCTGATCCTCTTGGCGGTGAACGTGAACCTCGTGGCGTTCTCGGCCTACCTGCACGACGTGGCGGGGCAGATCTTCGCCATGTTCGTCCTGACCGTCGCCGCCGCCGAGGCGGCCGTGGGTCTGGCGATCCTCGTCACCTTCTTCCGCAACCGTGGTGATATCGCGGTTGACGACGCCAGCATGATGAAGGGCTAAGCGACGTCATGCAGACGCTTGTCACCATTCTCGTTTTCGCGCCGATCATCGCCGCGGCCATCGCCGGCCTGTTCGGCCGCCGCATCGGCAACGTGGCGTCCCAGTCGGTCACCACCGGCGCGCTGATCCTGGCCTGCGGCCTCAGCTGGTACACGTTCAGCCAGTGGACCTGGGGGCACATGGAGGCCTTCACCGTCCATCTGCTGCCGTTCATCAGCATCGGCGATTTCCAGGCCAACTGGTCGATCCGCATCGACGCCCTGTCGGCGACCATGCTGATCGTGGTCACGACGGTCTCGGCCCTCGTGCACATCTATTCCTGGGGCTACATGGCCGAGGACGACAGCAAGCCGCGCTTCTTCGCGTATCTGTCGCTGTTCACCTTCGCCATGCTGTCGCTGGTCACGGCCGCCGACTTCATGCAGCTGTTCTTCGGCTGGGAAGGCGTGGGCCTGGCCTCGTACCTGCTGATCGGCTTCTGGTACAAGAAGCCTTCGGCCAGCGCCGCGGCCATCAAGGCCTTCGTCGTCAACCGCGTCGGCGACTTCGGCTTCGCCCTGGGCATCATGACCACCTTCTGGGCGTTCGGCACGATCCAGTTCGCCGAGCTGTTCCCGATGATCGCCAGCCACGCCGGCAAGACCTGGGAGTTCGCCGGTCACGCCTGGCCGCTGATGGATATCGCCTGCTTCCTGCTGTTCATCGGCGCGATGGGCAAGTCGGCGCAGTTCTTCCTGCACACCTGGCTTCCGGACGCCATGGAAGGCCCGACCCCGGTCTCGGCCCTGATCCACGCGGCCACCATGGTGACCGCCGGCGTCTACATGCTGTGCCTGCTGTCGCCGATGTTCGAATACGCCCCGGTGGCCAAGAACATCGTCACGGTGATAGGCGCGGTGACGGCTCTCTTCGCCGCCACGGTCGGCCTGACCCAGAACGACATCAAGCGCGTGATCGCCTACTCGACCTGTTCGCAGCTGGGCTACATGTTCTTCGCGGCCGGCGTCGGCGCCTATCAGGCGGCCATGTTCCACCTGTTCACGCACGCCTTCTTCAAGGCCCTGCTGTTCCTGGGCGCCGGTTCGGTGATCCACGGCATGCACCACGAGCAGGACATGCGGAAGTACGGCGCTCTGGCCAAGCTGCTGCCGGTGACCTTCCTGGCCATGACGATCGGCACGATCGCCATTACGGGCCTCGGCTTCCCGCCGCTGCACCTGGGCTTCGCCGGCTTCTACTCGAAGGACACCATCATCGAGGCGGCCTTCGCCGCCGGCGGCCACAATTCGATCGCCATGTTCGCCTGGGTGATCGGCGTGCTGGTGGCGGGCCTGACCTCGTTCTACTCGTGGCGCCTGGCCTTCTTCACCTTCAACGGCAAGGCGCGCTGGGGTCATGACGATCACCACGCCCACGACGTTCATGCCCACGACGCCCACGGCGCCGCGCACGAGACGCACGAAGAGCCGCTGCCGGACGATCATCACGACGCCCACGACGATCACGGCCACGGTCACGACCACAAGCCGCACGAGAGCCCGTGGGTGATGCTGTTCCCGCTGGTCGCCCTGTCGATCGGCGCGGTAGCCGCCGGCTTCGTGTTCACCGACTACTTCGTCGGCCATCACCAGGAAGAGTTCTGGCGCGGCGCGATCTTCACGGCTCCGACCAACCACGTGCTGCACCAAGCGCACGAAGTGGCCGAGTGGGTGAAGTGGAGCCCGCTGATCGCTTCGCTCCTGGGCTTGCTGATCGCGGTCTATGTCTACCTGATCAAGGGCAACGAGCGCCTGGGCCTGAAGCTGGCCGAGCGTAAGGGCCCGCTGTACGTCTTCTTCTACAACAAGTGGTTCTTCGACGAACTCTACGATGCCACGTTCGTGCGCTTCGCCAAGTTCCTCGGCGACCTGTTCTGGAAGGGTGGCGACCAGAAGATCATCGACGGCCTGGGTCCCGATGGCGTCAGCGCGGTCTCGTATGAGGTCGGCAAGCGCACCGGCAAGCTGCAGACCGGCTATCTCTACCACTACGCGTTTGTCATGCTGCTCGGCGTCGCCGGTCTGCTGACCTTCGCCCTGTACGCCTTCCGTTGAGGGGGACGGAGCTAATGAGCGGCCTTCTCAGCCTTACGACCTTCGCGCCGATCGTCGGCGTCGCGGTGATCCTCGCCGCGCGCGCTTTCAGTGGCGCGAGCGAAAAGACCGACACCCTGTCCAAGTGGATCGCGCTCGTGACCACGCTGGTCACGTTCGGCCTGTCGATCGTCTTGACCGTCCAGTTTGATCCTAAGAACCCGGGCTTCCAGTTCGTGGAAGACTTCGCCTGGTTCGCGGGCCTGCACTACCGCATGGGCGTCGATGGCATCTCGGTGCTGTTCGTCCTGCTCACCGCCTTCCTGCTGCCGATCTGCATCGTGGCCAGCTGGAAGTCGATCGAGAAGCGGGTCGTCGAATATCTGATCGCCTTCCTGGTCCTGGAGACCCTGGTGATCGGCGTGTTCGCGGCGCTGGACCTGGTGCTGTTCTACCTGTTCTTCGAGTTCGGCCTGGTCCCGATGTTCCTGATCATCGGCATCTGGGGCGGCAAGCGCCGGGTGTACGCGGCCTACAAGTTCTTCCTCTACACGCTGCTCGGCTCGGTGCTGATGCTGGCGGCTATCCTGGCCATGATCAGCATCGCCGGCACCTCGTCGATCCCGGTGCTGATGACGTTCAAGTTCGCGCCGTGGCTCCAGACCTGGCTGTGGCTGGCCTTCTTCGCCTCGTTCGCGGTGAAGATGCCGATGTGGCCGGTCCACACGTGGCTGCCCGACGCCCACGTGGAAGCCCCGACGGCCGGTTCGGTCATCCTGGCGGGCATCCTGCTGAAGATGGGCGGCTACGGCTTCATGCGCTTCAGCCTGCCGATGTTCCCGAACGCCTCGGAGATGTTCCAGCCGCTGGTGTTCGCGATGTCGGCCATCGCCATCGTCTACACCTCGCTGGTCGCCTTCCGTCAGACCGACATCAAGAAGCTGATCGCCTATTCGTCGGTCGCCCACATGGGCTTCGTGACCATGGGCATCTTCTCGGGCAACGCGGCGGGCGAGCAGGGCGCTCTGTTCCAGATGCTGAGCCACGGGGTGATCTCCGGCGCGCTCTTCCTCTGCGTCGGCGTCGTCTACGACCGCATGCACACCCGCGAGATCGCCTTCTACGGCGGCCTGACCAACCGCATGCCGCACTACGCCTTCGTGTTCCTGCTGTTCACGATGGGCAATGTCGGCCTGCCGGGCACCTCGGGCTTCGTCGGTGAAATCCTGACCATGACCGGCGTCTACAAGGCCTCGACCTGGACGGCGATCGTGGCGGCCACCGGCGTGATCCTGTCGGCCATGTACGCCCTGACCCTGTACCGTCGGGTGATGTTCGGCGAGATCACCAATCCCGAGCTGAAGACCATCACGGATCTGGACGCTCGCGAGATCCTGCTGTTCACGCCGCTGATCGTCATGACCCTGGTGCTCGGCATCTATCCCAATCTCGTGTTCAACCTGACCGCGACGTCCGTCGACGCGCTGGTCGGCGCCTGGCGCGCCGCCCTGGGTGGGTGAGGAGCCTATGACCTTTTCCGCCAACTTCTCGCTCGTCCTGCCTGAGGTCGTTCTCGCGATCGCGGCGCTCGTCCTGCTGGTCGCCGGCGCCTTTCGAGGCAAGGTCGGGGCCATCTTCACCCTGGCGGCCGTCGCGTCGCTGATCGCGGCCGCCGCCACGGCGGTCCTCGGTCCGCACGGCCACGCCTTCAACGGGGTCTACGCGGCCGACGCCGCGGCGACCTACGCCAAGGTGGCCATCTATCTCTCCAGCGCCGTGGCCGTCGTGCTCGGCGACCGCTGGCTGGCCCAGCGCGGCGACCAGAAGTTCGAATACGCCGTCCTGGTCATCCTGGCCGCCTTGGGCATGGGCGTCACCGCCTCGGCCGGCGACCTGATCAGCCTCTATGTCGGCGTCGAGCTGCAATCGCTGGCCCTGTACGTCCTGGCCGCCATGCGCCGCGACGACGCCAAGTCTTCGGAAGCAGGCCTGAAGTACTTCGTGCTGGGCGCCCTGTCGTCGGGCCTGCTGCTGTACGGTTCGTCGCTGATCTACGGCTTCACGGGTTCGACCCACTTCGGCCAGATCGCCCTGGCCGCCGCCCACGGCGGTTCGCACGGCGTGGGCCTGTTGTTCGGCCTGGTCTTCCTGATCTGCGGCCTGGCCTTCAAGGTCTCGGCCGCGCCGTTCCACATGTGGACGCCGGATGTCTACGAAGGCGCCCCGACCCCGGTCGTCGGCTTCTTCGCCGCCGCGCCGAAGCTGGCGGCCATGATGATGTTCGCCCGCGTGCTGGGCGACGCCTTCCCGGGCTCGGTCGAGCAATGGCGCCAGATCCTGGTGATCGCGGCCCTGCTGTCCGTGTTCGTCGGCGCCTTCGCTGGCCTGGCCCAGACGAACCTGAAGCGCCTGTGGGCCTATTCCTCGATCGCCAATGTCGGCTACGCCCTGCTGGGCGTGGCGGCCGGCGGCGAGGTCGGCCTGCAGTCGATGCTGGTCTTCATGACCCTCTACATGGTCGACGTCACCGGCTTCTTCGCCTGCCTGCAGGCGCTGAACCGCGGCGGCAAGCCGATGGAAACCATCGAGGACATGGCCGGCCTGATCAAGGAGCGTCCGGGCATCGCCATCGCCATGACCGCGTTCTCGCTGTCGGCCCTGGGCCTGCCGCCGTTCTCGGGCTTCTGGTCGAAGTACTATGTCTTCAAGGCGGCCCTGGGCACAGGCGACGTGATGCTGCAGTGGGCGGCCGTTCTGGGCCTGGTCGGCTCGGTCGTCGCGGCGTTCTATTATCTGCGCCTGATCAAATCGATGTGGTTCGACGCACCGGCCGGTTCGGTCGACGCCCCGTCGCCTTCGGCGCGCGCTGTCGGCTACGCGGCCGCGTTCTTCTCGTTCCCGATCGTCCTCGTGGCTCTGGTCTGGCTGGATCCCGCCGCCAAGGCGGCCGCGGCCGCCTTTGGTCACGCGTGACGTGACGGGCGTCCTGCCCGTCGTCGTCCCACCCATCGTCGTTCTGGGCGAGATCGACTCCACCAACGCCGAGGCCCGTCGTCGGGCCGAGGCGGGCGAGGCCGGCCCCGTGTGGCTGGTCGGTCTCCGCCAGACCGCCGGGCGCGGCCGTCGAGGGCGCGCCTGGGAGACCGGCGAGGGCAACCTCGCCGCCACCTTGCTCTTCCGCACCGACAAGGCGCCGGCCGAGGCCGCGCAGGTCTCGTTCGTCGCCGCCCTGGCCGTGGCCGACATGCTGGCCCAGTACGTGCCGGCTTCCCTCGTCAGCTTGAAATGGCCCAACGACCCCCTGTTGGGCGGCTTGAAGGTCAGCGGCATCCTGATCGAGTCCGGCGCCTCGCCCATGGGCGGGCTCTGGATCGCCGTGGGCGTCGGCGTGAACCTGGCGCGCCGGCCGATCGACGCCGAGCGACCGGCCACCTCGATCGCCACCTATCGCGAAATCCCGCCGCCGCCTCCGACCGAAGCCATCGAGGTCCTGGCCGGCGCCTTCGAGCGCTGGTTCCGAACCTGGAACGCCCTGGGCTTTCCCGCCATCGCCGACGCCTGGACGGCCCGCGCCCACGGCCTGGGTGAGCCCTGCGTCGCCCGTCTGGGCGTCGAGACGGTCGAGGGGATCGCTGAGGGACTGGATGGTGACGGGGCTTTGAGGCTCCGTCTGGACGACGGTCAACTCCGCCGGATCACCGCCGGCGACGTTTTCTTTGGAGGCGCTTGATGCTGCTGGCCATTGAACAGGGCAACACCAACACCATGTTCGCCATACACGATGGCGCGTCATGGGTGGCCCAATGGCGCTCGGCGACCGAGAGCACTCGGACCGCCGACGAGTACGTGGTCTGGCTCTCGCAACTCCTGTCGATGCAAGGGCTGGGCTTTCGAGCCATCGACGCGGTGATCATCTCCAGCGTCGTGCCGCAGTCGATCTTCAATCTGCGCAATCTTTCCCGGCGCTATTTCAACGTCGAGCCGCTGGTGATCGGCGAGAACGCCAGGCTGGGAATCGACGTCCGCATCGAAAAGCCCTCCGAGGCGGGCGCCGACCGTCTGGTCAACGCCATCGGGGCGGCCATGGTCTATCCGGGACCGCTGGTCGTGATCGACAGCGGCACGGCCACGACCTTCGACATCGTGGCGGCCGACGGCGCCTTCGAGGGCGGCATCATCGCGCCAGGCATCAATCTCTCGATGCAGGCTCTGCATGAAGCGGCCGCCAAGCTGCCCCGGATCGCCATCCAGAGGCCGGCCGGTAACAGGATCGTGGGCACCGACACGGTGTCAGCCATGCAATCGGGTGTCTTCTGGGGGTATATCTCCCTCATCGAGGGCCTCGTGACGCGCATCAAGGCCGAGCGCGGCGAGCCCATGACCGTCATCGCCACCGGCGGCGTCGCCTCCCTGTTCGAGGGCGCCACCGACAGCATCGATCACTTCGACTCCGATCTTACGATCCGGGGTCTCCTCGAAATCTACCGAAGAAACACCATTTCCGAGACCTGATGAAAAAATCCAAGAACGACGAGCTCGTCTTCCTGCCCCTGGGCGGGTCGAACGAGATCGGCATGAACTTCAACCTGTACGGCTTCGGCCCGGCCCACGATCGCAAGTGGATCGTGGTCGATCTCGGCGTGACCTTCGGCGATCAGACGACGCCCGGTGTCGAGATCATCCTGCCCGACCCGTCGTATATCGAGCCCTACGCCAAGGACATCGTCGGCATCGTCCTGACCCACGCGCATGAAGACCATCTGGGCGCGGTGCACTGGCTTTGGCCGCGCCTGAAGGCCCCGGTGTACGCCACGCCGTTCACCGCCTTCTTGCTGCGCGAGAAGCTGCGCGACGCCGACCTGCTGGACGAGGTCGAGATCACCGAGGTTCCGCTGGGCGGCAACTTCAAGCTCGGCCCGTTCGAGCTGGAGCTGATCACCCTGACCCACTCGATCCCCGAGCCGAACGGCCTGGCGATCAAGACGCCGCTGGGCACGATCCTGCACACCGGCGACTGGAAGATCGACCCCGAGCCCCAGTTGGGCGCTCCGACCGACGAGGCCGCCATCCGCCGCCTTGGCGACGAGGGCGTGCTGGCCATGGTCTGCGACAGCACCAACGTCTTCGTGGAAGGCCAGGCCGGTTCCGAGGCCGATGTTCGGGAGGCCCTGGGGAATCTTATCAAGAGCCTCAGCGGTAAGATCGCCGTGGCCTGCTTCGCTTCGAACGTGGCGCGCATGGATACCGTGATCCGCGCCGCCCAGGCTTGCGGCCGCAAGGTCTGCCTGGCCGGCCGCTCAATGCATCGCATGGCCGCCGCCGCCCGCTCGGTCGGGCTGTTGCAGGGCATCGAGCCCTTCATCAATGACGACCAGGCCAAGCACCTGCCCGAGAACGAGATCCTGTTCCTGTGCACCGGCAGTCAGGGCGAGGCCCGCGCGGCCCTGTCGCGGATCGCCGACGGCAGTCATCCGCATGTCAAGTTGGGGTCCGGGGATCATGTGGTTTTCAGTTCGCGTGTGATCCCGGGCAACGAGATCCCGATCCGCAACCTGCAGAACAAGTTGGCCGATCGGGGCGTGCGCCTGCACACCGAGCGTGACACGCCCGGCATCCACGTCTCGGGTCACCCGTGCCGGGACGAGTTGCGCCAGATGTACGGTTGGGTGCGACCCCAGATCGCCGTGCCGACCCATGGCGAGCGTCGCCACCTGATCGAGCACGCCGCCTTCGCCAAGGATCTGCAAGTTCCGGACGCCATCTCGCCGCGTAATGGCGACATGGTGCGCCTGGCGCCGGGTAAGCCGGAGATCATCGACGAAGTGCCGGCCGGTCGCCTGTATGTCGACGGCGGGGTCGTCACGCCCGAGAACGGCGAGGCCCTGCGCGAGCGACGCCACGCGGCGTTCAACGGCATCCTCGCGGTGTCGATCGTGCTGGATGGCCGCAACAAGATCGTTTCCGGCCCGCAGGTACGCGGCATCGGCCTGACCGGCGACGAGGAATACAGCCTCGACGACGCCCTGGACGATCTCGCCGAGGAAGCCGAGACCGCCTACAAGAAGCTGGATGGCGACGCGCGCGAGATCGACGACAGCATCGAGAACGCCATCTCCCGCGCCGTGAAGAAGGCCGCGTTCCGAATCTGGGAACGCAAGCCGGTCGTCGAGACCACGGTGCTGCGAATCTGATCGTGAAGGGGCGGCCGTGAAAACGCCACGGTCGCCCTTCCTTTCCGCAGCGTGCGGGTGTTAGGCCGATGGCCGATAACCAGAAAAGCACAGCGGGAGTTTTCTAGGATGATCGGCAAGCTCAATCACGTCGGTGTCGCCACGCCGTCGATCGACGACTCGGTGAAGATGTATCGCGACCTGCTCGGGGCCACCTCGGTGACCGAGAAATGGGCGATGCCGGAGCAGGGCGTCTGGGTCTGCTTCGTCAACCTGCCCAACAGCCAGATCGAGCTGATCGAGCCCTATGGCGAAAGCTCGCCGATCCACGGCTTCCTGGCCAAGAACCCCAAGGGCGGCCAGCACCACATCTGCTTCGAGGTCGAGAACATCTACACGGCCCGCGACGACCTGGTGGCCAAGGGCGCGACCGTGCTGGGCGAGCCCCGCATCGGCGCTCACGGCACCCTGATCATCTTCGTACACCCCAAGGACATGGGCGGCCTGCTGGTCGAGCTCATGGAAACGCCCCGAAACACTCAAGAAGCGGACGCGCATCACTGATGAGCCCGATCACCTGGTTCGCGATCTATCTGACGATCTGGTGGACGGTGCTGTTCGCCGTTCTGCCGCTGGGGTCGCGCAGCTTTCACGAGTCCGGCGTCACCCCGCCGCCCGGCGTGGACCCGGGCGCGCCGGTCAATCCGAACCTCAAGCGCAAGTTCATCACCACGACGTGGGTTTCGGCCGTCGTATTCGTGCTGTTCTTCGCCATCGTCCACTTCCACTTGGTGACCCTGCCGGATCTTCCGGCCGCCACCTGATGTGCGAATGCACAAGCCTTGGGCGTGATGCGGGTTATTTGCCCGCGATCGCCCAAGCCTTGGGCGAAGCGCCTCATTGTCAGCGCTTCCATCGCATGGGCGTGCCCCAACATGCGTTCGGTCGGTAAGGTGACTTCAGGAGATCGGCCTTGCCGGTCTCGCTCTGTGGCGTCTTCCCCGACGATGAACTTGAAAGGCCGCGCGACGGATCGCGCGGCCTCTCTTTTATTCGCTTCGGGAGCCTTACTTTAGCCTCGCGCGTTGCCAAGCTCACGGGCGAGGGGCTATCTCAGGCCCTTCTCGAATTCCCGGAGTTTCCACGCGCATGCGCTTGTCGCGCTATTTCCTGCCGGTGCTGAAGGAAGCACCGTCCGACGCCCAGATCGTTTCGCACCAGCTGATGCTCCGCGCCGGCATGATCCGCCAGGAAGCGGCGGGTATCTACGCCTGGCTGCCACTCGGCTTCCGCGTGCTGAAGAAGATCGAGCAGATCGTCCGTGAGGAAATGGATCGCGCGGGCGCCATCGAGCTCCTGATGCCGACGCTGCAGCTGGCCGACCTCTGGCGTGAGTCGGGGCGCTACGACGCCTACGGCCCGGAGATGCTGCGCATCACCGACCGTCACGAGCGCGAGCTGCTGTACGGGCCCACCAACGAGGAAATGATCACTGAGATCTTCCGGGCCTATGTGAAGAGCTACAAGGACGTTCCGAAGAACCTCTACCATGTGCAGTGGAAGTTCCGGGACGAGCGCCGTCCGCGTTTTGGCGTGATGCGCGGCCGCGAGTTCCTGATGAAGGACGCCTACAGCTTCGACCTCGACGCCGATGGCGCCCGCAAGTCTTACAACCGCATGTTCGTGGCCTATCTGAACCTGTTCTCGCGCATGGGCCTGAAGGCCGTGCCGATGCGCGCCGACACCGGCCCGATCGGCGGCGACCTGAGCCACGAGTTCATCGTCCTGGCCGAGACGGGTGAAAGCGCCGTCTTCTGCCATAAGGATCTGGTCGAGATGCCGGCTCCGGGCCCGGACGTCGACTGGTACGGCGACCTGCAGCCGCTGGTGAACCAGCGCACGGCGCTGTACGCCGCGACCGAGGAAATGCACGACGAGGCCGCCTTCAACGCGGTGCCCGAAGCTGACCGCCTGTCGGCGCGCGGCATCGAGGTCGGTCACATCTTCTCGTTCGGCACGAAATATTCCGAGCCGATGAAGGCCCTGGTCATGGGCCCGGACGGCAAGGACACGCCGGTGCAGATGGGCAGCTACGGCGTCGGCGTCTCGCGCCTGCTGGGCGCGATCATCGAGGCCAGCCACGACGAGGCCGGGATCATCTGGCCGGAAGGCGTCGCGCCGTTCGATGTCGGCATCGTCAACATGCGCCAGGGCGACGCCGCCTGCGACGAGGCCTGTGACAAGGCCTATGCCGCCCTGACCGCCGCCGGCAAGGACGTCCTCTACGACGACACCGACGCCCGCGGCGGCGCCAAGTTCGCCACCATGGACCTGATCGGTTTGCCCTGGCAGCTGATCGTCGGCCCCAAGGGCGTCGCCGAGGGCGTGGTCGAGGTCAAGAACCGCAAGACCGGCGAGCGCTACACCGCCGGGCTGGACGCCGTCATCGACAACCTCACCAAAGGCAAGACCGCCTGATGTCAGACGCCCGCGCCGCCGGTCCCTTCAGTCGCTGGGAGCGCTCCGTCGCGCGCCGGTACCTGTTCGCCAAGCGCAAGAACGGCGGCGTGGCGCTCATCGCGGTGATCTCGTTCTGCGCGGTGACGCTGGCTGTCTTCGCCCTCATCACCGTGATGAGCGTCATGAACGGCTTCCGGGCCGAGCTTCTGGGTCGGATCCTCGGCTTCAACGGCCATCTCTACGCTCAGTCGCCGCTGATCAATGGCCCGGACCGCGACACCATCATCCGGCGCATCAAGGCCGCGCCGGGCGTCATCCAGGCCGCGCCGATGGTCGAGGCCCAGGCCATGGTCATCGGCCCGAGCCAGGTGACCGGCGCCATCGTGCGCGGGGTGACGACCTCGGACCTGCGGCACATGTCGCTGATCGCCGGTAACATCAAGCAGGGCTCGCTCGCGGGCTTCGGCCAGGGCGAATACGGCGGCGATGTCGTGCTTATCGGCGACCGCATGGCCCAGAGCGTGGGCGTGAAGCCAGGCGACGCCATCACCTTGATCTCGCCCTCGGGCCCGGCCACGGCGTTTGGC
This sequence comes from Caulobacter segnis, assembly GCF_023935105.1. NCBI lineage: Bacteria > Pseudomonadati > Pseudomonadota > Alphaproteobacteria > Caulobacterales > Caulobacteraceae > Caulobacter > Caulobacter sp. RL271. The sequence continues at coordinate 3,003,937 of NZ_CP096040.1, read as the reverse complement.
TCCTCAACCCGCGAAAAGAACTACATCGTCGGCGGTGTCTTCAGCGTCGGCATGAGCCAGTTCGACGAGGCCTTCGTCTACATGCCGCTGGAACAGGCCCAGCTGTTCTTCGGCCGCGACACTTCCGTCGACTATGTCGAGATCAAGGTCGACGATCCGGACAAGGCCAAGGAGCTCAAGCACGCCGTCGAGGTCGCCAGCGGCCCCGGCGCCCTGGTCAGCGACTGGCAGGACAAGAACCACAGCTACTTCACCGCCCTCCAGGTCGAGCGCAAGGTGATGCGGCTGATCCTGTTCTGCATCGTCGCCATCGCCACCCTGAACATCATCTCCAGCCTGGTCATGCTGGTGAAGAACAAGGGCAAGGACATCGCCATCCTGCGCACCATGGGCGCGGGGCAGGGGGCCATCCTACGGATCTTCGTCATGGCCGGCGCCTCGATCGGCGTGGCCGGCACCCTGTGCGGCCTGGCCCTGGGCGTGCTGTTCAGCGCCTATATCACCCCGATCCAGAACTTCGTGGAGTGGGTCACCGGCACGGCCGTGTTCAGCGCGGATGTCTACATGCTCTCGCACATCCCCGCGAAGATCGACTGGACCGAGGTCGCCGGCATCGTGGCCGCCTCGGCCCTGATGAGTGTTCTGGCGACCCTGCCGCCCGCCTGGCGCGCCTCGCGCCTCGATCCGGTGGAGGCGCTTCGCTATGAGTGATCCAGTCCTGTCCCTGCGCGGCGTCGAGCGCGTCTACAAGACCGAGGCGGGTGACCTGCCGGTGTTGCGTGGCGTCGATATCGACGTCTATCCGGGCGAGGTGGTCGGCCTGATCGGCCCCTCGGGCTCGGGCAAGTCCTCGCTGCTGCACTCGGCGGGCTTGCTGGAGCATCCCGACGGCGGCCTGGTGTCCCTGGAAGGCCGCGACTGTTCCAAGCTGTCCGAGCGGGTGCGCACGCGCATCCGGCTGGGCACGGTCGGCTTCGTCTACCAGTTCCACCATCTGTTGCCCGAGTTCACGGCGCTGGAAAACGTGGCCATGCCGCTGACCATCGCCGGCAAGAGCCGCAAGGAGGCCGAGGCGCGCGCCAAGGACTTGCTGGAGAGCCTGGGTCTGGGCCATCGGCTGACCCACCAGCCGGCCCAGATGTCCGGCGGCGAGCAACAGCGCGTGGCCATCGCTCGGGCCCTGGCCAATCACCCGAAGCTGCTGCTGGCCGATGAGCCGACCGGCAATCTCGATCCGGCGACGTCGGCGGCCGTGTTCAAGTCGCTCTACGAGATCTGCCGCCAGCAGGGCGTCGCGGCGCTGATCGCCACGCACAATATGGAGCTGGCGCGCTACATGGACCGTGTGGTCGCCCTCAAGGATGGCCACCTGGAAGTCCGGACCTTCTAGCGCCGAAGCGCGGTTCTCAGAGCAGCGCGCGCTTCATCGCCGCGAAGAACCCGGCCTGGTCGATCTTCTTGATCACGCGCGCGTTGGGCGTGCGCCGCTTGAGCGCGGGATCGGCGACTTCGATGTCCGGCAGGATCGAATGGGAGACGCTGAGATAGCCCCGCGTCAGCTCACCGAGAGTCTCGACGTCGACCACGCAGTCCTCGGCCTCCAGGATCAGGCGCTCGTCCAGGGCGATGGCGCAGGTCAGGGCGTCGGGGTGCAGGCTGCCGTCCAGGCCCTCGGTCTCGCGGGCGAAGGCCAGGGAAGCGCGGTTCACGTCAGTGAAGAAACGAGCCTTGTCGGTGCCCAGAGCTTCCAGCTCGGCCAGCTGGGCGGTGCTCCACAGGCCGTCCTTCAGCGTCAGGGTCCAGGTGGCGATCGACAGGTTGAAGCCGGCGTTGACGACGATCTTGGCGGCTTCCGGATCGACATAGAAATTGTACTCGGCCGCCGGCGTGACATTGCCGACCCCATTGTCCGTGCCGCCCATGACCCAAAGATGCTTCAGGGCCTTGGCGATGCGCGGTTCGCGCAGATAGGCCAGGGCGATGTTGGTCAGCGGGGCCTGGGCGATCAGGGTGATCTCGCCGGGCGCGGCCATGATCCGACGCACCAGCTCATCGACCGCGTGGCCGTCGGCGGGGCGTTGGACGGTCTTGGCGAAACCGCTGTCGCTCATGCCGTCGTGGCCGAAGACATAGGCCGCGTCCAGGGGGGCGCGGGTGAAGGGTGTCTCAGCGCCGAGGTAGACGGGGACTTGGTTCGCTTGGCCGCAGACCTCCAGCGTCACCAGGGCGTTTTCCGCGTGCTGGACGAAGCCGACATTGCCATGAGCGATGGTGATCGCCTCGACCTCGACGCCCGGGCGGGTCAGGGCCAGCATCAGCGAGAAGACGTCGTCGCCGGCGGTGTCGGTGTCGATGATCAGGCGCATGGCGTCGATCTGCCCTGATCCGACGGGCTTGGCCATATGGAATCCCATGCGGCGGGGCGCCTGCCGACTGACTCGCCCAAAGAAAATGCGGTGGAACGTCGCGGAACATCTTGTGAACAGAACAAAACCAGAATATGGAACAAAACAAGAAATCTGTGGAGGTTCCGATGATCCGTATCGCGCGTGAGTCTTTGGCCCTTGTGTCCGTCGCCAGCTTCGTCTGGATGATGTGTACGGTCGCCCAACTGGTGGCTTGAGTCGGTGTAAGCGGAGGTCGGTCATGGCGGACGAGGAGGGACAAGGGTTCGTCCACCTGCGGGTCCGCTCGGCCTATTCGCTGCTGGAAGGGGCCATCAAGGCCGACCAGATCGGCAAGCTGGCCGCCGCGGCCGGCATGCCCGCCGCCGGTCTCGCCGATCGCGCCAACCTCTTCGGGGCCCTGGAGTACTCGTCCTACGCCAAGGACGCTGGGGTTCAGCCGATCATCGGTTGCGCCATTCCGGTCACCGGCATCGGCGGTGGCCCCACCGAGCGCTGGGCCCGGGCGCCGACGGTCATGCTGCTGGCCCAGAACGAGCAGGGCTATCTCAATCTCTCCGAACTGTCGTCGATCGCCTATCTCGACAGCGCCGAACTGCCCGAACCCATCGTGCCGTGGGCCAAGGTCGTCGAATACAGCGAAGGCCTGATCCTGCTGTCAGGCGGAACCGACGGTCCGGTCGACGCCCTCTACGCCGCCGGCAAGTCGGCCGAGGCCTCGGCCGCCCTAGCCGAGATGCACCGGGTGTTCGGCGACCGGTTCTATGTCGAACTGCAGCGCCATGGCCTGCCCAAGCAGGCGGCGGCCGAGCCGGGCCTGGTCAACTGGGCCTACGATAACGATGTGCCGTTGGTCGCCACCAACGACGTCTACTTCGCCAAGGAAGGCTTCTACGACGCCCATGACGCGCTGCTCTGCATCGCCGACGGCTCGTTCGTCGGCCAGGATGAGCGCCGCCGCGTCACGCCCGAGCACTGGTTCAAGCCGGCCGACGTCATGCGCAAGCTGTTCTCGGACCTGCCGGAAGCCTGCGACAACACCCTCGACATCGCCCGCCGCTGCGCCTTCATGGTGCATAAGCGCGCGCCGATCCTGCCCAGCTTCCCGACCGGCGACGGCCGCAACGAGGCCGAGGAGTTGCGCCACCAGGCTCGCGAAGGGCTGAAGATGCGCCTTGACGGGCTGACGATGTCGGCCACGCTCGAAGAGTACGAGCAACGTCTCGAGTTCGAACTCGACATCATCGAGAAGATGGGGTTCCCGGGCTACTTCCTGATCGTGTCGGACTTCATCAAGTGGGGTAAGGCGCACGGGATCCCGGTTGGTCCCGGACGGGGCTCCGGCGCCGGTTCGCTGGTCGCCTGGGTGCTGACCATCACGGACCTGGATCCGCTGCGCTTTGGTCTGCTGTTCGAGCGCTTCCTCAATCCCGAGCGGGTTTCGATGCCCGACTTCGACGTCGACTTCTGCCAGGAGCGGCGCGAAGAGGTGATCTCCTACGTGCAGGAGAAATACGGCCGCGACCGCGTGGCGCAGATCATCACCTTCGGCTCGCTGCAGGCGCGCGCCGTGCTGCGCGACGTCGGGCGCGTGATGCAGCTGCCGCTGGGCCTGGTCGACCGTCTTTGCAAGATGGTGCCCAACAACCCGGCCGCGCCGGTGACCTTGGCCCAGGCTATCGACCTGGAACCGCGTCTGAAGCAGGCCAAGAAGGAAGACGCCAACGTCTCGGCCTGTCTGGACGTGGCCCTGCAGCTGGAAGGCCTGTTCCGCAACGCCTCGACCCACGCCGCCGGCGTGGTGATCGGCGATCGACCGCTCACCCAGCTGACCCCGCTCTACAAGGATCCGCGCTCGGACCTGCCGGCCACCCAGTTCAACATGAAGTGGGTCGAAAGCGCCGGCCTGGTGAAATTCGACTTCCTGGGCCTGAAGACCCTGACGGTGCTGGACCGCGCCGTGAAGCACCTGAAGAAGCGTGGCTTCGAGATCGATCTGGGCAAGCTGCCGTTCGACGACACCGCGACCTACGAACTGCTCGCCTCGGGCCAGACGGTCGGCGTGTTCCAGCTGGAAAGCCAGGGCATGCGCGACACGCTGCGCAAGATGCGCTGCGGCTCGATCGAGGAAATTACCGCGCTGATCTCCCTCTATCGTCCGGGACCGATGGATAACATCGACACGTTCGTGGACTGCAAATTCGGCCGCAAACCCGTCGACACCCTGCATCCGTCGCTGGAGACGGTGCTGAAGGAGACCTATGGCGTCATCGTCTACCAGGAACAGGTGATGCAGATCGCCCAGATCCTGGCGGGCTACAGCCTGGGCGAGGCCGACCTTCTGCGTCGCGCCATGGGTAAGAAGAAGAAGGAGGAGATGGATCTCCAGAAGATCCGTTTCGTATCCGGCGCCAAGGAGAAGAACGTCCCCGAGGAGCAGTCGGGCTCGATCTTCGAACTGGTGGCCAAGTTCGCCGGCTACGGCTTCAACAAGTCGCACGCGGCCGCCTATGCCTTCATCTCGTACCAGACGGCCTGGCTGAAGGCGAACACGCCAGTCGAGTTCTTCGCCGCCTCGATGAGCCTCGACCTGTCGAACACCGATAAGCTGGCCGTCTTCCATCAGGACGCCCGCAAGTTCGAGATCACGGTGCGGGCTCCGGACGTCAACGTCTCGGGCGCCGACTTCGAGGTCGAGAACGGCGAGGTGCTGTACGCCCTCGGCGCCATCCGCAACGTCGGCCTCGAGGCCATGAAGCATCTGGTGGCCATCCGTGAGGAGGGCGGGCCGTTCCGTGACATCTTCGACTTCGTCGAGCGGATCGATCCCAAGCAGGTCAACAAGCGCGCCATCGAAAACCTGGCCCGGGCCGGGGCGTTCGACCAGATTCACAAGAACCGCGCCCAGATCGTGGCGTCGGCCGACGTGCTGATCGCCCACGCCCAGAGCTGTCACGCCGACCGTCAGGGCGGTCAGGGCGGCCTGTTCGGCTCGGACCCGGGCGCTGGTCGCCCGCGCCTTGCCAAGACCGAGAACTGGAACCAGGTCGATCTGCTGGACGAAGAACTGTCGGCCGTGGGCTTCTATCTGACCGGTCATCCGCTGGAGGACGTGGTCGGCATGCTGCGCCGTCGCCGCACGTCCATGCTGACCGAGGCCATGGCCCAGGCCGAGGCCGGCATGGAGGCCTTGCGCATGTGCGGCGTCGTCCGTCGCCGACAGGAACGCGCCTCGCAGAGCGGCGAGAAGTTCGCCTTCGTCTCGCTGTCGGATCCGACCGGCGAGTATGAGGTGCTGTTCCCACCGGAGAGCCTGCGCAAGTGTCGCGACGTCCTGGAGCCCGGCAAGGCCGTGGTCATCAAGGTCCGCGCCAAGGCCCGCGATGGCGAGGTCCGTTTCTTCGGGGACGACGCCGAGCCGATCGAGAAGGCTATCGAGAACGTCGTGGCCGGCCTGCGCGTGCATCTGTCGCCGTCGGCGACCGAGATCGAGGCGCTCAGGCGCCGCCTCGAACCGGCCCAGGGCCAGAAGGGCGGAGAGGTGACCTTCGTCGCCGCGATCGGCGGCGGCCGCGAGATCGAGCTGCGCTTGCCGGGTCGCTATACGTTGGACGCGGCCCTGCGCGGGGCGCTGAAAACAGCGCCGGGTGTGGCGCTACTGGAAGATGTGTAGGAATATTTTCCTATTTTGGGGCGTGTCGATTGATCGAACGCGCTAGGTAGCGGGAAGACAGGTTTGGAGAGCCCGAAAGGGCCGGGCGGAGAGAGCGTGATGGCCAGTCATGAAGGCGGATGCCAGTGTGGGCGGGTCCGTTTCGCGGTCGAGGTCGGGCTGGATGACCTGATCAGTTGCAACTGTTCGCGCTGCGGCAAGCTGGGCTCGATCCTGGCCTTTGCGGGCGCCGAGGCCTTCTCGCTGAAGAGTGGTGAGGACGCCCTGACCGAGTACCAGTTCAACACCCACAAGATCTCGCACCTGTTCTGCGAGACCTGCGGCATCCAGTCGTTCGGCCGAGGCGTGGCGCCGAATGGCCAACAGATGGTGGCGATCAATGTCCGCTGTCTGGATGGGGTCGATGTCTTCTCCCTGAAACCCCAACAGGTGGACGGCAGGGCGTTCTGAGGCCGTCGCCCGGGCGTGCCCGGCCTTGGGCGGGGATGGCAGGGGATCGCTATCCAACATCTGGAGGCGCCATGAAACCGCTCGCCGCCAACTCGTCGGGATCCGTGGCGTACGATAGGGCGACACTGCATTTCTATGCGGCCGAGGCGCCGGTCTACGCGGCGAGCGGGCGCGGCGGCCCCAGTCGACGCCTGGAGGCGTTTCTGGATCTTCTCCAGCCCGGCGCGCGCGTGCTGGAACTGGGCTGCGGAGATGGCCGGGACAGCGAAGCCATGCTGGTCCGCGGCTTCGACGTCGATCCCACGGACGGATGCGAGGCGATGGCCAGGCAGGCGGAGCGGCGGCTCGGGCGCTCGGTGTCGGTGATGCGATTCGACGAGTTGAAGGCGATGAACGCGTATGACGGGGTGTGGGCCAACGCCAGTCTTTTGCACGTGCCTCGATCCGCGCTCCCCGGTGTTCTGTCGCGCGTCTTCAGGGCGCTGAGGCCGGGCGGATTTCACGTCGCCAGCTACAAGACCGGCGACGCTGAAGGGCGCGACGGCCTGGGGCGCTACTTCAACTATCTGTCGACGGACGCGCTTGAGGCCGCCTATCGCGGTTCCGCGGATTGGCGGACCTTGGCGGTCGAGGCCTATACGGGCGGCGACTACGAGGGCGGTGAAAGGCCTTGGGCCGTCGTCACGGCGCGGAAGTCCGGCTGAGGTCCATGCGGCTAAGTCGGTGGGGCTGTCCGAGCGTGGGGGCGAAAATCACCACGCCGCCGCCCGGCCGTTCGCCAGCCCGGCCTTGAACAGCCGCCGTTCGGCCGCCTTGCCGCCCTTGACGATGACCGGACGCTCGGCGCCGCGGAGCAGCGGCAGGTCGTCGAGGCTGTCGGTATAGGCATAGGTCCAGCGGGCGCCATGGCCAGCCTCGGCGAGGGCCTGGCATTTGCGCTGGTTGCGGCAGTGGATGTCGGCGACCCAGCCGCCGCCCCGGCGCTTCAGCGAGGTGCCCAGAACCTCGATCGGACGGTTCAGCGGGCCGATCAGGGCCTCGGCCAGGATGGCGGGCGCGGCGGTGACCACGATCACGCGGTCGCCGCGCCGCAGGTGCTCGTTCAAGGTCGCCAGACCGCCGGGCCGCCAGGCCAGGGCGCCGCCGCCCGCATGGAAGGTCTCGCCAAAGCGGGCGCAGGACTGGCGCAAGGCCTGCTCGCGCAGACCCGCCGTGGCGATCCACAGCAGGATGGACGCGCCGGCGCGCCGGGTGCGGGGCAGGGCGACCATCGGGACCGCGACTGGAAGAATCGCCAGCGTCGCCAGGGCGCGGAGCGGCGAGCGGCGCACGCGATCCCAGAGCCACAGGGCCGTGGAATCGCCGTCCAGCAAGGTTCCGTCCAGATCAAAGACCGCCAGCATGATACTGTTCTCCATGCGCCGAGCCCGTCAGGGCCACACGATTGAGGCACGTCCGTGTGTAGGTCTCGCGAACGTTCCGCCGATCCTCGGTGGAGAAGTCGCGCGCCTTGTGGACGGCTCATCGAGATGACGCCGTGCCCTCTAGAACGCCTCATCGATCCTTTTCGTGGCGTCGGAGCGCCGCCACGGGGCTTGCATTTTCACCGACAAGGGACTATCTGCGCGGCCATTCCACACGTGGACGTTCGGTTGCGCCGGGGAGACATCCCGACGTCGCCGTTCCGGTCCCGCTCCAGAATGGTCTGGAACGGGGGTGTCCGCGGAGGTTCAACCGGAAAAAGGATAAAGGCCCGATGGCTCTTCCCGAATTCTCCATGCGTCAGCTCCTGGAAGCCGGCGCCCACTTCGGTCACCAGACGCACCGCTGGAACCCGAAGATGGACCGCTACATCTTCGGTTCGCGCTCGAACATCCACATCATCGACCTGTCGCAGTCGATCCCGCTGCTGCACCAAGCCCTGGTGAAGGTTCGTGAAGTCGCCGCCGCCGGCGGCCGCGTGCTGTTCGTCGGCACCAAGCGTCAGGCCAGCGACCCGGTCGCCACGGCCGCCAAGCGCTGCGCCCAGTATTACGTGAACCACCGCTGGCTCGGCGGCACCCTGACCAACTGGCGCACCGTCTCGGGCTCGATCGCTCGTCTGCGCGAGCTGGAAGGCGTCCTGGCCGGCGAAGCTCAAGGCCGTTCCAAGAAGGAACTGCTGCAGCTGACCCGCGAGCGCGACAAGCTGGAACTGTCGCTGGGCGGCATCAAGGACATGGGCGGCATCCCCGACATCATGTTCGTGATCGACACCAACAAGGAAGCGATCGCGATCCTGGAAGCCCGCAAGCTGAACATCCCGGTCGTCGCCATCCTCGACACCAACTGCGATCCGGACGGCATCACCTATCCGATCCCGGGTAACGACGACGCCGCTCGCGCTCTGCAGCTGTACTGCGACCTGATCGCCGACGCCGTCCTCGATGGTCTGGCCGCTGGCCAGGCCGGCGCCGGTGTCGATCTGGGCGCCGCCGTGAACCCGACCGAGCCGGCCCTGGCCCGCGCTCTGGCTCCGGAACCGGCCCCGGAAGCTGCTGTTGAAGCTGCTCCGGCCGCCGCTGAAGCCGCTCCGGAAGCTCCGGCCGCCGAAGCCGCTCCGGAATCGGCCGAAGGCTGATTTTCAACGCGTCCCCGATCGGCCTGGCCGGTGCGGGGACCGTCGCGACCCTGACATGCGACCGGGCTAGAAGCCCGGTCGCTACTCTTTGTGGATTAGGCGGGCTAAAAGCCCGGTCGCTAACCGTTTGAATATGGAGATTTTCCATGGCTGAGATCACGGCTGCGCTGGTCAAGGAACTGCGCGAAAAGTCCGGCGTCGGCATGATGGACTGCAAGAAGGCGCTGTCGGAAAACAACGGCGACATCGAAGCGTCCATCGACTGGCTGCGCGCCAAGGGCCTGTCCAAGGCCGCCAAGAAGGCCGACCGCGCCGCCGCCGAAGGTCTGGTGGCCATCGCCACCACCGACCACGGCGCGGGTGAAACCGCCACGGCCGTCGAAGTGAACGCCGAAACCGACTTCGTGTCGCGCAACGACATGTTCCAAGGCGCGGCGCGTCAGATCGCCGGCGCGGCCCTGGGCACCGATGGTTCTGTCGACGCCATCACCGCCGCCAAGCTGGCCGGCGGCGAGACCGTGCAGGATCACCTGACCAACCTGATCGCCACGATCGGCGAGAACATGATGGTCCGTCGCGCCGCCAAGCACAGCGTCGAGAACGGCGTCGTGGCCTCGTACATCCACAACGCCACCGCGCCGGACCTCGGCCGCATCGGCGTGCTGGTCGCCCTCGAGTCGACCGGCGACAAGGCCGCCCTGCGCGAGCTGGGCCGCAAGATCGCCATGCACGTCGCCGCGACCGCGCCGCTGTCGCTGTCGCCGGACGATCTGGACCCGGCCGCCATCGAGCGTGAAAAGGCCGTGTTCACCGAGCAGGCGCTGGAGTCGGGCAAGCCGCCGGCGGTCGTCGAAAAGATGATCGACGGCCGTATCCGCAAGTTCCTGGAAGAAGTCGTGCTGCTGAAGCAAGCCTTCGTCATGAACCCGGACCAGACCGTCGAGCAGCTGGTCGCCGAGACCGGCAAGACCCTGGGCGCGCCGATCGCCGTGAAGGGCTTCACCCGTCTCGCCCTGGGCGAAGGTGTGGAAAAGAAGCAGGACGACTTCGCCGCCGAAGTCGCCTCAATGACCGGCCAGGCCTAAGACCTGTCGTCGGGGGTTTTCGAACTCCCGACAAACAATCAGGGCGCGGCGCGTCTAGACGCGCGCCGCGCCCTTTTTGCGCCATGGCGTCAGCGCTCGCCCAAAGACGCGCGCCGGTTGGCAAAACACATCCCACTTCTGTAGAACGCACGTAATGTGCGTGCCGACGACTCAGGAATAGCGGTCCCATGTCCGATACCAGCGCACCCCCGAAATATCGCCGCATCCTGCTGAAGGTCTCCGGCGAGGTCCTGATGGGGGACACGCCCTACGGCATCGACACCAACACCGTGCAGTCCGTGGCCGAGGACGTGGCCGAGATCGTCAAGTCGGGCGTCGAGCTGTGCCTGGTGATCGGCGGCGGCAACATCTTCCGCGGCATGGCCGGCGCGGCCAAGGGCATGGAGCGCTCCAGCGCCGACTACATGGGCATGCTGGCCACCGTCATGAACGCTTTGGCCATGCAGGACGCCCTGGAACGCATCGGCGTCCAGACCCGCGTGCAGTCGGCCATTCCGATGGCCACCGTCTGCGAGCCCTACATCCGCCGCCGCGCCCAGCGTCACCTGGAGAAGGGCCGCGTCGTGATCTTCGCGGCGGGCACCGGCAATCCGTTTTTCACCACCGACACCGCCGCGGCCCTGCGCGCCGCCGAGATGCAGTGCGACGCCCTGTTCAAGGGCACCAGCGTCGACGGCGTCTATACGGCCGATCCCAAGAAGGATCCGGGCGCGCGGCGTTACGACCGCCTGACCTACATGGACGTGCTGGCCAAGGACCTGCGGGTCATGGACGCCTCGGCCGTGGCGCTGATGCGCGACAGCAACATTCCGATCGTGGTCTTCTCGATCAAGGGGCGCGGCAATCTGCTGGGCGTCCTGCGAGGCGAGGGGACCTACACCGTGGTCGCCGCCGACCGCCCTACCGCCTAAGACCAAGACCTAGCGAGGAGAGCCCCTCATGGCCGCCGCCGAAAAACCCGTCCTGTCGCGCTACCGCGATCGCATGGACAAGGCTATCGCCGCTCTGAAGGAAGAGTTCGGCAGCCTGCGTACCGGCCGCGCGTCGGCCAGCCTGCTGGATCAGGTGATGGTCGAGGCCTATGGCTCGACCACGCCGCTGAACGCCGTGGCCTCGGTCAGCGTACCCGAGCCGCGCCAGATCAATGTCAGCGTCTGGGACCGCGGCGTCGTGGTCTCGGTCGAGAAGGCGATCCGCGCCTCGGGCCTGGGCCTGAACCCGGTCGTCGAGGGCCAGAACCTGCGCATTCCGATCCCGCCGCTGACCGAGGAGCGCCGCAAGGACCTCCAGAAGATCGCCGGCAAGTACGCCGAGCAGCAGAAGATCGCGGTCCGTAACGTCCGTCGCGACGCCAACGACGACCTGAAGAAGGCCGAGAAGGACGGCGCGATCGCCGAGGACGAACGCAAGAAGATGGAGACGGAGGTCCAGAAGATCACCGACGAGGCCATCAAGCGCATCGACGAGGCCTTGAAAACCAAAGAACAAGAGATCATGCAGGTCTAATCGCCACCCTGGAGTGAGTGGGGAGACGACGAGGGAAGGTTGGAGCGAATGCCGGCGACCACCGGTCTGCAGAACGTTTCGGAGCGCGCCGGAGGGGGCGGGTCCGATCAGCGTCTGCACGTGGCCATTATCATGGATGGCAACGGCCGCTGGGCGAAGCAGCGGGGCATGCCGCGCGTCCTGGGTCATCGCGCCGGGGTCAACGCCCTGAAGCGCACCGTCGAGGGCGCCCAGAGCCAGAATGTCGGCGTGCTGACGGTGTTCGGCTTCTCGACCGAGAACTGGCGCCGGCCGGCGCACGAGGTCTCGGAGCTGATGAGCTTGCTCAAGGCCTACGTCGAATCGGACCTCGAGCGCCTGGCCAAGGCGGGCGTCCGTGTCCGCATCATCGGCCGTCGCACGGGTTTGTCGGCCGATATCGCCGCTGTGATCGAACGCGCCGAGAAGCGCACCGAGAACAACACCGAATTCACGCTGCAGGTCGCCTTCAACTATGGCGGCCAGGCCGACATCGCCGACGCCGCCCGGGCCTTCGCCGAGAAGGTCGAGCGGGGCGAGGCCAAGGCTTCGGACCTGACCGAGGCGACGTTCGAGCGGTTCCTGTCGACCGCGTCGTCGCCGCCGCCCGACCTGATCGTGCGCACTAGCGGCGAGCGCCGCATCTCCAACTTCCTGCTGTGGGAATGCGCCTACGCCGAGCTGGTGTTCCAGGATGTGCTCTGGCCCGACTATGGCCCCGAGGCGCTGGCGGCGGCCATCGCCGACTACAGACGCCGGGATCGACGGTATGGAGGGATCGCGGCCGATGACGTCGCCGTCGCCGGCTAAGCGCTTCAACTGGGGCAATCTTCGAATGCGCGTGGTCTCGGCCACCGTGCTCGTGCCCACGGTCGTGGCCGCCGTTTGGCTGGGCGGCTACTGGATCCTGGCGCTCGCGCTCGTCTGCGTAGGGCTGCTGGCCCGCGAATGGGGCAAGATCAGCGCGCCCAAGGCCCCGCGGGCGGTCGGCGCCGTGGTCGGCGTCTTTTGCGCCATCGCGGTCCTGGCCGGCTTCCTGCACCACTTCTTCATCGCCTGGTCGGTCGTGCTGGCCGGCGCGTTCCTGGCCGGCCTGATCGCTCGAGGCGCCGTCGAGCGCCGGGCCGACGCGGCCTATGGTGTCGTCTATATCGCGCCGGCGGTCATCGCCCTGGTCTGGATTCGCTCGTTGTCGGACGGCCTGTGGTGGACGCTGCTGCTGTTCGTGGTGACCTGGTTCGCCGACATCTTCGCCTATGTGGCCGGCTCCATCTTCAAGGGACCCAAGCTGTGGCCCCAAATCTCGCCGAACAAGACATGGTCGGGCTTTATCGGCGGGCTGGTGGCGGCGACGATCGGCGCCGTCCTGGTGGCCCATTTCGCCCATCTGAAGCTGGTCTGGCCGGCGGCGGCGCTGGTCGGCTTTCTGGGCGGTCTGGCGACCATGGCCGGTGATCTCTGGGAGTCGATGCTCAAGCGCCGGTTCGGCGTGAAAGACAGCGGCGACATCATCCCGGGCCATGGCGGTCTGCTGGACCGCGTCGACGGGCTGATGTTCGCGGCGATCGTCATCGCCGCCGTGCGCCTGATCGACCACTGGGGATGGGCGCATTGACCTTACCCCGCAAGGTGGTGGTGCTGGGCTCGACCGGATCGATCGGCCTTTCGACCTTGAGCCTCTTCGAGGAATCCGGCGTCCCGGTCGAGATCCTGGCCCTGACGGCCGGGCGCAATGTCGAACGTCTGATCCAGCAGGCCGTTCGCTGGCGACCTCAGGTCGCGGTGATCGAGGACGAGACCAAGCTCGCGCGGCTGAAGGACGGCCTGGCCGGGACCGGCGTGCGCGCCGCGGCCGGCGCGACCGCGGTGGCCGAGGCCGCCGCCATGGGCGCGGACTGGGTGATGTCGGCCATCGTCGGCGCGGCGGGTCTGGCGCCGACGGTGGCGGCCGCTCGCACCGGCGCGGTCATCGCCCTGGCCAACAAGGAGAGCCTGGTGTGCGCCGGGCCGGCGCTGCTGGGCATCGCCAAGGCGGCCGGCGGCTCGGTGATCCCGGTCGACTCCGAACATTCCGCAATATTTCAGGTGCTGCAGCCGGCGTGCGCCGACAAGGTCGCGCGGCTGATCCTCACCGCCTCCGGCGGGCCTTTCCGCACCTGGGAAAAGGCCGCCATGGCGGTCGCTACGCCGGAGCAAGCGATCGCCCATCCGAACTGGTCGATGGGCGCCAAGATTTCGGTCGATTCCGCGACGATGATGAACAAGGGGCTCGAGATGATCGAGGCCTCCTACCTGTTCGGAACCCCTGAAGACCGCGTCGACGTCGTGATCCATCCCCAGTCCGTCATCCATAGCCTGGTGGAATACGCCGACGGCTCGACCCTGGCCCAGCTGGGCCCGCCGGACATGCGTAGTCCCATCGCTTGCGCGTTCGCTTGGCCCGACCGCCTGCCGTGGCCCGCGCCGCGCCTGGATCTGGCCGCCTACGGCCAGCTGACTTTCGAATCGCCCGACCTGGATCGCTTCCCCTCGATCGGCATCGCGCGCGAGGCCCTGCGCCTGGCGGGCGCCGCGCCGGCGGCCATGAACGCCGCCAACGAGGTGGCCGTGGCCGCTTTCCTTGACCGGCGGATTGGCTTTCTCGATATTGCCGCCTCGGTGGCGGGGACCCTCGAGCGTATGAACAGTCTTGGCAGTCTCGCCGCCGCCGATAATGACGATGCTGTCGACAATGCGATGATGATCGACGCCAGCGCTCGCCGCATTGCGGCCGAGGTTGTCGCGCAAAAGCATCGCCGGCTCTGATCCGGGGGACCGGCCACCTAATGACTGACGCTTTGATCTTCATACTGTCCACGGTCTTCGTGCTGTCCGTCGTGGTCACCATCCACGAGCTGGGCCACTACTGGGCCGCGCGGGCATGCGGGGTGGCCATCGACTGCTTCTCGATCGGCTTCGGCGCGCCGCTGTTGTCCTGGCGCGACAAGCGTGGCGTCGAGTGGCGCATCGCCGCGATTCCGCTGGGCGGCTATGTCCGCTTCTCCGGCGACGAGAACGCCGCCAGCGTGCCCGACCAGGACAACCTGGCCGCCATGCGCGAGAGCATCGTGCGGCGGGAGGGCGAAGAGGGCGTCGCCAAGTACTTCCATTTCAAGCCGGTCTGGCAGCGCGCGATCATCGCCGTGGCCGGTCCGGTCTCGAATTTCATCCTGGCCATCCTGATCATGGCCGTGTTCCTGGTCATGGTCGGCTCGCCGCAGCGCGCGGCGACGGTCAACGGCGTGGCGCCGGGCGGCGCGGCCGAGGCGGCGGGATTCCGCAAGGGCGATGTGATCGTCGCCGCCGACGGCCGCAAGATCGCGACCTTCCAGGACCTGCAGGGCTATGTGTCGCTGCGCGCCAACCTGCCGATCGACTTCACGGTCAAGCGCGGCGAGCAGCAGGTCCGCCTGACCGCGACGCCGCGTCTGGTCGAGATCAACGACAAGATCAGCGGCCGGATGAAGACCGGTCAGCTGGGCATCGAAAACGCCGGGATCACCCAATTCAAGCGCTCGACCGTGCTTTCGGCCATTCCCGACGCCACGGTAGAGGTGTGGGGCATGATCAAGACGATCGGCTTCTATCTGGGCCGCCTCGTCACGGGGCAGCTGCCCGCCGACCAGATCAGCGGCCTGATCGGCATCGGTCACACCGCCGGCGCGGTGACCAAGGCTTCGGCCCAAGGCGCGCCGGATGTCGCCACCATGGCGCTGCGGGTCTTCATCTCGTCGATGCTGCTGATCGCCAGCCTGTCGGTCAGCATCGGCTTTATGAACCTGCTGCCGATCCCGGTCCTCGATGGCGGTCACCTGCTGATGTACGCCTACGAGGCCATCGCCAAACGGCCCCTGCGGGCTGATTTTCAAGCGGCGGGGTTCCGCGCGGGGCTTGCCTTGATCCTGGGTTTCATGCTGTTCGCGGCGTGGAACGACCTCAACCGCTACGACGTGTTCAAATTCATCGGCGGCCTGTTCACGTGAACAACGCCAGCCCTCGGTCCATGATTGGTCACATGAACAAACTTCGCGCCCAAAGCGCCGCGTTCGCCACTGGTATGGCGCTGCTGCTCGGCTCCACGGCCTTGGTGGCTCCGCATCAGGCTTTCGCGCAGGCCGCTCAGACCGGCGTGGTCCAGCGCATCGTCGTGCAGGGCAACGAGCGCATCGAGCAGGGCACGGTTCTGTCCTATCTGCCGATCCAGCCGGGCGACACGGTGGATTCCCAGCGCCTTGACCTGGCGCTGAAGACCCTGGCCCGAACGGACCTGTTCGCCGATGTGAAGATCGAGATGCAGGGCGGCGACCTTGTCGTGAAGGTCGTGGAGAACCCGATCATCAACCAGGTGGTCTTCGAAGGGAATTCGTCCCTCAAGGAAGACAAGCTGAAGGACGAGGTGCAGATCCGTCCGCGCGGCATCTTCACCCGCGCCAAAGTGCAAGCAGACGTTCAGCGCATCATCGAACTGTACCGCCGCTCGGGCCGCATCTCGGCGACCGTGACGCCCAAGGTGGTCGAACTGCCGCAGAAGCGCGTCGATCTAGTCTTCGAAATCAGCGAAGGTCCCAAGAGCGGCGTGTTGGGGATCAACTTCCTGGGCAATAGCGAGTACTCGGACAACGACCTGCGCGACGTGGTCGTGACCAAGGAAAGCCGCTGGTACAAAATCCTGACCAGCAACGACAATTACGACCCCGACCGGATCGAGTACGACCGCGAGCAGCTGCGCAAGTTCTATCGCAACCGCGGCTACTTCGACTTCCGCGTCGTCTCGTCGGTCGCCGAACTGGCGCCGGACAAGAACGGCTTCGCCGTCACCTACACCCTGGACGAAGGCCCGAAGTACAAGTTCGGCAAGGTCACCGTCGAAACGGAACTGAAGAAGCTGGACGGCAACCTGCTGGCCCAGATTCTGCCGATCCGCGCCGGCCAGCTGTACGAGGACGAGCGCATCGAGCAGGCCACCGACGCCCTGACCTTCGCGGCGGGCGCGGCCGGCTTCGCCTTCGTGGACGTGCGTCCGCGCTATGTGCCCAACCGCGAGACCAAGACCGTCGACGTCGTCTTCCAGGTCCGTGAAGGCCCGCGCGTCTATGTCGATCGCATCGACATCGTCGGCAATACCCGCACCCTGGACTACGTCGTCCGTCGTGAGCTGGAAGTCGCCGAGGGCGACGCCTACAACCGCGTGCTGGTCGACCGGTCCAAGAACAACATCCGCCGCCTGGGCTTCTTCAAGGATGTCGACATCGAGGACGCGCCGGGCTCGGCCCCCGACCGCACCGCCCTGCGCGTCAAGCTCGAGGAACAGCCGACGGGCGAACTGTCGTTCAGCGCCGGCTATAGCTCGGTCGACAAGCTTGTGCTGGACGTCGGCATCACCGAGCGGAACTTCCGCGGTCGCGGTCAGAACCTGCGCGCCCGCGCCTCCGTCGGTTCGCTGCGCCAGCAGATCGACTTCGGCTTCAGCGAGCCGCGCTTCCTGGGCCGTAATCTGGTCGCGGGCGTGAACCTCTACACCTTCCGCTACGACCTGTCGGACTACGCGGCCTACGACACCAAGTCGGTCGGCGGCGACGTCCGCCTGGGCTTCCCGCTGACCAACGACTCGTCGATGAGTCTGCGCTACACGATCCGTCAGGATAACGTGAGCGTCGCCGACAGCCTCTGCACCAGCGGTTCGGTCTCGCAGATCCTCTGCCTGCAGCGCGGTTCCTACATCACCTCGCTGGTGGGCTATGGGCTGCGTATCGACAAGCGGAACGATCCGATCAACCCGACCCGCGGCTGGTTCGCCGACCTGAACCAGGATCTGGCCGGCATCGGCGGCGACGTGAAGTACCTGAAGACCGAAGCCGACGCCGGCTGGTATTGGGGCTTCAACAAGGACCTGGTGTTCAGCGCCACCGGCTCGTTCGGCTATATTGAGGGCTGGGGCGGCGACAACGTCCGCATCAACGACCGCTTCTATCGCGGCGGCACCTCGTTCCGCGGCTTCGAGATCGCCGGTATCGGTCCGCGCGACATCTCGAGCACGAACAACTCGATGGGCGCCAAGCTCTACGCCATCAGCACCTTCGAGCTGACCGTTCCGACCTTCCTGCCCGAACAATACGGCATCAAGGCCGCGCTGTTCAGCGACGTGGGTACGGCGGGTCTGCTGGATGATGTGGATCGCCAGAAGTCGCCCGGCGTCTTCGATCCGAACATCAAGGATAACCTTGGCCTGCGTGCCTCGGCCGGTATCTCGATTGACTGGAAATCCCCGATGGGGCCCATTCGGTTCGATATCAGCCGCATTTTGGCCAAGGAAAGCTACGACCGAACCGAAACGTTCCGGTTCTCCACCTCCACAAGGTTCCAATAGACATGTCCAAGTTCCTGTCCGCGGCCGCCTCCAGCGTCGTCGCTCTTGCTATCGCGACGGCCGCTTCGGCCCAGACGGCTCCGGCCGCCGCGCCGGCCGCTCCGGCCGTCACGCACGGCCCGGCGCTCCCGGGCGTCTGCATCTTCTCGAGCCCGCGCGCGGTCGCCAGCTCGCAAGTCGGCAAGGCCGTCGATGCGCGCCTGAAGACCATCATTCAGCAAGTGAACGCCGAGCTGACCGGCGAGCGCACCGGCCTCGACAACGAAGCCAAGGCCCTCGACGCCAAGAAGGCCACCATGGCGCAGGACGCGCTTGAGCAGCAGGCCTCGGCTCTGCAGGTCAAGGCCAACGCCTGGCAGCGCAAGGGCCAGCTGCGCCAGAAGGAAGTGGAAGCGACCGAGCAAAAGGCGCTCTCGCGCGTCTATCAAGAGCTCGATACGCCTATCAAGCAGGTCTATCAGGCCCAGAAGTGCAGCATCCTGTTCGACCGTGAGTCGGTGATGCTGGCGAACCCGGCGATGGATATCACCGACGCTGTGGTCACCGCCCTGGACGCCCGTATCAAGACGCTGACCTTCGATCGCGAACGTCTGGACCAACAGGTCCCGGGCGCCGCGCCGCTGCAGCCGACCAATAAGTAAGTAAGCGAATCGTCTCCTCAGGGTTTACCTAGGGGAACGTTTTCGCCGTGAGGAGCCATGCCGGACCCGCGTTTTTTTGACAGCCTGGGTCCGGCATCGCTTTCCGAGTTGGCCCGGGCCGGCGCCGCCGAACTGGTGGACGCGGCGCGTGGCGACCGCTTGATTGCTCACGCCGCGCCGCTTGATGCGGCCGATGATCAGGCTGTCACCTTCTTCTCGGATGCCAAGCGCAGGGACGCCGCCGGGACCACCCGGGCCGGAGCCTGTTTCGTGCGTCCTGAGCACAAGGATTTCCTGCCCGCGAGCTGTGCGGCGCTGGTTACCCGCCATCCGCAGGCGGCTTGGGCCGCGGCCGCCAATCGTCTGCACGCGCCGCGTCGGCACGGGACGGGCGCCGCCGCCATCCATCCTGAAGCGGAACTCGAGAACGGTGTCCTGCTGTCGCCGAACGTGACGATCGGGCAGGGCGCGCGGATCGGCGCGGCGCGCGCATCGGACCCGGGGTCGTGATTGGCCCCGGTGTTCTGGTCGGCCGCGACTGCGTGATCGGCGCCAACGCCGTGATCGGCTTCGCTCTGCTGGGCGACAGGGTGTCGATCTCGGCGGGCGCGGTGCTGGGCGAGGCGGGCTTCGGCGCGGCCGTCGGTCCGGCCGGCATGGTCGACCTGCCGCAGCTGGGTCGAGTGGTGATCCAGGACAACGTCACGATCGGCGCCAACAGCTGTGTCGACCGCGGCGCGTTCGCCGATACGACGATCGGGGAAAACACCAAGATCGACAACCTGGTGCATGTCGCGCACAACGTCCGTGTGGGTCGCAATTGCGTGCTGGCGGCATATACCGGAATCTCCGGCAGCACGGTCGTCGGCGACGGCGTCGCGTTCGGCGGCAAGGCCGGCGTCGCCGACCATTTGAAGATCGGCTCGGGCGCGAGCATCGGGGCCGCCGCCTCGGTGTTCAAGGACGTGCCGGAAGGTGAAACTTGGACGGGCTTTCCGGCGCGACCGCTCAAGCGGTGGCTTCGGGAGACCGCATGGCTCTCGCGCATGGCGGGCGGCCGAGGGACGAGGGGCTGAGTATGGGCCAGAACGCCGAGCAAGCGGTGCGGACCGATATCGACATCGCGGAAATCCTGGCGCGCATCCCGCACCGCTATCCGTTTCTGCTGGTCGATCGCGCGGAAGACTACCAGCCCCACAAGTCGATCGTCGGCATCAAGTGCGTGACGGTCAACGAGCCGTTCTTCCAGGGCCATTTCCCGGGCAATCCCGTGATGCCCGGCGTGCTGATCATCGAGGCCCTGGCCCAGACGGGCGCGGTGCTGATGAGCAAGTCGCTGGAAGTCGACACCGAGGGCAAGACCATCTTCTTCATGTCGGTCGACAACGCCCGCTTCCGCACGCCGGTGCGGCCGGGCGACGTGATCCGCATGGAAGTCGAGGTCGTCCGCGCGCGCTCTTCGATCTTCAAGTTCAAGGGCGTGGCCAAGGTCGGCGACAAGGTCGCGGCCGAGGTCGAGTTCGCCGCCATGGTCGTCGAGACGGGGCCCAAGGCATGACCATCCATCCTACCGCCATCGTCGCGCCCGAAGCCAAGATCGCCTCGGACGTCCAGATCGGGCCGTACAGCATCGTCGGCCCCGACGTGACCCTGGAGGCGGGCGTGCGCCTGCTGTCGCATGTGGTGGTGGAAGGCGCGACGACGATCGGCGAGAACACGATCGTCCATCCTTTCGCCAACCTGGGCGGTCCGCCGCAGCACCTGGGCCACAAGGGCGAGCGCACCGAACTGCTGATCGGTCCGCGCAACATCATCCGCGAGCATGTCACCATGCACACCGGCACGGCCTCGGGCCGCGGCGTGACCGTGATCGGCTCGGACGGCCTCTACATGGTCGGCTCGCACGTCGCCCACGACTGCGTGCTGGGCGACTTCGTGGTGCTGGCCAAGGGCGCGACCCTGGGCGGCCATGTCTCGGTCGGCGACTACGTGTTCATGGGCGGCCTGGCCGCCGCGCACCAGTTTTCGCGCATCGGCCGCTACAGCTTCATCGGCGGCCTGGCCGCCGTGACCAAGGACGTCATTCCGTATGGCTCGGTCTGGGGCAACCACGCCCACCTCGAGGGCCTGAACCTGGTCGGCCTCAAGCGCCGGGGCTTTCCGCGCGAGACGATCAACGCCCTGCGCGCGGCCTACCGCCTCATGTTCGCCGACGAAGGCACCTTCCAGGAACGCCTCGACGACGTGGCCGAGACCCACGCGGCCATTCCCGAGGTGATGGAGATCGTCGATTTCATCCGCGCCGACGCCAACCGCCCGCTCTGCTTGCCCGAGCGGGAAGTCTAGAGGCGGGATATGCGCAAGCTGGGTCTGATCGCCGGCGGCGGGTCGCTTCCCGTCGAGTTGGCGGCCCATTGCGAGGCCGCCGGGCGGGCGTTCTCGGTCATGCGCCTGCGGAGCTTCGCCGACCCGGTTCTGGCCCGCTATCCGGGCGTCGAGGTCGGCCTGGGCGAGTTCGGCAAGGTGTTCAAGGCGCTGCGGGCCGAGGGCTGCCAGGTCGTCTGCTTCGCGGGCAATGTCAGCCGTCCGGACTTCGCCGCCCTGATGCCGGACGGCCGAGGCGTCAAGGTGCTGCCCAGCCTGATCGTCGCCGCCCGCAAGGGCGATGACGCCCTCCTGCGCCGCGTGCTGGACGAATTCGAGAAGGAAGGCTTCGAGATCGAGGGCGCCCACGAGGTGATGGGCGAGATGACCCTGCCGCGTGGCCGCCTGGGCAAGATCTCGCCCCGGCCAGAGCACATGGCCGATATCGACAAGGCCCTGATGGTGGCCCGCGAGATCGGCCGGCTGGACGTGGGGCAGGGCGCCGTGGTCTGCGACGGCCTGGTCCTGGCCGTCGAGGCCCAGGAAGGCACCGACGCCATGCTGCGTCGCGTGGAGCAACTGCCCCAGGCCATCCGCGGCTCGGCCGAGCGTTCCAAGGGCGTCTTGGCCAAGGCGCCCAAGCCGATCCAGGAGACCAAGGTCGATCTGCCGACCATCGGCGTCGCCACCATCCAGCGCGCCGCCCGGGCGGGCTTGGCCGGCGTGGTCGGCGAGACCGGCCGGCTGCTGGTCGTCGACCGTGAGGCGGTGATCGCCTGCGCCGACGATCTGGGCCTCTTCGTGCTGGGGGTCGATCCGCAGGGGCGGCCCTGATGGCGGGCCTCAAAGTCATGCTGGTGGCCGCCGAGGCCTCGGGCGACACCCTGGGCGCCAGCCTGGCCAAGGCGCTGCGGGCGCGACTGGGTCAGGCTGTGACCTTCGTCGGCGTCGGCGGCGCCAAGATGGCCGAGGAGGGGGTGCGAAGCCCCTTCGACATCGCCCAGCTTTCGATCCTGGGCATCTGGGAGGGGCTGAAGGCCTATCCGACGGTCAAGGCGCGCCTGGACGACACCGTGGCTCTAGCGGCCCGGGAAAAGCCCGACGTGGCGATCCTGATCGACAGCTGGGGCTTCAATATCCGCCTGGCCAAGGCCTTGCGGAAGCTGGATCCCAAGCTGCCGCTGGTGAAGTACGTCGCGCCGCAGGTCTGGGCCTATCGCGAGAAGCGCGCTTTCAGCCTGGCCAAGGCCGTCGACCTGCTGCTGTCGATCCAGCCGATGGACAAGCCGTATTTCGACGCGGCGGGCCTCGAGAACGTCTTCGTCGGCAACTCGGCCCTGGCCAAGCGCTTCGACCACGCCGATGGCGCCAGACTGCGAGCGGCGATCGGGGTGTCCGCGAGCGATCCGATCCTGCTGGTCTTGCCCGGCAGCCGTCCGTCCGAGATCGAGCGGGTCATGCCGGCCTTCGAGGACGCCGTGCGCCGGCTGAAGGCCGACCGGCCCGAGCTGGTCGTGGTCATTCCCGCCGCCTACACGGTCGCCGAGGCCGTGAAGGCGCGCGTGGCCGGCTGGCCGTTCCGCGCTCACGTGATCGAGGATGAAGCGCTCAAGGACGACGCCTTCGTCGCGGGCGATGTCGCCTTGGCTTGCAGCGGCACGGTGACCACCGAGCTGGCCCTGGCCGGCGCGCCGATGGTGGTCGGCTACAAGACCGGCGCGATCACCTACGCCATCCTCAAGCGCCTGATGAAGCCGCGCTGGGTCACCCTGTTCAACATCGCCGCCGGCAAGGCGGTCGCGCCCGAGCTGCTGCAGGACGCCTGCGAGGGTGAGGGACTGGCGCGCGAGGTGGCTAGGCTGCTCGACGATCCCGACCTGCGCGCCCGTCAGGCGGCCGAGCAGAGCGCCGCGCTGGACAAGATGGGCCGAGGCATGCCCGACCCGTCCGAGGCGGCCGCCGACGCCTTACTGAGCTTCCTGAAGGCTCGGAACGCGATCGCCTAGAGCGTCGGACATGAAATCGGAATCGAAGGGATTCCAGGTTTGCGCGAAGCATGATTCACCGTGGTTGGAGGTGGATCATGGGCAAGAGCTATTCGGGTGATCTTCGAGATCGGATCATTGGCTACGTCAGCGCCGGTGGATCACGTCGTGGTGCGGCCAAGCACTTTGGGGTCAGCAACAGTTGCGCGGTGAAGCTGCTGGCGCGGGTGGAGCAGACGGGCTCTTGTGCGCCAGCGCGCCAGGGACGGCCGCCGGGAGACGGCAAGCTGGCGGCGCATCGGTCGTTCCTGATCGAACAGGTCGAAGCCAAGCCGGATATCACCCTGCCGCAACTGGCGGCCTTGCTGGAGGCGCAACGCGGGGTGAGCGCGGATCCCAGTTCGCTGTCGCGGGCGCTTCGCGCGGCTGGGTTCACATATAAAAAAAGCCCTGATGGCCTCGGAGCGCGCACGCGAAGCGGTGCGTGAACGGCGCAGGGAGTGGATCGAGCACCGCCAGCCCGTCATGCGCCAGCAGCCGGCGCGGCTGGTGTTCATTGACGAGACGGCGGTCACCACCAAGATGACCCGGCTGCGCGGCCGCAGCCTGCGCGGTAAGCGCCTGGCGGCCGATGCGCCCTTCGGCCACTGGAGAACCCAGACCTTCATCGCTGGCCTGCGATGCGCGCAGCTGACCGCGCCCTGGGTGCTCGATGGCCCGATGAACCGCGACGCCTTCGACGCCTATGTCGAGACCCAGCTAGCGCCGACGCTCAGCCCCGGTGACGTCGTGGTTCTCGACAACCTCGCCGCCCACAAGGGACCAAGAGCCGTCCAGGCCCTCAAGGCGCGGGGAGCCTGGTTCCTGTTCCTCCCGCCCTACTCGCCCGACCTCAACCCGATCGAGATGGCCTTCTCAAAGCTAAAAGCCCATCTGCGCGGCGCCTGCGCTCGCACCTTCGACGACCTCTGGAGGGCCGTCGGCGACATCTGCAGCCTCTACGAGCCCCAAGAGTGCTGGAACTACTTCAAGGCCGCTGGCTATGCGTCACATTAAACGCACGATGCTCTAGGCGCGTGGCGCGATCCAGGGCGCCCAGCAATTGAGCGACGTCCAGCGGCTTGCCGACGTGATCGTCCATGCCGGCCGCCAGCAGGTGGTCGATCTGGTGGCGCATGGCGTTGGCGGTCAAGGCGATGACCGGCGTCCGCGCGCGGCCCTCGGCGACCTCCAGGCGGCGGATCTGTTTCAGCGCCGTGAGACCGTCCATGACCGGCATGTGGATGTCCATCAGCACCACGTCCCATCGGCCCGCGCGCCAAGCCTCCAGGGCCTTGGCGCCGTCGTCGACGATGACGGGCTCGACGCCGGCCTGACGTAGCACCGAGCGCAGGACCAGTTGGTTCGTCGGGTTGTCCTCGGCGGCCAGGACGCGAAGGCCCGGGGCGGTGTCGGCCTTGGCCGCGTTCTGAACGGAAATCGGCTCCCGCACCCGCGCCAGCGGCAGGGTTACCATGAAAGCGCTGCCGACGCCTGGGCGGCTGTAGAGGGTGATGTCGCCGCCCATACGGCGGGCCAGCTCGCGGCAGATGGCCAGGCCCAGGCCTGCGCCGCCGTGCCGACGCGTGGCGATGTCATCCAGCAGCACGAAGCGCCCGAACAGGCGCTCCTGCTCGTCGGGCGCGACACCGGGGCCGGTGTCGGCCACGGTCAGTTCCAGCCGGCCGGCCTCGAACCGCGCCGCGATCGAGACTCCCCCGGCCTCGGTGAATTTCACGGCGTTGGACAGCAGGTTGTGCAGGATCTGCCGCAACCGTCCGGCGTCGCCCAGATAAGCGCCTTCGGCGGACGGGGCGATGACCAGGTCGTGCGACAGGCCCTTGCCCTCGGCCAGGGCGGCGAAGGTGCGCCCGCAGCCGACCAGCAGCGCGCGCAGGTCGAAGGGGTCGGGGCGCAGCTCCAGCTGGCCGGCCTCGATGCGCGCCAGGTCCAGCACGTCGTTGAGGATGTCGGTCAGCGCCTTGCCTGACTGACGCACCACCGACAGGCGTTCGCGCTGCCGGGCCGACAGCGCGTCGGCCTCCATGACCTGGGCCATGCCCAGTATGCCATTGAGCGGCGTGCGGATCTCGTGGCTCATGGTCGCCAGGAACGCGGTCTTGGCGCGGTTGGCGCTGGCGGCCTCGGCCTCGCGCGCCTGGGCCAGGGCGGTGGCTTCCGCCATGCGGCGGGCGGCCTTCTCGCGGTGCAGGGCGTACTGCAGGACGTAGCCAAAGAAGCAGATGATCGCCACCAGGGACAGCGCCACTTGAGAGGGCGGCGTCGTCTTGAACGTCAGCCCGGCCGTGACCAGCACGTGAAGCAGCAGCGCCGCCAGGGCGGCCGCGCCGATGCGGCGGGAGATGACGAACTCTGCCGTGCTGGACAGGGCGATGGCGCCCATCATCGCGCTGCCGGCCAGGACCGAGGTGCGCGTCCCGTGCAGCACCAGGGCGCCGGGGAGGGCGGCGTAGACAAAGGTATAGGCCAGGGTGAAGGCCGCCAGGCCCGTCTCGAAACCGTCGGCGGCGTCTCCCAGCCGAGCAATGGCGCTACACAACAACTGGTTGAAGAGGATCAGCATCAGGGCGGCGGCCAGCCAGATCAGGCTCGTCTGCACCCCCAGCCAAACCATGGCGCCGACGGCGGCCAGCAGGGTCATCGGTACGATGGACAACAGATCACGCCGTCGATGCTCGACGATACTGCGCCAGCCCATGACCTGAATGCGCTCCGCGCTAGGAAAATACGGTTCCGTTGTTCACGTTCGGCGTCGAGTGCTTGGAAAAGGTGAACATACGCAGAGTGTTATGTTTAGGGTTAATCACTGATTTACGATCGCCCCATACCTTCGAAATAACCGCCGCCCGGAGCCGTCGTCGTGGCCATCGACCCGACCGCGCCCTTGACCCCGATCCTTCCATCCGCCCCGGCCGGAGCCGCGCCGGATTCGCTGGTGGTTCTGCAGGCCATGGCGCGCCAGGCGCTGGCCAACACGGCCGCCGAGCTCGGCCAGATCGTCGGTCGTCCTTCCGCGCCCCAGACCCCCAGGACGGGCGCGCCCGTGGAGCAGGCCGGTCGAACCTCGACCCAGGACGCGGGGCATGCCGACGACGCTCCCGGCGCGGCCAAGGGCGCGCCGCCGACCCAGCAGGCTCCAGCCGCCAAGGGATCGCCTGAAACCCGTATGGCGCGCGCGGTCCGCATGGCCACCACCGAGGCCGTGCCGCGCCAGGCCGGCCTGGCGCCGCTTATGGCCAACGTCAGGGCCGTCGTGGATCGCGACGACATGCCGGACGAGGTGCGTGAGGCGGGCGGCGTCCTGCTGGCCATGGCGCCGCACGCCGACGAGATCACGACTGCCCGGGGATTGCGCCAGGCCGTCGTGCGTTCGGGTGTCTTCCTGGAGGCCCACATGGCGCGCGCCGCCGCGGCTCCGGCCACGGGAGGCGCCCCAACGCCGTCGCCGGCGGGTGACATGAAGGCCGCGCTTCTGGTGTTCCGAGGGGCGCTGTCGGCCTGGCTGGCTCATGCCGTCCCACAGGAAGCGGCCGACCTTGCGCCCGGTCTGGCCGCCGAGCCGGGTGTCGGCGCCGATACCGAGGCGCCCGCGCCCTCCGCCAGATTGCCCTCCGGGGGCGTCGCGTCGCCGGCGGCGGCGATGTCCACGCGTCCCGCGCCGTCGGTCCAGCCGACCCCGTCCGCGTCGGTCGAGGCGCCGCCCGACGAGATCCCTTCGACCGGTCCCGCGCCTCGGGCCGAGCCGCCGGAGCCGGAGCGCGTGTCCGCGAAGCCCGACCTTCCGCCCTCGTCCTCAGGGGACGAGCCGATCGCGCCGCGCTTCGCCGCTTTCACGACCGCGCCCAAGGTCGCGCCGAACGCGACGGTCGCCGCACGCGGAGCGCTGTCGCCGCTGCTCCAGGCGGGTATGATGGCCGAGGATGCCGCGGCGGAGACGCCAGCCGGTTCGTTCGCCGAGGCCAAGACCGCCGTGGCGAGGGGGTATGGCGCGCCCGCGGCCGACGCCGCTCGCTCCAGGGTTCCGCCGCCGCCCTATGCCAGCGGACCCATGGCGGGCCAGAAACCAGGTCCGCCGGTCATGTCCGGCGACCAGTCGCCAGCCGATGTCGTGCGTGGCCTGCTCAAGGGCGCCGCCGGCGCCCTGGCCCGACAGGACCTGATGCAGATCGCCTCGCTGCCCGAGCCCCAGCGCCACGGCGAGACCGATGCCACCGAAGCGCGTCCGCAGGGCGCGCGCCTGAATCTGGACCTGCCGTTCGTGACGCCGCAGGGCGTGGCCGTGGCGCAATTCGAGATCAGCCATGACGGCGGCGGGTCTGGGGGCGGCGCGGTCGGGTCGGCGGAGCGCACCTACAAGGTTCGCTTCTCGATCGATGTCGAGCCGCTGGGCCCGGTCCACGCCCTGGTCACCCTGACCGGCGCCCGGGCTCGCGTTTCTCTTTGGGCCGAGCGGGCCGAGACCATCGCACGGCTGCGGGCGGGCGAGGAGGCCCTGGGCGCGGCCCTGCGCCAGGCCGATCTGTCGCCCGAGGTCGCCGTCCATTCGGGGACTCCGTCCAGCCCTGGCGGCGTCAGCCCGCTGGGCCATTTCGTGGACCAGGCCTCATGAGCGGGATCACCGGTCCCTCCGGGCGGCCGCGCCTGGCCGTGGCCCTGCTCCACGAGGACCCCCATGCGCCAAGGGTGGTCGCGTCCGGTCAGGGCTGGGTCGGCGAGAAGATCATCGAAACGGCCCGCGAGCACGGCGTGCCGATCGAGGAGGATCCGGTGCTGGCCCAGGCCCTGTCGACCATCGAGATCGACGAGGAGATCCCTGAGGCGCTCTACCGCGCCGTGGCCGAGGTGCTCGGCTTCCTCCTGAAGCGCTGACCTGAAACGAAAAAGGCCCCGCCGAAGCGAGGCCTGATCCGTTGTCTTCCTGAAGACGAAGCGCCTAGCGCTTCTCGACCGGCACGTAGTCGCGTTGCGTGGCGCCCGTGTAGAGCTGACGCGGACGACCGATTTTGCGGGTGGGGTCCTCGAACATTTCCTTCCACTGGCTGATCCAGCCGACGGTGCGGGCCAGGGCGAACAGCACGGTGAACATGTTGGTCGGGAAGCCCATCGCGCGCAGGGTGATGCCCGAATAGAAGTCGATGTTCGGGTACAGCTTGCGGTCGATGAAGTAGGGATCGCTCAGGGCGACCTTTTCCAGTTCCTGGGCGACCTGAAGCAACGGATCGTTGTTGTGGCCCAGTTCCGCCAGCACTTCGTGGGCGGTCTTCTGCATGACCTTCGCGCGCGGGTCGAAGTTCTTGTACACGCGGTGACCGAAGCCCATCAGCTTGTACTTGCGGTCCTTCACGCCCTGGACGTAGTCCGGGATGTTCTCGACCGAGCCGATGGTCTCCAGCATCTCCAGGGCTTCCTGGTTGGCGCCGCCGTGCGACGGGCCCCACAGGCAGGCGATGCCGGCGGCGATGCAGGCGAACGGGTGCGCGCCCGACGAGCCGGCCAGACGGACGGTCGAGGTCGAGGCGTTCTGCTCGTGGTCGGCGTGCAGGATGAAGATCCGGTCCATGGCGCGGGTCAGCACCGGGTTCGGCTTCCAGTCCTCGGCCGGCACGGCGAAGCACATGCGCAGGAAGTTTTCCGAGTACGACAGGTCGTTGCGCGGCGACACGAACGGCTGGCCGACCGTGTACTTGTAGGCGCGGGCGGCGATCGTCGGCATCTTGGCGATCAGGCGATGAGCGCTGATCTCGCGCTCACGGGCGTCGTCGACATTGATGCTGTCGGCATAGAAGGCCGACAGGGCGCCGACGGCGCCGGTCATCACGGCCATCGGGTGCGCGTCGCGACGGAAGCCCTGGAAGAAGGCGTCGAACTGCGCGTGCAGCATCGTGTGATAGGTGATGTTCTTTTCGAACTTGGCGAACTCGTCCGCGCTGGGCAGTTCGCCGTTCAGCAGCAGGTGGCAGACCTCGAGGAAAGAGGACTTCTCGGCCAGCTGGTCGATCGGATAGCCGCGGTGCAGCAGAATGCCGGCGTCACCGTCGATATAGGTGATCTTGCTCTCGCACGATGCGGTCGAGGTGAAACCCGGATCGAACGTGAAGTGGTCGCTCTCGGCGTAGACCTTGCGGATGTCCAGGACGTCTGGACCCGTGCTGCCCTTGAGGATCGGCAGGTCGTAGCTCTTGTCGCCGATCGTCAGCGTGGCTTTATCGGTCATACTTAGACCCCTTCATAAATTGGAACGAGCAGTCCAACTTTCGTTTTCGCACGTGCGTTATAGCGCCTCATGCGCGCGACGCCAGGGCGTCGTCAAGGCGCCCCAAACTCTCTTCGCGGGAGAGCGCGGCCATCGTCTTGTTCAGGTCCGGAGCCGGCGCGCCGCCGGTCAGGATCCCGCGCAGCGCCGGGCCGAACTTGCCGAAGCCGACGCCCTCGGATTCCGCGAACGTTTTCAACACGGTTTCCAGCGCCGCGGCGTCGAAGGCCGGCGCCGCGGCCAGCTGGGCGCGCAGGCGCGAGAGCCGCTCGACCGTTTCCTCGGTCAGTTGCTTCTGCGTTTTTTCTTCCAGGGCCAGCGGGCGCGTCTTCAGCGCGAAGGCGCAGTGGTCCACCAACTCCAGGATGGTCTTGGCGCCTTCCTTCACTTCGGGGACGGTGCGAGCGATGCGCTCGCGGGCGTCGGCCGGCAGGGCCTCACCGCGCTTTTCCGCGGCCGTCAGGGCCAGTTCGGTCAGGCGGGCGTCGTCGGCCTTGCGCAGATGCTGGGCGTTGATGTGGTTCAGCTTGGCCCAGTCCAGGCGCGCGGGCGCCTTGACCACGTCCTTGACGTCGAACCAGCCGATCGCCTGTTCGTCGTTGAAGACCTCGTCGTCGCCGTGGCCCCAGCCCAGGCGCGCCAGGTAGTTGCGCATGCCCTCGGGGATGTAGCCGAGGTCGGCGAACTCGCCGACGGCTTGTGCGCCGTGGCGCTTGGAAAGCTTGGCGCCGTCGGGACCGTGGATCAGCGGGATGTGGGCGAAGGCGGGCACGGACCAGTCCATGGCCTGATAGATCAGGGTCTGGCGGGCGGCGTTGTTCAGGTGGTCGTCGCCGCGGATCACGTGGGTGACGCCCATGTCGTGGTCGTCTACGACCACGGCCAGGTTGTAGGTCGGGGCGCCGTCGCCGCGCAGCAGGACCAGGTCGTCTAGCTCGATGTTGCGGAAGGTCACCGGACCCTTGACCAGGTCGTCGACCACGGTCTCGCCGTCCAGCGGGCCCTTGAAGCGGATCACGTGCGGGACCGAGAGATCGCCCTCCGGCGCATCACGCCAGGGCGAGCGGATGGCGCGGCCTTCGGCGCGGGCCTTCTCGCGCGCCACTTCCAGCTCCTCGACGGTCATCCAGCAGCGATAGGCGCGGCCCTTGGCCAGCATGTCCTGCACGACCTCGACGTGGCGCGGGGCGCGGGTGTGCTGGAAGACGACCTCGTCGTCGGACTTCAGGCCCAGCCAGTCCAACCCCTCGAAGATGGCGGCGACGGCCGCCTCGGTCGAACGCTCGCGATCGGTGTCCTCGACGCGAACAAGGAACTTCCCTCCCGTATGCCGGGTATATAACCAGTTGAACAGCGCCGTGCGGGCCCCGCCGATATGCAGGAAACCGGTGGGCGATGGGGCGAAGCGCGTGACAACGCCCGTCGTGGAAAGGCCGGTAGGGGTGGGGTTCGACATGGACTTCAAGGCTGCAGGGCTGAACGCCGGAACGGCGTCGAAGAACGCGAGCCGCGACGCGGCTTGGGCGGGGCGTCTTAGCACGCCGCTTCCCGCCGGGACCAGCGCTTTTCCGCATCGCGGCGAACTTGGCATTGCCGTCAAAAATACAACGGTTTCGGTATGTTAGGCGTCGAAGTCATCGATGGCGCGTCGCCGGCGCCCGCGACGCGGTTCTCGTGGCCAGGCCTGGCCGCATTGGCGATGGCCGAGCTGCGGGTCAATGCGGAGCGCGCCTTCCTGTGGACGCCGGTCGCGTTCGGTCTGGGGGCGGCGGCCTATCTGGAGGCGGGCCGGGAGCCGTCCGTGTGGGGGCTCGGCGGCCTGGCGCTGCTGTTGGGGACGGTCTGGCTGATTTTGCGCCGCCGCGAGGCGACGACGTTCGTCCTGGTTCTGGTCGGTCTCATGGCGTTCGGCGCGGCCGGCGGGCTGGCGGCCAAGATCCGTAGCGACCGCGTGGCGGCGCCGATCATGGCGGGTGAACGCGTCGTGCGGCGCGTGGACGGTTTCGTCGTCGACGTCGTCAGTCCTGGCGCGAGCGGGCCGCGCGTGCTGATCGCGCCGGCCTCGGTGTCGGGGCTGTCGCCCGAACGAACACCGCGTCGAATCCGGGTGACGATTGGCGAGAACGAGACCCCAGGGCCGGGACGGGCCGTACGGCTGAAGGCCATGTTGGGACCGCCGCCGCCGCCCGCCGCGCCGGGTTCCTATGACTTCGCCCGCGACGCCTGGTTCGACTCGGTTGGGGGCGTCGGTTTCACGATCGGAGAGATCGCGCCGGCGCGACTGGATCCGCCGCCCTGGCGGCTGCGTCTGTCCATGGCGGTGAACGCCTTCCGCTGGAGCCTGGCCGAGCGAATTCTAGCGCGGATGGGGCCGGGCAGCGGGGGTATCGGCGCGGCCATGGTCACGGGCCATGAGGCCTGGATCACGGAAGAGCAGACCCAAGCGATGCGGGCCTCCGGCCTGGCGCACATCCTGTCGATCTCGGGCCTGCACATGGCCATTGTCGGCGGCTTCGTGTTCGGCGTGGCGCGGCTGGGCGTCGCGGCCTGGCCATGGCTGGCCCTGCGGGCGCCGGGCAAGAAGATCGCCGCCGTGGCCGGGCTGGTCGCTGTGCTCGGCTATCTGGTCATCTCTGGCGCGCCACCGCCGGCCGAGCGGGCGGCGATCACCGCCAGCGTGGCGTTCCTGGCCATACTGTTCGACCGGCGGGCCATCACCTTGCACGGCCTGGCGGTGGCGGCGCTGCTGATCCTGGCGCTGAAGCCCGAGACCGCCGGCGAGCCGGGTTTCCGGATGTCGTTCGCGGCCACCGCCGCGCTAGTAGCTTTGGCGGAAAGCTGGCCACAGCCGGTGCGCGAGATCTCCACGCCCTGGTGGATTCGCTGGCCGCAGGCGGGGTTCACCTGGTTGGCCGCCAGCGTCGCGGCCAGCCTGGTCGCGGGTCTGGCCACCGCGCCGTTCGCCATGCAGCATTTCAACCGCGTCGCCGTCTGGGGTCTTCCGGCCAACCTGGCGGTGGCGCCGCTGTCCTCGTTCGTGATCATGCCGTTCCTGGCCGTCG
This sequence comes from Caulobacter segnis, assembly GCF_023935105.1. Taxonomy (NCBI): domain Bacteria; kingdom Pseudomonadati; phylum Pseudomonadota; class Alphaproteobacteria; order Caulobacterales; family Caulobacteraceae; genus Caulobacter; species Caulobacter sp. RL271. Next base: position 2,971,388 of record NZ_CP096040.1, on the reverse strand, counting down.
GCACCCTGCTGGAGCCCTTCGGCCTGGGCGCGCCGTTCCTGGCTGTCGCTGGTTGGGGCATCGACGGTATGGTCGGGATCGCAAACGCCTTCGCCGGCGCCCAGGGCGCTCAGCGGATCGTGGCCAGCGCGCCGCCCCAGGTGCTGGTGATCGCCTTTCTGGGTCTGATGATCCTGTGCCTGTGGCGCGGGAAGCTGCGTTGGATCGGCGCGCCGCTGGCCTTGGCCGTCGCCCTGTGGCCAAGGCCGGCGCCGCCCGATGCCTGGATCGCCGCCGATGGGGCCACGGCCGCCGTGCGCTCGGGCGATGCGGCCGTCCTGCTGCGCACCGACGCCAAGCGGTTCGGGGCCGAGCTGTGGGCCCGGCGCCGGGGCCTGACGCCGGCGACCTGGAGCCTCTATGCCTGCGACAAGCGGATCTGCGCGCCGGCCCTGGGCGCGCCGGTTCGGCTGTCCCTGGCCTGGAGCCGCAAGGCCCCCGACGCCGAAACCCTGTCGGGCCTGTGCGTGAACAGCGAGGTCGTGGTGATACGCGGCGCCGCGCCCGAGCGCATCCCGCCATTGTGCGCCGATACCGTGCTGCTGACGGCCGAAGACTTCGCGCGGGGCGGGGCCGCCGAACTCTATCGCCGCTCCGACGGCTGGCGCATCGTCTGGGCCCAACCCTTGCGGGGCGATCGACCGTGGAGCCGCCCTTCGGGCAGCCGCCTGCTGACACCTGATGGCACGGGTGGCGGCTAAGTCTCGCTCGCCTTCTGGAGGATCCGTGATGTCGAACCCGTTCGCCGCCCGCCGCGCGGCCTTCCGCGCCCTGCACGCCGAAGGTTGTTTCGCCTTGCCCAATCCCTGGGACGTCGGCAGCGCCAAGAGGCTGGAAAGGCTGGGCTTCAAGGCCCTGGCCTCGACCAGCGCCGGAGCCGCCTGGGCCATGGGCAAGGACGACGGCCAGATAACCCGTGACGAGGTGATCGCTCACCTGACACAGCTCTGCGCCGCCACCGACCTGCCGGTGAACGCCGACTTCGAGGCCGGTTTCGCCGACACGCCCGAAGGGGTCGGAGAGAGCGTCGCTCTGGCTATCCAGGCCGGCGTCGCTGGGCTGTCGATCGAGGACTGGTCGGGCTCGGCGCTCTACGACCTGCCGACCGCCGTGGCGCGGCTCAAGGCGGCTCGCGCGGCGATCGACGCCTCGGGCCAGGACGTGATCCTGGTCGGGCGCACCGAGGGCTATCTACGCGGCGTCCGCGACCTGGCGCCGACCCTGGAGCGTCTGAAGGCCTATGCCGAGGCCGGAGCGGACTGCCTCTATGCGCCGGCGGTGACTGATGACGATGAGATCCGCGCCATCGTTCAGGCCGTAGCGCCCAACCCGGTCAACGTCCTGTTCTGGGGATCCGAGATGTCGGTGCAGAGCCTGGGCGCGCTGGGCGTTCGCCGGGTCAGCACCGGGGCCTCCCTGGCCGCTGCGGCTTGGTCCGGCTTCGATGTCGTCGCCAAGCGGTTGGCGGAGGAGGGGCGTCTGTAACCGCCTCTACTTGAAGACGACGCTATAGCTTGGGTTTCGCGAGGAACTCGCGCTTCGGAGCCCGGTCGAGCGATATTCGATGGTGAGGGTGATGGACCGGCCGGCAGTCGGCTGGCCGTCTTTGGCGACGCTGTCCACCACGACGTCCGGCAGCAGCCGCTTGGCGGAATCGTCGAAGCCTCGGCCCGCTGGCGTGACTGACAGCAGTTCGCAATTCTCGAGCCGGGTCTTGTCGTTGACCAGGCAGCGGGCCTGGACGTCTCCGGCCACGCCCATTCGCTGAGCCTGATCAGGATAGTAGGCGCTGAATGGCCAGCGTCTCGCGTGACGGAGTTCGACGTCCTGTGGCGTCAGTGGCGCGGCCGTTGCGATCTGCGCCATGACCAGCCAAGCGACAATCATGGCATATCTCTCACACGAAAAAGGCCAGCCTCTGAGGGGCTGACCTTCTTAAATCACAGATTGAGTATATTCGCCTAGTGGTAGCGGCGGATCAGACCCACCAGCTTGCCCTGCACCTCGACCTGATCGGGGCCGAAGATGCGGGTCTCGTACTTGGGGTTGGCCGCTTCCAGGGCGATCGAGCCGCCCTTCTTGCGCAGGCGCTTCAGGGTGGCTTCCTCGCCGACCAGGGCGACGACGATCTCGCCCGAGGTGGCGGTGTCGCCCTTCTTGATGATCACGTAGTCGCCGTCGAGGATGCCGGCCTCGATCATCGAGTCGCCCTGCACCTCGAGGACGTAGTGCTCGCCGTTGCCCAGCATGGCCTCGGGCACCGGAAGGCGCTCGCGCTCGTGCTGGATGGCGTCGATCGGCGTGCCGGCGGCGATGCGGCCCAGGATCGGCAGTTCGCGGCTATCGTTGGCCGGAGCCGCCGATGGCGCCGGGGCGGGCGGCGCGCCGCCGCCTTCGAACACCTGCGGCCGGAAGGCGCCGCGCCCCTTGGGCGGGGCGGCCGTCGTGGCCTGTTGCGGCAGCTTCACCACCTCCAGCGCCCGGGCCCGGTGCGCCAGGCGGCGGATGAAGCCACGTTCTTCCAGCGCCGTGATCAGCCGGTGGATGCCCGACTTGGACGCCAGATCCAGGGCTTCCTTCATCTCGTCGAAGGACGGGGAGACGCCGGTCTCCTTGATACGCTCGTGGATGAACATCAGCAGTTCGTGCTGCTTGCGGGTGAGCATGTCGACCTCGGCTGGAGCGCGGAACAAACCGCAAACCTTGCGAATGTTCTCTAGGCGTTCCGCGTCAAAGTCAAGTCGGGGCGCGACCCTCGTGAAAAGCTTTGCAAAATCAAAGCCTAGGCGGCCGAATAGAGTAAATGTCGCCCAGAATCAAAAGCTTAACGAAAGCTTTCAGGCGCGCTTGCGGGCGACGATGATGTCCTGGTCCTGCAAGGGCTGGCGACGCCAGACGCCGAGGGCTTGGTTCAGCACGTCGAGGCCCAAATCGTCGTACTGGACCAGGATCGGCTCGAGGTCGTAGCCGATCACCGACTCCGGCAGCTCCGGCGTGGCGGTCCAGCAGCCGTCCAGACGATGGACCATGTCAAAGGCGATCTGGCCGTTGCCGGTGTTGGCGCGGGCCTCGTCGTCGATCAGGTACCAGGAGACGATGCTGGTCCCGCCGGGCTTCAGCACGCGGGCGATCTCACGGGCGAACTGGGCCTGGTCGGCGGCCAGCAGGTGGGTGAACACCGAGCCCAGCCAGACATAGTCGAAACTGGCGTCCGGATAGGGGAAGACGTAGGCGCTGGCGGGCTGCGAGCCGGCCGGGTTGTAGCGGTCGCTATGCATGTCGGCGTGCACGAACGCGAATCGCGGATCGCCCACGGCGATGTTGGCCCTGCACCAGTCGATGGCCTGGGCCATGACGTCGAAGCCAGCGTAGCGGCCGGACTCGTCCAGATAGTCGACCAGCGGCGCGGCGGCGCGGCCGATGCCGCAGCCAACGTCGAGAATGGCGTGGTGCGGTTGCAGGCCGGCCTCGATGAACAGACGCTTGAACTCCTGGCCCACGCGGACGTAGTCGGCGTCGGCGGCGCCGACCAGGTGCCAGAGTTCCTGCGGCGCGGCGACGGCGTCCGCATCGGCGGCGGGAGGCGGGGGCGCGATCGCTGGAGGCGCGGCGGGCAGCAGCGCGCGGCGAAGGCGGCCCAGCACCGGACGCAGGGGCGCGGGCGTGGCGCTGCGCAGCGCCGCCAAGAGTGAGCTGTCCCGCATCCGATTCCCCTTCAATCCGAAGTTGAGCGGACCCTAACGACGGTTGTGGCCTCAGCCAACCGTCGGGGCGGGCAGCTTGCGGAACGTACGGTCCAGCCGCAGGCCGTGGCCGGTCCATGAGAACAGAATCCGCTCGGCGCGGCCGACCAGGTTCTCGGCGGGGATAAAGCCCATGCCTAGCTCCGGCGGCAGGGCCACGTCGCGCGCCACGTCCCAGGCGCAGGAGGCGTAGCCCTTCGGTGTCGAGCCGGGGTTGAAGCGGCTGTCGGCCGAGTTGTCGCGATTGTCGCCCATCACGAAATAGCAGCCGGCGGGCACGGTATAGACGCCGGTATTGGCCGCCGGGGTGTCGGCGCCGAAGCTGTTGGTGGCGTAGGTTCGGCCATTGGGCAGGGTTTCGCGCAGATGGCGAACCGGGATGGGATAGTCGCCCGGCGAACCCTCGGCGTCGACGCCGGTCAGCGTCTGGCGGACCGGTGCGCCGTTGATCCGCAGAACGCCGCCCATCATCTGGATGCGATCGCCGGGCAGTCCGATGACACGCTTGATCACGTCGGTGCGGCCGTCGCCGGGCTTCTTGAAGACGACGATGTCGCCGCGCACAGGCGCCTTGTCCATCAGGCGGCCGTGGCCGATCGGCGGGCTGAGCGGGATCGAGTGCCGGCTCCAGCCGTAGGGATATTTCGAGACCAGGATGTAGTCGCCGACCATCAGGGTCGGCTCCATCGACTCCGAGGGGATCGTGAAGGGCTGGCTGAACACCGTGCGCGGGACCAGCGCCACCACCAGCACGAGGGCGACGGTCTTGAGGGTTTCAATCAGGCCCTCGGCCCAGCGCGGCTTGGTCATGCGATCCTCTCCCTTGGCTCACGCCGAGGTTAGGTCGCCGAGCTTGGCCAAATCGTGGCGTTAGCCGATCAGGACCTTCGTGGCCGCCGTTACGTCGGCGTGGCGCATCAGGCTCTCGCCCACCAGCATGGCCTTGGCGCCGGTCGCCTCCATGCGCACGACGTCGTCGTGGGTGAAGACGCCGCTTTCGGTGACCAGGAGCGCATCCTTGGGCGCCTGAGCGGCCAAACGCTCGGTGACGGCCAGATCGACGACGAAGCTCTTCAGGTCGCGATTGTTGATGCCCACGAGGTCCGAGCCCAGGGCGCCGGCGCGGGCCATCTCGGCCTCGTCGTGGACCTCGACCAGGGCGTCCATGCCCAGGCGGCGGGCCTCAGACATCAGCTCGGCCGCCAGACCATTGTCGATCATGGCCAGGATGACCAGGATGGCGTCGGCGCCCAGGGCGCGGCTCTCGGCGACCTGCCAGGGATCGACCAGGAAGTCCTTGCGGATGCAGGGCAGGGCGGTCGCCGCGCGGGCGGCGACCAGGTATTCGTCGGCGCCCTGAAAGCTGGGGCCGTCGGTCAGCACCGACAGGCACGCCGCGCCGCCCAGTTCATAGGCGCGCGCCAGGACCGGCGGATCGAAGTCCTCACGGATGAGCCCCTTCGACGGCGAGGCCTTCTTGATCTCGGCGATCAGCGAGAGCTTGCCCGGCGCGTGGTTGGCTTCCAGCGCGGCCTTGAAACCGCGCGGGGTCGAGGCGGCCTTCGCGGCGGCGTCGACATCGGCTTGCGAGCGCGCGGCCTTGCGACCGGCGACGTCCTCGCGCTTGTAGGCGGCGATTTTCGCGAGGATGTCGGTCACGCAGTTACTTCCGTGTTCGTGGTGGCCACGAGGCCGGCGAGGGCGGCCTTGGCGCGGCCTTCGTCGATGACGTCGGCGGCCAGTTCGATGCCCTCGACCAGGGTCTCGACCTTGTCGGCCACCAGGAAGGCGGCGGCGGCGTTCAGCAGCACGATGTCGCGATAGGGACCCGTCTCGCCGTCGAACAGACGGGTCAGGGCGGCGGCGTTGAACGCGGGATCACCGCCGGTGATGTCCGACAGCGCCGCGCGCGGCAGGCCGACGGCCTCGGGCGTGATCGTGAACAGGTGCATGCGACCGTCACGCCATTCGGCGACCTCGGTCTCGCCCGTGGTGGTCAGCTCGTCCAGGCCCGAGCCGTGCACCGACCAGGCGCGCTCGGCGCCCAGAGCGCCCAGGGCCTTGGCGATCGGCTCGACGAAGCGTGGAGCCGAGACGCCCACCACCTGCCGCTTGGCGCCGGCCGGATTGGTCAGCGGGCCCAACAGGTTGAAGATCGTCCGGAAGCCCAGCTGCTGGCGGATCGGCGAGACGTGCTTCATCGCGCCGTGATGGGTCTGGGCGAACAGGAAGCAGATGCCGGCCTCGTCCAGGGCCCGCCGCTGCTGCTCGCGGGTGGCGTCGATATTGACGCCCAGGGCGGTCAGGACGTCGGCGGTGCCGGACTTGGAGGTGATGGCGCGGTTGCCGTGCTTGGCGACCTTGAGACCCCCGCCGGCGGCGACGAAGCCGACCGCGGTGGAGATGTTCAGGGTGTGCAGGCCATCGCCGCCGGTGCCGCAGACGTCGATGACCTCGTACGGATGCTCCAGCTGGACGGCGGCGCGGCGCATGGCGCGGGCGCACGCGGCGATTTCGCCAACCGTCTCGCCGCGCAGGCGCATGGCGGTGACGGCGGCGGCCACTTGGGCCGGGGTCGGCTCGCCGCGCAGGCAGGCAGCGAAGAACACCTCGGCGTCCTCGTCGCCCAGGGTCTGGCCGTCGGCCAGCTTGGCCAGCAGCGGCTTGAAAGCGTCGGACATGATGCGGCCCGCCCTAGACCCAGACCGCCGCGTCGCGCTCGACGCCGGCCAGGTCCATGAAGTTGGCCAACATCTGGTGGCCGCCCTCGGTGGCGATCGATTCCGGGTGGAACTGGACGCCGAACACCGGGCGGGTCTTGTGCTGCACGCCCATGATCTCGCCGTCGTCGGTCCAGGCGGTGACCTCCAGCTCGGGCGGCAGGTCCTCGCGGCGGACGGCCAGCGAGTGGTAGCGCGTGGCGGTGAAGGGGTTGGGCAGGCCCTTGAAGATGCCCTTGTCGTTGTGGCGAACCTTGCTGACCTTGCCGTGCATCACGGCCTTGGCGCGGATCACCTCGCCGCCGTACGCCTGCCCAATGGCCTGGTGGCCCAGGCACACGCCCAGGATCGGCAGGTTCTCGGGCGCGGCGCGCAGCAGCGGCAGGCAGATGCCGGCCTGATCAGGGGCCTTGGGGCCCGGCGACAACAGGACGGCGGCCGGCGCCAGGCCCAGGGCCTCCTGCACCGTCAGGGCGTCGTTGCGGTAGACGACCGTCTCGGCCCCAAGCTCGTTCAGGTAGTGGACGAGGTTGTAGGTGAAGCTGTCGTAGTTATCGATGACGAGGATCATGACGCCGCCTTTCGAAGTGCGGTTCTAGCCTGCGCGGGCCCTTTGTGTAGCGGCATTTTCGCGCGTGGCCTTCAGTTACGGTTACAGCGGACGCGGTGTGGAGCATCATATGGGGATGGACCCGCGTGATTCCGCCCTGGACCCCGTCGCCGTCGCCTATGTCCGCGCCTTGCTGCGGCAGAAGACGCGCGGACAGAAGATGGCGCCGGTGCTGGCCGCCGCGGCCTTCGCCGCGCTCTGCGCGATCAGCTTCGCCACGGTGATGGTGCTGGCGCCGCCGACGGTCACCCAGCACCTCCCGGACGACCGGCTAGGCGGTCCGTAGGAGCGGAAGAGGCAGCCCTAAGGCTCAGCTGAATCGCCAGGCTTCCTCGGCCGCGCGCTTGAGGGCGCGGGACTTGTGCAGGGTCTCGTCGTACTCGGCGTCCGGATCGCTGTCGGCGACGATGCCGCCGCCGGCCTGGACGTACATCATGCCGTCCTTGACCAGCGCCGTACGCAGCACGATGCAGGTGTCGACCGAGCCGTCCGCGCCGAAATAGCCCACGGCGCCGGCGTAGCCGATGCCGCGTTTTTCGACTTCCAGCTCGTCGATGATCTCCATGGCCCGCACCTTGGGCGCGCCCGACAGCGTGCCGGCGGGCAGGGCCGCCATCAGCACGTCGACCGGATCGACGCCGTCGGGCGCATTGCCCTCGACGTTCGAGACGATGTGCATCACGTGGCTGTAGCGCTCGATCTTGAAGCTCTCGGTCACGCGGACGTTCGGGCCTTTGGAGCGCTCCACCGGCGCGTTCTTGCCCTGATGATTGAGCATGGCCACGCGGCCAACGTCGTTGCGGCCCAGGTCCAGCAGCATCAGGTGCTCGGCGCGCTCCTTGGGATCGGCCAGCAGCTCGGCTTCCAGCGTCGCATCCTGCTCGGGCGTAGCGCCGCGCGGACGGGTGCCGGCGATCGGCCGGATGGTGATCTTGCCATCGCGCAGGCGGACCAGGATCTCGGGGCTGGAGCCGACCAGGTTGAAGCCGTCCAGGTTCAGGAAGAACAGGAACGGCGACGGGTTGGTCCGGCGCAGCGAGCGGTATAGGGCGAACGGCGGCAGGTCGAAGGGGGCGCGGAAACGGTGGCTGGCTACGACCTGGAAGATATCGCCGGCGGCGATGTAGTCCTTGGCCTTGGCGACGACCTGGTGGTAATCGGCGCGGCTGACCGGGGTGGTGAATTCCATCGGATCCCGGGCCGGGCGCGGCGCGTCGTGGCCCATCGGGCGGCGCAGGTCGGCCATCACCGTCTCGATCCGCGAACGGGCGGCGGCGTAGGCGTCGTGGGCCGACACCCCGGCCTTGGGACGCACGGCCGTGGTCAGGATGATCTCCTGGGCGATGGCGTCGAAGATCGCGACGATCTGCGGCCGGGTCATGATCCCGTCCGGCAGGCCCAGGGTGTCCTCGTTGATGTCGGGCAGGCGCTCGACCAGGCGAACCAGGTCGTAGCCCAGGGCCCCGAACACGCCGGCAGCCATGGGCGGCAGGCCCTTGGGCAGCTCCATGCGCGACCGCGCCACCAGATCGCGCAGGCTGTCCAGCGCGCCGCCCGGCTGAGGCGTGTAGCGGCCGGCGGCGATGTCGCCGTCCTCGGCGATCTCGGCCTGGTCGCCGCGGCAGCGCCAGACGAGGTCCGGGTTCATGGTCACGATCGAATAGCGACCGCGCCAGGCGCCGCCTTCCACGCTCTCGAACAGGAAGCTGTAGGGACGCGTCTGGGCGATCTTCAGATAGGCCGAGACCGGGGTCTCGAGATCGTCGATCAGACGGGTCCAGACGACCTGTTGACGTCCGGAATCATAGGCTTCCGAAAAGGCGTCGAAGGCGGGTTCCAGACTCATTACTCGGCTTTCTTTCCGCCCGTGGCGCCTTGCGCCTTGGCCAGGGCGTCGGTGTCGACGCCGATGGCCTGGCGCGCCAGGGTCAGGTTGCTCTTGGTCTTCAGCTGGGCCTTGGCGGCGTTGCGCGAGGCCTCACCCAGGTCGCGCATCAGGCCGCTGGCGGTCTGGGACTGGGTGAAGGCCGCGATCTGGGCCACCTGATCGGCCGGGGCGGCGCGGACGGCTTCCAGCTTGGCGACCACATAGGCCTCGCCCTGCTGGCCGGCGCGGGCCACGAAGGCCTCGCCGTTCTTGGCCTGGAAGGCCGCGGCCAGGAACTCGCGGCCCAGGCCCATGTGCTGTTGGGCGTTCTGACGCGACAGGCCGGGGACCTTCTGAACCTTGGACTGGGCCGAGGCGGCCACCGCGTCCAGGCTCTCGCCCTTCTTGACGCGGGCGGCCAGCTCGTCGGCCTTGGCCTTCAGACGCTTGCCCATCTCCTGGGCCTGCCAGACGGCGGTCAGCTGCGGCTTGATCTCGGCCAGCGGCGGCATCGCGGCCGGTACGACCTTCTCGACCTTCACGGCGTAGTATTCGCCCTTGCCCAGCTCGACCAGTTCGCTCTCGCCGCCTTGCGACAGCGAGAAGGCGGTCTTGAGGATGTCCGGCGTCAACCCCGCGACGGGCTGGCCGGTCTGATCGGCGCCCTGGGCGGTGATCGGGGCGGTCGTCAGCACCAGGGCGCCGGCCTTGCTCGCCGCGGCGACCAGATCGGCGCCGCCGTCGTGGGCGTCCTGATAGGCCTGGGTCTGGTCGTAGGCCTTGGCCTGGGCGGTCTGGGCGCGAACCTCGGCCTCGATCTGCGGGCGGACGCTGTCCAGCGTGGCGACGACGCCCGGCGTGACCTTGGTGACCTTGATCACCGAGACGCCCAGCTCGCCCGTGATCGGGCCGCTGACCTGACCGGCGGCCAGGGTGAAGGCGGCGTCGGCGACCTTGCGGTCCGGCACCGCCGTCTTGGGCTTGTCGGCCAGGATGAGCGGCGTATTGCCGTAGGCCTTGGCCACGGCGGCCGGATCCTCGCCCTTGGCCAGGCGCTGCGAGATCACGGCGGCCGCCTTGGCGTCCGGCGCCGAGATCTGGATCAGCGAGCGGGTTTCAGGGCGGGCCAGGCTGTCCTTGCGGAAGTCGAAAGCCTTCTGGATGTCGGCCGGGTTCAGCGCGACGGTCGGCTCCAGGGCCTTGGCGCTGACGCGCATGATCGACAGAACGCGCGTCTCCGGACGCGTCAGGCGCTCGGCGTTCTCCTTCATGAATGCGGTCAACTGGGCGTCGGTCGGCTGGCCGGGCTTTTCGACCGAGGCCGGATTGATCGCGAAGGCTGCGACGTCGCGCGCTTCCAGGATGTAGGCGCCCTGCAGCGCCGCGTAGATGCGCGGGGCCTTCATGCCGTCGGCGACGGCCGAAAAGAAGTGGGCGTTGGCGATCTCGTCCCGCAGCGACGCCTCGTAGGCCTGAGGCGTCAGGTTGTTCTGGGCCAGAAGGGCCGCGTAGGCCTGCTGGTCGAACTTGCCGGTGATCGGGCTGAACGGACGCTGGCCGGGGGGCAGCTGGCTCATCTGCTCGTGGACGATGTCGCCGACCAGCTTGTCCGACGGCGTGACGCCCATCTTCTGGATCGCGGCGGCCATCGATTCCTGCAGGGTCAGTTCCTGGACGATCTGGCGGTCGATGCCGCGCTCGACGGCCTGGTCGGGCGTGATCGCCTCGCCGCCGCGCTGCTCCATGGCCTTGCGGTAGTTGTCGAACCGCGCCTTGAAATCCTGGGCCGACAGCGTGCGCGAACCGGCGCTGATCACGCCCGAGCCGCGTGGGCCCTTGAACACGTCGCTGATGCCGAAGATGGCGAAGCTGACGATCAGCAGGCCGAACAGCAGAACCGCGAACGGCGATTTGGCGAAGGAGCGGAAACCGGCGAGCATTTGGACGAGAACCTTCCAGTCGGAGCCGCCGAACGAATGGGCAAGGCGGTCGAGAGCAGCGGGTATAGTAGAGCCGTGGGTGACCGGGCAAGCGGCCTGGGCTTGACTTCCCAGGCGAGCATGACCCCAAGAAGGCGCTCATGACCCTTTTGAGCACGACGCCCCGGCCGCTGATCGCCGGAAACTGGAAGATGAACGGTCTTTCGACCGCCCTCGACGAGGCCCGGGCCATCGCGGCCGGCCTGGACCGGCGACCGGCCGCCGCCCGAGTCGCGATCTTCCCGCCCGCCACTCTGCTGCATCGCCTCGGCGAGGCCGTCGAGGGCTCGTTCGTCCTGGTCGGCGGCCAGGACTGCCACGGCGCGGCGAGCGGCGCCCACACCGGCGACATCTCGGCCCAGATGGTCGCCGACGCCGGCGGGACCATGGTGATCGTTGGCCACTCCGAGCGCCGGACCGATCACGGCGAGACCTGCCAGCAGGTTGCCGGCAAGGCCCAGGCCGCTCTGGCCGCCGGGCTGGAGCCGATCATCTGTGTCGGCGAGAGCCTGGAACAGCGCCAGGCCGGTGAGGCGGTGAGCTTCGTGATCGGCCAGCTGCGCAATTCTCTGCCGGACAGCCTGGCGGGCCAGGCCTTCGACGTCGCCTATGAGCCGCTGTGGGCCATCGGCACGGGCCACGTGGCCTCGGTCGAGAACATCGTCGAGATGCACGCGGCCATCCGGACCGAGTTGGTCGCCCGGTTCGGCGAGCAGGGCAGGGCCACGCCGATCCTGTACGGCGGCTCGGTCAAGCCGGAGAACGCCCGCGAGATCCTGGCCGCGCCGGAAGTCGGCGGGGCTCTGGTCGGCGGCGCCTCTTTGAAGGCCAAGGACTTCCTGGCCATCGTCGAAGCGGCCTAGGACATCTAGCACCTTTCGCGAACGGGCCGCGCGAGCGCGTGGTCCGTCCCAGAATCCTTGACATCAGGGCGCCCACGTGCGCCTTACCGCGCCTTGCAAATCACCGCGTATTCAAGACTTTCATGACCTCCATGCACGCCTATCGCACCCACAACTGCGGCGCTCTGCGCGCCTCCGACACCGGTTCCACGGTGCGCCTGTCGGGCTGGATCCACCGCAAGCGCGACCACGGCGGTCTGGTCTTCATCGACCTGCGCGACCACCACGGCCTGACCCAGCTGGTGCTGCACCCGGAGACCCCGGGCTTCTCGATCGTCGAGCGCCTGCGCGCCGAGAGCGTGATCAAGATCGACGGCGAAGTCGTCGCCCGCGACGCCAGCGTGGTGAACCCCAACCTGCCGACCGGCGAGATCGAGATCCGCGTCTCGGCCGTCGAGGTGCTGAGCGAAGCCGCCGAACTGCCGCTGCCGGTCTTCGGCGAGCCGGACTATCCGGAAGAAATCCGCCTCAAGCACCGCTATCTCGACCTGCGTCGCGAGACGCTGCACAAGAACATCGTCCTGCGCTCGCGCGTGATCCAGTCGATCCGCAACCGCATGTTCGCCCAGGGCTTCAACGAGTTCCAGACGCCGATCCTGACGGCCAGCTCGCCGGAAGGCGCGCGCGACTTCCTGGTGCCCTCGCGTCTGCACCCCGAAAAGTTCTACGCCCTGCCGCAGGCGCCCCAGCAGTTCAAGCAACTGCTGATGGTCTCGGGCTTCGATCGCTACTTCCAGATCGCCCCGTGCTTCCGCGACGAAGACCTGCGCGCCGACCGTTCGCTGGAGTTCTACCAGCTCGACGTCGAGATGAGCTTCGTCACCCAGGAAGACGTGTTCGCGGCCATCGAGCCGGTGATGCACGGCGTCTTCGAGGAGTTCTCGAACGGCAAGCCAGTCTCGCCGATCAGCGGGACCCACACCTTCACCAACGACGTTGGCCAATCGTTCGAGCACAAGGGTTTCGAGCGCCTGACCTACGCCCAGTCGATGGCCTGGTACGGCAGCGACAAGCCGGATCTGCGCAACCCGATCAAGATGCAGGACGTCTCGGCGCACTTCCGTGACGGCGGCTTTGGCCTGTTCGCCAAGATCCTGGGCGCCGACGCCAAGAACCAGGTGTGGGCGATCCCGGCCCCGACCGGCGGCAGCCGCGCCTTCTGCGACCGCATGAACAGCTGGGCGCAGGGCGAAGGCCAGCCGGGTCTGGGCTATGTGTTCTGGTCGGAAGACCAAGGTTCGTGGGGCGGCCCGATCGCCAAGAACCTGGGCGAGCCGACCCAGGCCTTGATGGAATCGCTGGGCCTGGGCCAAGGCGACGCCGCCTTCTTCGTGGCCGGCGATCCGGCCGTGTTCGCCAAGTTCGCCGGCCTGGCCCGCACCCGCGTCGGTACGGAGCTGAAGCTGGTCGACGAGAACCAGTTCAAGTTCTGCTGGATCGTGGACTTCCCGATGTTCGAGTGGAACGAGGACGAGAAGAAGGTCGACTTCAGCCACAACCCGTTCTCGATGCCGCAGGGCGGTCTGGAGGCCCTGGAGACCCAGGACCCGCTGACCATCCGCGCCTATCAGTACGACATCGTCTGCAACGGCTACGAGCTGTGCTCCGGCGCGATCCGGAACCACAAGCCCGAGATCATGCTCAAGGCCTTCGCCACCGCCGGCTACGGCCCCGAAGTGGTCGAGGAGCAGTTCGGCGGCATGCTGAACGCCTTCCGCTACGGCGCGCCGCCGCACGGTGGCCTGGCGCCCGGCATCGACCGCATCGTCATGCTGCTGGCCGACCAGGTCGCCATCCGCGAGGTCATCGCCTTCCCGCTGAACCAGCAGGGCCAGGACCTCTTGATGAACGCGCCGGCCAACGTGCTCGACAAGCAGCTGAAGGAGCTGCACATCCGCACCGCGCCGCCGATCAAGGTCTAGGCCCAAAAGGCCAGGCCAGCGCTCAAGCCAAAACGAGAAAGCCCTCCGGTCTCGCGATCGGAGGGCTTTTTCTTGGTCGGTGTTCCCGGAAGGGATCAGTCCTTCGGAGACTTGGGCGGCCTCGGCGGGGCCGGGGGCGCGGGCGGAGCCTTGGGCATCTCGCGCAACAGCATGAAGCGCGCGCCTCGCAAGCCGTTGCAGGGACGCACCGTCAGGCCCGAGGGCAGGCGCACGCCGCCATCGCCGCAGGCTTCGTCCAGCATATCCTGATCGAGGCCCCGGGCCCCGGTGAAGTCCGCGCCGGACAGCACGGCGGCGCTGAGGTCGGCGTTGTGGAAATCGGCGCCGGAGAAGATGGCCCCGCGCAGATTGGAGCCGGTCAGGTCGGCGTTGCGGAAGTTGGCGCCTTCGAAACGCGCGCCGGCCAGGATGGCGTGGTTGAGATCCGAATTCGAGAAGTCGGCGTCGCGGGCGTTGGCCCCGGTCAGGTTCGAGCCCGTCAGCTCGGCGTTCGACAGGCGCGCCCGCTGCAGGTTGGCGCCGACCAACTGCGAACCATGCAGTTCGGAGGACGACAGGTCGACGCGGACCAGGGTGGCCGACTGCAGGTTCACGCCGCTGCCTTCCATGCCCGACATCTTGGCGTCGGTGAAGTTGGCGGCCACGAAGTTGGCGCCGCGCATCTCGGCCCCGCGCAGATCGGCGCGGCTGAGGTCGGCGGCGGCGAAATTGCTGCCGTAGAACATGGCGCCGCGCAGGTCGGCGCCGATCAGGACGGACCTGGCGAAGTTGGCGCCGGTGAACTTGGCGTTCATCAGCTTGCGGCCGGCCAGGTCGCAGTTGGCGCACATCCCGCCGAAGGAGGTCAGCTTGGCGACGTCCTTGTCTTCGATCGAGGCTTGAGCCTGGCCGGACAGGGCCAGGAGGCTCAGCGTCAAGGCGGCGATGGAAGCGCCCAAGCGGGACATCGACTTCTCCGTGCAGTCCATACGATACGCGACTGTGTGAGTTACGGTTTGAACCGACGGAGGGGTAGAAGCCACTTAAATCGCGGTAATGACGGGGATTTAACCGCTACAAGCGATGGAAAAACGGCCGTCGGCAACGTGAAGTCGTCGCCGCCAGCGCCTCTCAACCGGCCTAGGTCGAGACCGTTACGAGGACGCGACGGGACCGGGACGATCCGACTGGGCGCCGCACGTGTCGCAGACGGTCAGGCCGCCGCGACGGATCAGCGAAAGGTCGCCACAGGCCGGGCACATCTCGCCTTCGGATCCCGGACGCTCGGCGCCCTCGACCCGGCGACGGCCGAACGAGGCGAAGACCAAGTTGTCGGGCGCGGCCCCGCGCGAGAAGCCCTTGGAGATGAACTTGCTGGCCAGCACCGGATCGGGACCGACGTCGTCGATCTCGTCTTCCGACAGCGGCTTGCCCCAGCCCAGGCCGTCGGCGTTGAACTGGCCGGCATCGCCGTTGGCCAAGTCGTCGCGGCCCAGATAGGACACGCCCAGCTCGCGAAAGATGTAGTCCAGGATCGAGGTCGCGGACTTGATCGAGTCGTTGCCCGACACCGGGCCCGCCGGCTCGAACTTGGTGTAGACGAAGGCGTCGACGAACTCGTCCAGCGGCACCCCATGCTGCAGGCCCAGCGACACGGCGATCGCGAAGTTGTTCATCAGGCTGCGGAAGGCCGCGCCTTCCTTGTGCATGTCGATGAACAGCTCGCCCAGCTCGCCGTCCTCGTACTCGCCGGTGTGCAGATAGACCTTGTGGCCGCCGACGGCCGCTTTCTGGATGTAACCCTTACGCCGGTCGGGCAGGCGGCGGCGCGAGCGGTCGCGCTCGACGATCTTTTCCACCACGCGTTCGGTGACGACCGGCTCGCGGCCGATCTTATCGAGAAGCGGCGCGGCGCGCGCCGGTTCAGCGGCAGGCTCCTCGGGCAGGTCCAGCTTGAAATCGGCCGGCGCCGTCGCGCGGTGCAGGCGCAGCGCGCGGACACCGGCCCGCGCCGCCGCCGCCTGGGCCCGCACGGCGTCGGCGGGGCGGCTGTCGAACGCCACCGGCACGGCGACCGCCGTCGGCAGGCACGCAAACGCCTCGACCGCGACCAGCATGGCCAGGCGGTCGGCGAAGGTGGGGGCCTCGACCGAACGGAAGGCCTCGCGCAGTTCGGGATTCAGGGTCTCACAGTCGCCGAGCGTACCGGCGCCCAGGGCGTGGCGTTCGGCCGTGGCGATCTCGGTCGGCGAGAAGTCGGCGAAGGCCAGGGTGTCGAAGTCGTGGCGGGCGACGTCCTCCGCCGAGGCGCCCAGCACGTCGCGCAGGAAGCCGGCGCCGACGATGGCCGGGGCGAAGGCCGCGCGCAGGCCCTGATGCTCGCGCAGGGCGTTCTCGGCCTTCTCGATCTCATGGGCGGTGAAGCCGCGAGTCTGCAGCATGACGTGGTCGATGGCCGGGCTGTCCAGCAGCGAACCGTGGCCCAGGGCGTGGCGGCGGGCGGCGTCCAGGTCGACGCCCTCGGTCGACAGGGCCTCGAAGGCGGCGGGGCTGAAGGCGGGCAGCAGCCAGCCATCGGCGGTCTGGGTGACCGAGACGGGCGAGATGGCGCCGGCCGCGCCGACCGGCGCGCCGCCCAGGCGTAGCGACGCCTCGGCGTCCTCGAACGGGCCGACCAGGGCCGTCGAGCGCAGGCCGTGCTTGCGGGCAAGGGCGTGGGCGGTGGCCAAGGCGGCGGCCGCCTCGGTGGCCAGGTCCGAACGCAGGGCGGCGGCGCGCACGCGGCGCTCGGCCAGGGTCTTCAGCACGCCCTGTCGGTCCTGGGCGAAGGTTTCGTCCTGACCCAGAGCGGCAGCCGCTTCGGCGCTGGCTGAAAGGGCGGCGCCGACGGCCAGGGCCCACAGGGCGGCGGCGGCGTCGCGGCCCTCGACGCTGGTCTGCGAGAGGCCCTGGCTCAGCAGGCAATCGCCGACGCCGGCCAGGCCCAGGCGAGCCGGGCGCTCGTCTCGTTCCAACTCCAGGGCCGTGCCCCACAGGTGGCAGACATAGGTGAAGCGCTCGATGTCGAAGCCATCGTCGTCGAGGAAGGCGCTGGCGTCGATCGCCGCGCTTACGCCGACGCCGCGTGACAGAAGGTCTGCGTCCGTGGGCGACAGGGCCAGGGTGAGGGCGCTGGTTTCCCAGCCGACCTGGGCGGCCAGCGTGGCGGCCTCGTCGCCGGCGGACACGCCTTGGCGGCTGGCCGAGGCGATCATGGGGGCTTCGCGTTCCGAGCCCGGTTCGGTCAGCGGCGGACGCGGCGCATCGGCCGTGGCGATGGCGTCCAGGATGGTGCGGTCGTCGGCGCCCAACTCGCGGGCCTTGCGGGCGGCGCGGGCCAGGGCCGGGTTCTTGCGAACGTCGCCACAGGCGCGCGGGTCGCCCGAACACCGGCGGACGGCGTCGGCGACCTGGGCCAGGGCGGCGTCCAGGCGCGCGGCCGCCTGGGCGGCCAGGATCCGGGCGCGGCGCTGGCCCAGGGCGCCCTTCACGGCGCTCTCGAACTCGAACTCGCCGACGTCGGGCAGCAGCGTCAGGCCGGTTTGGCCGCCGGCAGGGGTGGCGACACCCGAGAGCATGGTGGCCAGCAGGGCTTCGCGAAACGCCGAGGCGTCGGCCTTGTCGCCGAACAAGCCGCGCGTCAGGCCGATCTGGGCGATCCGGTCGGCGTAGCAGGCTGGACCGCCGCCCAGCGGCGCCTTGGGCTGGATCTCGCCGGCCCAGTCCAGCCAGGCCTCGACGCGCGCGTCTGTCCAGGACGACGGCGCGGAGACCACGACGATCTCATCGGCGCGCTCGAGGTCGCGCCATTCCATGGCGGGGGCAAGTCCGGCGGCTTTGGCGGGCGTACGCATGGGCGAGTTCCGGTCCGGGCGGCGGTCGTGATATCTTACCAAATCCCTAACGACTGATTCCGTGCCGAGGGGATGCGCGTAAGGTCGCACC
Organism: Caulobacter segnis; assembly: GCF_023935105.1. Classification (NCBI taxonomy): domain Bacteria; kingdom Pseudomonadati; phylum Pseudomonadota; class Alphaproteobacteria; order Caulobacterales; family Caulobacteraceae; genus Caulobacter; species Caulobacter sp. RL271. The sequence continues at coordinate 2,953,622 of NZ_CP096040.1, read as the reverse complement.
CCAAGCTAGAACCTCGCTCGCTCAGCCTCAATAGATGTTGCGGGTCCGTAGGCTCTAATCCACAAGATGTTGAAGTTGGCTCGGGGCGAGCAGCGCTGGACGCTGCGGGCTCGGAACGCTATGTTCCGGCCGCTTCGCCACGCTCGCCGTGGTGTCGTCAAAGCCTTGCAAATTCAGGTGCGAACGTAGTGCTGAAAGCGATCTTCACGTGGTGGAACGGCGCGACCCTGGGTCAGCGCTTCCATATCGGCCGCCGCGGCGTGTTTGTGGGCACGGACGAGCAGGGCAACCGCTACTTCGAAGCGCGCGACAACAGTGACAGCTACGACCAGCGCAAGCGCCGCTGGGTGATCTATAACGGCTATGCCGAGGCGTCGAAGGTCCCGCCGGACTGGAGCGGCTGGCTGCACTACACCTTCGACGAGCCGCCGACCCAGGTTCCGCTGAAGCGTCGCGAGTGGGAAAAGGATCACCTGCCCAACCTGACCGGCACCGTGCACGCCTGGCGTCCGAAGGGTTCGCTGACCCGGGGTGGCGAACGCGCGGCCGCCACCAGCGACTACCAAGCCTGGACGCCGGAATAAGGCGCATGCGCCGCCGGGCGTCCCTGGTCGCCGCCCTTGCGGCCCTGTCCGGCCTGACCGTGGCGGGCGCCGCGCTCGCGCGCCAGAACGCCCCGCAGCCCCAGACCCCGCCGTCGCCCTCGCAGGCGCCGGCGGCCACGTCCGCGCCGCGTCCCGCGCCGCCGGTCCAGGCCGCGGAGCCACGCCAGGCCCAGCCGGCGCCGACACCGCCCGCGGCTGTCAATCTCGGCGCGCAGCCCGCGCCCCAGCCGGCGCCCGCGACGACCACCAAGCCGACCGCGCCGGTCAAACCGCCGGAACCCGCCAAGCGCCAGCGCTACACGATCGCCATCCTGCAGGCCCTGGACAAGGTCACGACCGAGACCATGCGGTTCGAGATCCCGGTCGGCCAGCCGATCCGCTACAAGACCCTGATCTTCACCGTTCGCGCCTGCGAGACGGCGGCCGCCGACGAGATCGCGCCGGAGACGGCCGCCTATGTCATCGTCGACACCCAGCCCAAGGCCCAGGCCGGCCGCGCCGCACCGCCCGGACGCCAGATCTACAAGGGTTGGATGTACGCCAGCTCGCCGGGCCTGAACCCGCTGCAGCACCCGGTCTATGACGTCTGGCTGATCGCCTGCAGGCAGTCGGCTCCGGTCGCGCCCCCTGCCAAGCCGTAGAAGTCGCCCTGGACCGCCAGGGCCTTGGCCAGCCGCCGGCGATAGTCCGCGCGGCTGATTTCGGTCGCGCCGAACTGTGTCAGATGTTCAGTCAGGAACTGGGTGTCCAGAAGCTGATAGCCGCCGGCGGTCAGGCGCGCCACCAGATGGACCAGCGCCACCTTGCTGGCGTCGCGCGCCGTCGAGAACATGCTCTCGCCAAAGAACGCTCCCCCCAGCGAGACGCCATACAGGCCGCCGACCAACTGACCGTCCAGCCACGCCTCGACGCTGTGGGCCAGGCCGCGCGCATAGAGCTGGCCGTAGAGCTTCTGGATGGGGTGATTGATCCAGGTTTCGACCCGCCCCGGGCGGGATGCAGCGCAGCCCTCGATCACCGCGTCGAAGGCGGTGTCGATCCGGACCTCGTAGGGGCCGTTGCGCACGGTGCGCGCCAAACGCTTGGGGATATGAAAGTCCCCGAGCGGCAGCACGCCCCGCCGCTCGGGATCGATCAGGAAGACACTCTCGTCCTCGCGGGCGTCCGCCATGGGGAAGACGCCGCGCGCGTAACAGGCGATCAGGTCGTCGACCGAGAAGGCGTCTTCCATCGCCAACCCGCCTAGGCCTCCTGGGATTTGATCCAGCGTTCCAGCCAGTGGATGTCGTATTCGCCGGCCAGGATGTCGGGCTGCACCAGAAGGTCCTGGAACAGCGGGATCGTGGTCTCGACGCCGCCCACGACCATTTCGGCCAGGCAGCGCTTCAGGCGCGCGACGCACTCGGCGCGATCGCGGCCGTGCACGATCAGCTTGCCGATCAGGCTGTCGTAATAGGGCGGGATCGCGTAGCCGGTGTAGATCGCCGAATCCAGGCGAACGCCCAGGCCGCCAGGGGCGTGGAAGTCGGTGATGGTGCCCGGCGACGGCGTGAAGGTCCGCGCGTTCTCTGCGTTGATACGGCACTCGATGGCGTGGCCCTCGAAGACGACGTCTTCCTGGGTGAACGACAGCGGCAGGCCAGCGGCGATGCGGATCTGCTCACGGACCAGGTCGATGCCGGTGATGGCTTCGGTGACCGGGTGCTCGACCTGCAGGCGGGTGTTCATCTCGATGAAGAAGAACTCGTCGTTCTCCCACAGGAATTCGATGGTCCCGACGCCCAGGTAGCCGATGGCCTTGACCGCATCGACGACGACCTTGCCGATCTTGGCGCGGCCTTCGGCGGACAGGGCCGGCGAGGGGGCTTCTTCCAGCACCTTCTGGTGGCGGCGCTGCAGCGAGCAGTCGCGTTCGCCCAGGTGGACCACGTTGCCGTGGCTGTCGGCGATGACCTGCAGTTCGATGTGGCGCGGCTTCTGGAGGTAGCGCTCCATGTACACCGTGTCGTCGCCGAACGCGGCGCGAGCCTCGGCGCGGGCCGTCGAGACCGCCTCGGCCAGGTCTTCACGCGTCTGGGCGACCTTCATGCCGCGACCACCACCGCCGGCGGCGGCCTTGATCAGCACGGGGAAGCCGATCTTCTCGGCGGCCTCGAAGGCCTCTTCCTCGGTCGAGACGCCGCCGTCCGAGCCGGGAACGACCGGAATGCCGGCGTCCTTCACGGCCTGCTTGGCGGTGATCTTGTCGCCCATCATCCGGATATGCTCGGGCTTCGGACCGATGAAGGTGAAGCCGTGCGCGCCGACGATCTCGGCGAAGCGGGCGTTCTCGGACAGGAAGCCATAGCCCGGGTGGATGCCCTGGGCCCCGGTGATCTCGGCGGCCGCGATGATCGACGGGATGTTCAGGTAGCTCTTGGCGGCGGGCGCGGGGCCGATGCAGACGCTTTCGTCCGCCAGGCGCACCCACATCGAGTTGCGGTCGGCCTCGGAATGGACCGCCACGGTGGCGATGCCCATTTCCTTGCAGGCGCGGTGAACCCGGAGCGCGATTTCGCCCCGGTTCGCGATCAGGATCTTGTCGAACATGAGCGTTACTCGATGACGACGAGCGGCTCGCCGAACTCGACGGGCTGCGCGTCTTCAACCAGGATCTCGACGATCTTGCCGGCCTTGGGAGCCGAGATCGGGTTCATGGTCTTCATGGCTTCGACGATCAGCAGGGTCTGGCCGGCCGAGACCGTGTCGCCGACCTTGATGAAGGCGTCGGCGCCCGGCTGGGGCGAGAGGTAGGCGGTGCCGACCATCGGCGACTTCACGGCGTCGCCCCGGGCGGCGGCCGGAGCCGGCGCGGGTTCCGCCGCAGGCGCGGCGGCGACAGGGGCCGGAGCGGCGGCCGGGGCTGGGGCGTAGGCGGGAGCCGCCGCCTGGACGTAGTTGATCGGCGCGGCGGTCAGTTCGCGGGCCACGCGGATCTTCAGGCCGGCGTGCTCGACTTCGATCTCGGACAGGCCCGTGTCCTTCAGGATGTCCGCCAATTTGCGGACCAGACGGGCGTCGATGGCCGGAGCTTCGACCGGATCGGCGGGGGCCTTGGGGTTCGACATGGAAGCTTACCTTGTTGTTCTGAAGCGCCTCGGCGGCGGAAAACGCCGGGCGATATCGTTGTTAAACGCGGATCAGGCCGAAGGCGGCCTCGATCGCCAGTTCATAACTCGCCGCGCCGAAGCCGGAGACGATCCCGGTGGCGGCCAGCGAAACGAAGGTGTGGCGGCGGAATTCCTCCCGCGCCGCCGGGTTGGACAAGTGGCACTCGATCACCGGAATGCTCAAGGTCTTGAGCGCGTCCAGAAGCGCAATCGAGGTGTGGCCGTAGCCGGCCGGATTGAGGACGAGCGCCGAGGCCGACTCACGCGCCTCCTGCACCCAATCGATCAGCACGCCCTCATGGTTGGACTGGCGGAAGACCACCGAAACGCCACGCGAAGCCGCCCGCGCCTCACAGCGCGCCCGGACATCATCGAGGGTGTCCCTGCCATAAATCTCGGGCTCGCGAGTCCCCAACAGGTTGAGATTGGGTCCGCTCAGCACGTGGATCGGTTTTACCATGCGGCTCCGCCGTCGATTCCGGGAGGTCTTGTATAGCCGGTTCCGCCGGGTCACAAGCACGGCTCGCTTCGGAGGTGAGATGAGGCTTTTGCTAAACGGGGAAGAGCTGGACGTGGCCGACGTGGTCACGATCGCCGATCTGGTGACGTCGCTGGGCCTGGACGCCCGCAAGGTGGCGGTCGAGCGCAATCTCGAGATCGCCCCGCGCTCGACCTATGCCGACACGGCGCTGGTCGACGGCGACCGCATCGAGATCGTCACTTTTATCGGCGGCGGTTGATCCTGCGTATTTGAAACGCGCGCTTCTGGGGGGTAAACCACGCCCATGAACGCGCACGTCTCCCCCGACACCGTCACCCCCCCTGATGGCATCGACAACGATGAAACCTGGACCGTCGCCGGCCGCACCTTCCGCTCGCGCTTGATCGTCGGCACGGGCAAGTACAAGGACTATGCGACCAACGCCGCCGCCGCCCGCGCGGCCGGGGCGGAGATCGTCACCGTGGCCGTGCGCCGGGTGAACCTGACGGATCCGAGCCAGCCGCTGCTGGTCGACTACGTCAAGCCGACGGAATTCACCTATCTCCCGAACACGGCCGGCTGTTTCACCGGCGAGGACGCCGTGCGCACCCTGCGCCTGGCGCGTGAGGCCGGCGGCTGGGAGCTGGTCAAGCTGGAGGTTCTCAGCGACCCCAAGACCCTGTTTCCCGACATGGAAGAGACCCTGCGCTCGCTGAAGCTGCTGGTCGCCGAAGGCTTCCAGGTCATGGTCTACTGCTCGGACGACCCGGTCTACGCCAGGAAGCTGGAAGAGGCCGGCGCCGTGGCGATCATGCCGCTGGGCGCGCCGATCGGCTCGGGCCTGGGCATCCAGAACCGCGTGAACCTGCGGATCATCGTCGAGAACGCCAAGGTGCCGGTTCTGGTCGACGCCGGCGTCGGCACGGCCTCCGATGCGGCGATCGGCATGGAGCTGGGCTGCGACGCCATCCTGATGAACACCGCCATCGCCGAAGCCAAGGACCCGATCCGCATGGCCAAGGCCATGAAGCACGCGGTCATCGCCGGGCGGGAAGCGTATCTGGCGGGCCGGATGCAGAAGCGGCTGTACGCGGATCCCAGCTCGCCGCTGGCGGGGCTGATCTAGCGTCGCGGGACCGAAACCTCGCCCTTCGACAGGCTCAGGGTGAGGTTTCTAGAGCATCGTGCGTTTAATGTGACGCATAGCCAGCGGCCTTGAAGTAGTTCCAGCACTCTTGGGGCTCGTAGAGGCTGCAGATGTCGCCGACGGCCCTCCAGAGGTCGTCGAAGGTGCGAGCGCAGGCGCCGCGCAGATGGGCTTTTAGCTTTGAGAAGGCCATCTCGATCGGGTTGAGGTCGGGCGAGTAGGGCGGGAGGAACAGGAACCAGGCTCCCCGCGCCTTGAGGGCCTGGACGGCTCTTGGTCCCTTGTGGGCGGCGAGGTTGTCGAGAACCACGACGTCACCGGGGCTGAGCGTCGGCGCTAGCTGGGTCTCGACATAGGCGTCGAAGGCGTCGCGGTTCATCGGGCCATCGAGCACCCAGGGCGCGGTCAGCTGCGCGCATCGCAGGCCAGCGATGAAGGTCTGGGTTCTCCAGTGGCCGAAGGGCGCATCGGCCGCCAGGCGCTTACCGCGCAGGCTGCGGCCGCGCAGCCGGGTCATCTTGGTGGTGACCGCCGTCTCGTCAATGAACACCAGCCGCGCCGGCTGCTGGCGCATGACGGGCTGGCGGTGCTCGATCCACTCCCTGCGCCGTTCACGCACCGCTTCGCGTGCGCGCTCCGAGGCCATCAGGGCTTTTTTTATATGTGAACCCAGCCGCGCGAAGCGCCCGCGACAGCGAACTGGGATCCGCGCTCACCCCGCGTTGCGCCTCCAGCAAGGCCGCCAGTTGCGGCAGGGTGATATCCGGCTTGGCTTCGACCTGTTCGATCAGGAACGACCGATGCGCCGCCAGCTTGCCGTCTCCCGGCGGCCGTCCCTGGCGCGCTGGCGCACAAGAGCCCGTCTGCTCCACCCGCGCCAGCAGCTTCACCGCGCAACTGTTGCTGACCCCAAAGTGCTTGGCCGCACCACGACGTGATCCACCGGCGCTGACGTAGCCAATGATCCGATCTCGAAGATCACCCGAATAGCTCTTGCCCATGATCCACCTCCAACCACGGTGAATCATGCTTCGCGCAAACCTGGAATCCCTTCGATTCCGATTTCATGTCCGACGCTCTAGTGATGCGCTGAGCCAAAAGTAGTCCTCACCCTGAGCTTGTCGAAGGGCGAGGACGGCCCATCACCCCGCCTTGACCTTGCTGGCGCGTGTCTGTTCGATCGCCAGCTTCAGGGCGTTGATGTCGGCGCCCGGGATCAGGGTGTCGCCGACGATGAAGGCCGGGGTGCCCGACAGCGCCAGGGTCTTGGCCAGGGCTTCGGTGTCGGCCAGATGCTGGGTCACGGCCTGGCTTTCGCCAGCGGCCTTGGCCTTGTCCATGTCGACGCCCAGGCCCTTGGCGATGCGCAAGGCGGCGGCGGCGTCGAGGGCGTTTTCAGCCATCAGCGCCTTATAGAGATCCAGGCTCTTGCCCTGGTCCTTGGCGCCCAGGGCGATGCGGGCGGCGGCTTCGCTGTCGTGGCCGAAGATCACGAAATCCTTCAGCACCAGGCGGATGTCGGGATTCTTCTGGACCAGCTCGACGATCTCGGGCGCGGCGTGACGGCAATACCCGCAGCGATAGTCGAAGAACTCGGTGACCGTGATCGAGCCGGCGGGATTGATGACGATGTCGCGCGGATCGCGCTCGATGGCCTGGCGATACTGGCCGATCGCCTTCTGCGACGAGGCGGCCTGCTGGGCGGCCTGCTTTTCCTGCAGCTTCTGGCTGGCTTCCATCAGCACCTCGGGGTGCTCGAGCAGGTAGGCGCGGACCTTCTCACCGAACAGCTTGCTGGGTTTGGGTTCGGGCCGTTCGCAGCCGGTGAGGGTCAGGCCGGCGATGGCCAGCGGAACGGCGAGGGTCGCGGCGCGACGAAACAGGGTCATCTAGATCTCGAAGTCTTGGAAGGAGGAGGGCGGCTTTAGCGCCCGAGGTTGGATGGCATGGCGCTGTCCTTGGCCAGGTCCTTCAGGTCCTGGTTGGACGGTCGGGACGCCAGGACGATGTCGGTGGCCCGGCGCCAGTCCGGCGTGTTCTTGGGCAGCAGCTCCCGGGCTCGCATGGCGAAGACCTTGGCCTCGCGCACGGCGCCCAGCGAGTAATACTGCTCGGCGGTGGCCAGGCGGGCCTCGCCGTCCTTCTTCTGGGTATCGTAGGCCTGGGCCAGCAGTCTCCACGTCACGGCGTTGTCGGGATCGTTCAGCAGGCTGCGCTTCAGCTCCTGGACGCCTTCCTCGATCTTGGCCGGATCGTTCAGGCTGATCAGGGTCTGGCCCAGGTTGATGCGCAGCAGGGCCGCGTCGGGCTTCAGCTGCACCGACTTGCGCTGCGGCTCCTCGGCCAGGGTGATCCGGTTGAACTCGAACAGGATCTGGCCCTTCAGTTCCCACAGATAGGGATTGTCGGGGTGGTCGGCGATCAGGCCGTCCAGCAGCTTCAGGGCCCGGTCGGGGTCCTTCATCTGGTAGTAGGCGATGGCGCGCGCATAGCGGGCCGGGAAGCCGGTGTCGGTCTCCTTGTACTTCATCAAGGCGACCTGCGGGTTCAGGAAGCCTTCCAGCTTGGCCTTCATCACCTCATGCTGGGCCAGGTCCTCGGGCGTGTCCACGGCGCTGTAGTGTGGCTGGCGTTCGACGCGGCTGCGCAGCACCTCGATCCGCTCTGAAGACAAGGGGTGGCTGCGGAAATAGGCATAGCGGCGGGCCTGATCGAAGACCTCCTGATAGCGGAAGTTGTCGAAGAACTCGACGAGGCCGCGGCCCGACTGGCCCGTGGCTTCCAGGAAGCCGGCTCCGGCCTGGTCGGCGCGCGACTCCTGTTCGCGGCTGTAGCCAAGTGCGCCGAGCGCGCCGGCGTATTGCGAATTGGCCAGCAGGGCCGCGCCGCCGTCCGGCGATCCGGCCAGGGCGGCCAGGATGCCCAGGCCCATGGTCAGGATCATCGGCTTGAGGCCGGCCTTCATCATCTCGTCCGAGCGGATCGGATGGCCGCCGGCCAGGTGTCCGGTCTCGTGGGCGATGACGCCGCGTAGCTGGTTGGGGTTCTCGGTCTGCAGGATTAGGCCGGTGTTCAGGCCCATTTGCAGGCCCTGGGTCGCGAAAGCGTTCAGCGACCTGTCGCCGACGATCAGGATCCGAACGTTCTTGGGATCTAGGCCCGCCGCCGCGAAGATCGGATCGGCGTCGTGGTGCAGGATCTCCTCGATCTCGGTGTCGCGGATCAGGGAGGGGCCGTCGTCCTGGGCGGCGGCGACCTGGGGAACGCCGGACGCGAGAAGCGACAGGACGGACAACGCCACGCCCAGACGCCTTCCCACCTGACGCCTTCCGGCGCGCCCGCTACGCGAGGTCATCGAATGATCTCCAGATCGCGCCCCCGCGAACCCCGACCAGTCTAACTTGGAAGTCCGACGCGAGGGAACAAGGGTTTCAGCTCCCATAGCGACGATTCTGGACGGCGTTTTTAGGGCGCGAAGATTTCGGCCCGCGCGTCGGTCAGGACACGCGGGCCGCGATCAGTTCACCTTACCGGCGCCACCAGCCCTTGCGGGGCTTTTCGGGCGGGGTGGTGATCTCGTTCGGATCGGGCTCGGCCGGCGTGGCCGGCGCCGTTTCCGCGACGGGTTCGGGCTCAGGCGCGGCCTGAACGACCGGCTCGGCGACGGGTTCGGCGACCGGCTCCGGCGGGACCACCGCGACGCTCTCGGTCACCGTCTCGGCCACGGCCTCGACAGCGTCCGGAGCGGCCTCGGCGGCCTCGACCGTCGCCTTCTTGCCGCGCGAGCGGGCGCGCTTGGGCTTCTTCGGGGCCTCTTCGGCTTCCGGTAGCTCGACCCAGACATCGGCCGGCGGACCGGCGATCACCGGCGGCGCCAGGATCGGGGCTTCGAACGGCTCGGCCGGTTCGGCGGTCACGACCTCGGCCGGAGCCGCTTCGGCGACAGCCGTTTCGGTCGTCGGGGCCTCGTCGCGGTTGCGGCGGCCACGGTCACGGCCGCGACGGCCACGTTCGCGAGCGGGACGCTCTTCACGCTCGGGGCGCTCGGCGCGTTCCGGACGCTCGACGGCCTCCGGGGCTTCGGCGCGGGCTTCCGGCGCCGGGCGGCGCGGTTCACTGGCGCCGCCGACCAGGGCGGCCGGGTCGTGCCAGGTGAAGACGTTCTCGCCGAACGGGACACGCGGACGGATCCAGACGAAGGCGTCGGTCGGACGATCACCGTCCTCGCGACCGCCGCGCCGACCGCCGCGACGACCGCGACGGCGGCGGCGACGGCCGCCATCGTCGTCCTCGCCGAACTCGGCGCGGTCATCGGCGTCGCCGTCGACCTCTTCTTCCTCGCCCTCGGACTCGGTTTCCGTCTCGCGCTCGTCGCGACGGCCGCGATTGCGGCCCCGGTCGCGGCGGCCGCGACGGCCCTTGCGGTCGCCACGATCGTCGTCACGGGCCTGCTTGCGGGCCGAGGCGTCGTCGTCGTCGGTGTCCTCGCGCTCGACGTCTTCTTCGTCCTCGTCGACGATGATTTCGTCGTCTTCTTCCTCGTCCTCGAACGCGGCGGCGTCGAAGTCATCGTCCTCGTCGACGTACGGGGCCGGGGCCACGGCGATACGCTCGCCCAGTTCGGTGCGATCGATCTCCTGGTCGCCGGCGTGCAGGCTGTCGTCGACCACGACGGTGACATGCAGGCCGTGCGTCTGCTGCAGACGCTGCAGATAGGCGCGCTTTTCGTTGAGAATGTAGAGACCGACCGAGCGGGCGACCTTCAGGATCACGGCGCCGGAGCCCTTCAGGGCTTCGACCTCGACCGCGCGCAGGGCGGCCAGAGCGCTGGACTCGACCGAGCGGACGCGGCCGGTGCCTTCGCAATGCTCGCAGACGTGGGTCGTGCCTTCCAGGACGCCGGTGCGGCGACGCTGGCGGCTGATCTCCATCAGGCCGAAGCCCGAGATCTTGCCCATCTGGATGCGGGCGCGGTCGTCCTTGAGAGCGTCCTTCAGGACCTTCTCGACCGCGCGGTTGTTCTTGCCTTCATCCATGTCGATGAAGTCGATGACGATCAGGCCGGCCAGGTCGCGCAGGCGCAGCTGGCGGGCGGCCTCCTCGGCGGCCTCGATGTTGGTCTTGAGGGCCGTGGCCTCGATGTTGCGCTCGCGCGTGGCCTTGCCCGAGTTGACGTCGATGGCGACCAGGGCTTCGGTCTGGTTGATGACCAGGTAGCCGCCGGAGCGCAGCGGCACGACCGGCGAATAGATCTGGGCCAGATGGTCCTCGATCTTGTTCTTGACGAACAGCGGGGTCGGGTCGCGGTAGTTGAAGACCTTCTTGGACTGGCTCGGCATCAGCATGCGCATGAAGTCGCGCGCTTCCTTGTAGCCGGCGTCGCCCTCGACCCAGATCCCGTCCAGGTCCTTGTCGTACATGTCGCGGATGGCGCGCTTGACGAGGTCTTCCTCCTCGTAGATCAGCGCCGGCGCGATCGAGTGCAGCGTGTTCTCGCGGATATTCTCCCAGAGACGCAGCAGATATTCGTAGTCGCGCTTGACCTCGGCCTTGGTGCGCTTGGCGCCGGCCGTGCGGACGATCAGGCCCATGCCCTGCGGCACGTCCAGGCTCTGGACGACGTTCTTCAGGCGCTTGCGGTCGGTGACCGCCGTGATCTTGCGGCTGATGCCGCCGCCGCGGGCGGTGTTGGGCATCAGGACGCCGTAGCGGCCGGCCAGGGAAAGGTAGGTGGTCAGGGCCGCGCCTTTGTTGCCACGCTCTTCCTTGACGACCTGGACCAGCATGATCTGCCGGCGGCGGATCACTTCCTGGATCTTGTACTTGCGCATCAGCCGGCGCTTGCGGCGCGCCAGCTCTTCCTCGACGTCGTCGTCATCGTCGTCGATCGCGTGGTCGCCGCCGTTGACGTCGTCCTCGTCGTCGCCGCCCGAGGCGCGACGCGAGATCGGAGTGTCGTCCTCGTCGTCGCCCGAGTCGTCACGCATCAGCGCTTCACGGTCGGCGACCGGGATCTGGTAGTAGTCCGGGTGGATTTCGTTGAACGCCAGGAAGCCGTGGCGATTGCCGCCGTACTCGACGAACGCGGCCTGCAGGCTGGGTTCGACGCGGGTTACCTTGGCGAGATAGATGTTACCGCGAAGCTGTTTGCGGGTCTGGCTCTCGAAATCGAACTCTTCAACCCGGGTTCCGTCCACGACGACCACACGCGTCTCTTCGGCGTGTGCTGCGTCGATCAGCATCTTCTTCGACATTAAGGAAGTCTCCACGGCGCGCGGCGGGCGCGAGGCCCGGTCGCCGATTTGAATGAAGGGCGCGCGCGTCGCCGACCGTCGCACCGTCAGCGCGGTTGCGAAGGGTCAGGTGCCAAAGGCGATCGGGTGCGGCGCAGCCCATTGGGGTTTCGTTTGTCCCTCCCGCGCGAGGCGCGGACCGGATTGTTGTGCCTGTCGCGTCACGAATGGCGCGAGAAGGTGTCTGTTGTCGCGCCAGAAGGCGCGGATCGGATGGCGCGTCGTCGCCGGAAGGGCGTTTGAGCCCGACGCGAGCCCCTCGACACGGCGTTTCGGTAGGCGTCTTGCCCGCCAGGTCGGCCGTGTCTCGAACACTATCTAGTCCGCCATCTTCGCATCGGAAGAGGTTCAGACCACTTTCGAGGCAAAGCCAGCTCGCATGGAGTCGTGACGATCACGGACTTCACGCGCGGCGGGACTGTAGCCACATCGGCGCGCAAAAGAAAAGCTTTCGACGGATCAACAGGACTTAACCCTTTGGCTACCTCGCCCGGGCGATATTGACGTTCGGTTCACCAAATCCGGTTACGCGGGCGGGGATGCGGAAGGTTCTCATCAGTTTGGCCCGCATGGGCTGGGTTCGGGCGGCGTTGATCGTCGGCGGTCTGACGACGGCCGGCGTCGCGGTCGCCACCGCCCAGGGCCCCGCCGCGCCGGCGGGGTGCAGAAGGTCCGCTTCGGCGGCGATCGCACCGAAACCCGGGTGGTGATCGACCTGGACCGCGCCTCGGCCGGCAAGCTGATTTCCGACGGCATGAGTGATCAGCGCCTGGTCATGGCGCTGCCCAACGTCGTCGTTTCCGGCGACCTGCAGGGTTCGGGCCAGGGCCTGGTCAAGCGCTGGGTCATAGACGAGGCCGCGGGCGGCGCCCGCCTGCGCCTGGACCTGGCCGGCAAGGCCGAGGTTCGCCGTCGCTTCCTGCTGCCACCCGGCGATGGCGCGACCGCCTATCGCTATGTCATCGACCTGAAGGCTGTCGACGGCGTCCCGAATGGATCGGGTTTCACGCCGCAGGCGCCCCGCCTGACCCTGGCCAGCGCGCCGGTCAAGGCCGCGCCGCTGCGCCTGAAGAAGGTCATCGTCATCGACGCCGGCCACGGCGGCAAGGATCCCGGCTCGCTGGGCGCCAATGTCTATGAAAAGGACGTCACCCTGGCCGCCGCCAAGGCGCTCAAGGCGCGTCTGGAGCGCACCGGCCGTTTCCAGGTCGTGCTGACCCGCGAGACCGACACCTTCGTCCCGCTGGAAGCGCGGGTGCAGGTCGCTCGGCGCGCCGACGCCGACCTGTTCATCTCCATGCACGCCGACTCGGGTCCCGACACCAGCACCCGAGGCGCTTCGGTCTACACCCTGTCCGAAAAGGGAACCGAGCGCGTCGGCCTGGTCCTGGACAAGAACGACTGGCTGATGAAGGCCAACCTGCCGGGCCGCGATCGCGCCGTCAGCCAGATCCTGCTGGACCTGTCGCAGCGCGCCACCAAGAACCGGTCGGCCGCCTTCGCCCAACTGCTGCTGGCCAACGTCGGCGAGGAGACCCCTTTGCTGCGGCGTAGCCACCGCGACGCGGGCTTCATCGTGCTTTTGGCGCCGGACGTGCCGGCCGTGCTGCTGGAGATGGGCTTCATCACCAATCCGGACGACGAGGCGCTGCTCACCACCAAGTCCAGCCGCAACCGTCTGGTCAACGCCGTCGCCGATTCGATCGAGGCCTACTTCTCGGCGGATTCGCGCAAGTCCTGATAACGGACGGGCGCCGCTTCCCCTTTTCTCCGGCGCGCTCTAATCACAGGGACGATCGTTCGCGCTTCGTCGAAGAAAGCGTGACCGCGAAACCGCTTACGGTTCCGCGACAAGCGATCTAGTGAAGGGTGTGTGGCGGGGCAGGGGACTCGCCCGACGGAGGTCGCGTGGATCTGAAACCCAGCGAACGATGGATGGCCATCGCGGGCGTGGCGGTGCTGTCGTTCATCGCCGTCGCGGGATTCGCGATCGCGATCTACGCCGCCTGGCTGTTCCATGACATGCCCGACGCCGGCGAGTTGCAGGACTACCGTCCGCCGACCGCCACGCGCGTCTATGCGTGGGACGGCACGCTGATCGGCGAATATTCCAAAGAGCGCCGGATCTTCATTCCCTACGACCAGATCCCGCCGCAGCTGGCCCAGGCCTTCCTGGCGGCCGAGGATCGCAATTTCTTCCAGCACGGCGGCGTTGACGTCGGCGGCCTGTCGCGCGCGATGCTGAACAACGTCGGCAACGCCATCCGCGGCCGGCGCCTAGAGGGCGGCTCGACCATCACCCAGCAGGTCGCCAAGAACGTCCTGCTGACCAGCGACGCCACGGTCGGCCGCAAGTTCAAGGAAGCGATCCTGGCCCACCGCTTGGAGCAATCGCTGACCAAGCAGCAGATTCTCGAGCTCTATCTGAACGAGATCTGGCTGGGCTATCGCTCGTTCGGCGTCGGCGCGGCCGCCTACAACTACTTCGGCAAGTCGCTGCCGGAGCTGACCCTGGCTCAGTGCGCCTATCTGGCCTCGCTACCCAAGGGGCCGGACAACTACCACCCGATCCGCAACAAGGCCAAGGCGATGGCCCGCCGCAACTGGGTGCTGGGCCAGATGGCCGAGCAGGGCTGGATCACCAAGGAGAACGCCCGCAAGGCCATGGCCGAGGACCTGGTCGTGCAGCCCGGGCCCAAGCGCGCCGCCTATCGCGACGCCGACTACTTCGTCGAGGAAGTGCGCCAGCGCGGCATGGCGACGCTGGGCCCCCGTCTCAACGAGGGCGGCTACTACATGCGCACGACCCTGGATCCGCGCCTGCAGACGGCGGCTCGTGTGGCGCTGATGGACGGCCTGGAGAAGTACGACCGTCGCCACGGCTGGCGCGGCGCCTGGGGGCACGTCGAGTCTACAGACCTTGCCTGGGAAAAGACCGCCCTGGCCAAGCCGATCCCGTCCGAGCGCAACACCTGGCGTCCGGCCCTGGTCACCTCCAACGACGGCCGCGTGCGCCTGGTGAAGGGAGAGGGCGAGGGCCAGATCGTCGGCGAGGACGTGACCTGGGCCAAGAACGGCAAGGGCCTGAAGGCCGGCGACCTGGTCTTCGTCGAGAAGGCGGCCAGCGGCGGCTACCGCCTGCGCCAAGCCCCGGCCGTCAACGGAGCCTTGGTGGCCATGGAGCCGTATACCGGCCGCATCGTGGCCCTGGTCGGCGGCTATTCCTACTCGCTGTCGAAGTTCAACCGCGCCACCCAGGCCAATCGCCAGCCGGGTTCGGCGTTCAAGCCATTCGTCTATGCGACGGCGCTGGAGAACGGCTACACGCCCGCCAGCGTCATCGTCGACAGCGCCATCACCCTGAAGGGGGCCAACGGCCAGGACTGGAGCCCGGAGAACTACCACAAGGAGTTCTATGGGGCTCAGCCGCTGCGCAAGGGCCTGGAGCAGTCGATCAACGCGATGACCGTGCGCCTGGCCCAGGGCGTCGGCATGAAGAAGATCATCGACTTCGCCAAGCGCGCGGGGGTCGTCAAGACCATGGACCCGGTGCTGGCCATGGCCCTGGGGGCCGGAGAGACGACGCCGTTCAAGCTGACCGCCGCCTATGCGCCGTTCGTCAACGGCGGCCGCCGGGTCGAGCCGCACCTGATCGAGCTGGTGCAGGACCGCGAGGGCAAGGTGATCTTCCGGGCCGACAAGCGCGACTGCGAGCGCTGCGAGGCCGGCTTCAACGGCGATGAGAGTCCCAGATTCGCCGCGCCGGGCGAGCAGGTCATGGATCCGGTCACGGCCTACCAGATCACCTCGATGCTGCAGGGCGTGGTCCAGCGCGGCACCGCCGCCGCCGTCAGTTCGCTGGGCCGTCCGCTGGCGGGCAAGACGGGCACCACCAACGAGTACCGCAGCGCCTGGTTCGTCGGTTTCTCGCCGAACCTGGTGGTCGGGGTGTTCTTCGGCTTCGACGACAACCGCTCACTGGGCGAGGGAGAGACGGGTGCAGCCGGTCCCGTGCCGGTGTTCATGGACTTCATGAAGGTCGCGCTGGAGGGCCAGCCCGTCGTCGATTTCAAGCCACCGAAGAACGCCAAGTTCGCTCTGGTGCGCGGCGTCCGCGAGGCTTTCCGGCCCGGCACCGAGCCCAAGGTCGAGGTCGCTCCGACCGGCCCCGTGCCCTACAACGAGCTGTCGCCTGGTCTGCCGCCGGTACCGCAGCCGCAGGCCCAGCCTGGCAAGCCGCCGCCGCAGAAGGTGGATCCGCTCAGCGGTCTCTATTGACGTTGCGCGGGAGGCCGACGCGCGTTATCTCCCGCGCCCTTCAACACTGTCGCGGAGTTACGTGATGAGACCGGATGTCGAGGCCGCCGCGGCCGACATCGAGCAGTCCGTGGGACTGCTCAGGAGGCGTCTTTGACTGGGATGTCGCCCTCCGCAAGCTCGATGAGCTGAACGCCCGGGTCGAGGACCCGACCCTGTGGGACCGTCCGTCCGAGGCCCAGGCCGTGTCGCGCGAGCGCGCGAACCTGGCCGCCAAGGTCGAGGCCGTCCAGTCGATCGAGCGCGACGTCAAGGACGCGGTCGAATACGCCGAACTGGCCGACATGGAAGGCGACGAGGAGTCGCTGAACGACGCCCGCGCCCAGCTGAAGGCGATCCGCGAACGCGCCGGTCGCGCCGAGCTGGAGGCCCTGCTGTCCGGCGAGGCCGACGGCAACGACGCCTATATCGAAATCAACTCCGGGGCCGGGGGCACGGAGTCGTGCGACTGGGCCGGCATCCTGCTGCGCATGTACACGCGCTGGGCCAACGCCCACGGCATGACGACCGAACTGATCGAAGAGACCGACGGCGACCAGGCCGGCATCAAGTCCGCGACCCTGCTGGTCAAGGGCCCCAACGCCTATGGCTGGCTGAAGACCGAGGCCGGCGTGCACCGCCTGGTGCGCATCAGCCCGTATGACAGCAGCGCCCGCCGCCACACCTCGTTCGCCTCGGCCTGGGTCTATCCCGTGGTCGACGACAACATCGAGATCGAGATCAATCCGTCCGATGTGCGGACCGACACCTACCGCGCTTCCGGCGCCGGCGGTCAGCACATCAACAAGACGGACTCGGCCGTGCGCCTGACGCACATTCCGACCGGCATCGCGGTGGCCTGCCAGGCCGGCCGCTCGCAGCACCAGAACCGCGAGGAAGCCTGGAAGATGCTGCGCGCGCGCCTCTACGAGGCCGAGCTGCAGAAGCGCGAAGCCGCCCAGCAGGCGCTGGAGGACACCAAGACCGACATCGGCTGGGGGCACCAGATCCGCAGCTACGTGTTGCAGCCCTACCAGATGGTCAAGGATCTGCGGACCAACGTCGAGACGTCCGACACGCAAGGGGTCTTGGACGGCGACCTCGACGCCTTCATGGGCGCCTCCCTGGCCCAGCGCGTGGGTCACACGCGCGACGGCGGCGAGGCCTAGGCTTCCTCGTCCCGCTGGCGTCTCCAGGGCGTCAGCGGGACATAGGTCGCCGCTTCGGTCGGCCCCTGGCGGCTGACCTCGATCAATCCCCTTTGTTTCAAGGTCTCGACGGCGTTCTGCACTGTGCGCCGCGACTGGCCCGTGCGTTCGGCCAGCTGGGTGTGGCTGAAGCTGGCCCGTCCGTCGGCGTGCGCCGCCGTGATCGCCAGATAGACCAGGAACGACGACGGTCTGTGGTCGTGACCCACCAGGTCCGCCATCAGGGTGTCGAGCACGTAGCGATGGATCGCATAGCTCTGCGTAGTCATTGCTATAGCATTGCCTGCACGACTTCACCGGCGCAAGGCCGTCGCGTTACGACCTCGGGCCTGGATCGCCCACAGGGAAGAGAAACGCGATGAGCGTGATCAGCAAGGTAAAGTTCGTCAGCATTCCGACCAGCGACCAGGATCGGGCCTTGGCCTTCTGGACCGAGAAGGTCGGCCTGCGGGTCGCCACCGACCAGCCGATGGGCCAGCAGCGCTGGATCGAGCTGTCGATCCCGGGCGCGGAGACGGGCCTCGTGCTGTTCACGCCCGAGGGGCATGAAGACCGCATCGGCAGCTTCTTCAACGGCTCGCTGGCCTGCGACGACGTCGAGCACGCCTATCGCAAGCTGAGCGAGAAGGGCGTCGAATTCGAAGGTCCGCCCCAGAAGCAGCCCTGGGGAACCTTCGCCAAGTTCAAGGACCCCGACGGCAACACCTTCGTGCTCAGCAGTCGATAATCGACCGTCAGCCGGCGACCGCCTCGGCGATGGCCAGCTGCGGTTCCGGCTGCGGCGCGGGCTGGACGACCGGGGCGGGGCGCTGGAACTTCAGGCTGCGGCCTTGGAAGAAGGCGCCGCTTTCGATGGCCAGCTGCTCGTGGGTGATGTCGCCATCGATGTACGAGGCGCCGTAGAGCCGGACCTGCTTGGCGGTGATCGTGCCGACCACGCGGCCGCGCACCTCGACGATCTCGGCGTAGATCGAGCCTTCGATATGGCCGGTCTCGCCGATGGTCAGGCGGCCGACGCGGATGTCGCCCTTGATCATACCGTCGACCTGCAGCTCGCCTTCGCCCGAGATGTCGCCCTGGATGGTCAGGTCGGCCGAGAGCAAGGAGGCCACCTTCGGCGTGGCGCGACGGGCCTGGTCGGCGGGCCCGGCGGCGGCCGGGGTCGGCAGGGATTCGATGCGGGCCGTGGTCTTGGGCGCCGACTTAGCTTGCTTGCTGAACATACTCACCAGCCTTCAAGAAGCGATTGGGGTTCTGGGCCTTGCCGTTGACCCAGACTTCGTAATGCAGGTGCGGGCCGGTCGAGCGGCCGGTCGAGCCCATGGCGCCGACGCGCGAGCCGATCGACACACGCTGGCCGACGCGGACGCCGATGGTGGCCAGGTGCGCGTAGCGGGTCTTGAAGCCGCCGCCGTGGTCGATCTCGACCGTGTTGCCGTAGCCCGAGCGCACGCCCGTGAACGAGATGACGCCCGGCGCCGTGGCCATGATCGGTGTGTAGAAGGCGCCCGGGAAGTCGAGGCCCGAATGGAAGGCCGGCCGGCGCGTGAACGGGTCGAAGCGGACACCGTAGCTGGACGACAGGGCCGGATTGCTGGTCGGGCGGTAGAAGGGCAGCTTCTTGGCCGCCGCGCCCAGGCTGCGCATGTCCGACATGTCGTTGGCCGCATGCTGGATGCGGCTGGCGAACTCCTCGTCGACGTCGAGCACGGCGGCGAGCGCGCGGGGATCCTTGGCCTCGATCAGCGGGCCGCCCAGCGACACGCCGCGACCGGTGAAGTTGCCCGCGTCCAGGCCGGCCATCCGCATGGCCAGGCGCAAGCGCTCGGCGCGGCTCTTGGCGAAGCTTTCTGCGGCGTCGATCAGGCGCTCCTGGTCCATGCGGGTGGCCTGGATGCGCTGGATCGGGCTGGCGGCCAGCAGGCGGGGCTTGGCGACGGTCAGGGCCTCGGCGGCCCCGGGCACGCCCTTGAAGTCGGAGACCAGCAGAGCCAGGGCGGCGTGGCGCTTCTCGACCGAGCTCGCCAGATCGTCCAGCGAGCCGTTGGTGGCCGACAGCTGGGCGACCGCGCTGTTCAGGCGCGCCTGACGGTCGGCGTTCAGGCGCTCGTAATAGGCCTTCTGCTTGATGACCTGCTGGTCGGTCGCGCTGACCGACAGGACGTTGATCATCATCGAAGCGGTGCAGACCCCCATCCACAGCGCCGCGCCGGCCACGCAGGTGGCGCCCAGGATCTGCTTGTTGGTGGAGAAGACGTAACCGCGCATCTCGCCGCCGGAGCGGATATAGATGTGCCGTTCAGGGAATAGGGCTTCGAGAGATTGTCGCAGTCGCTTGAAGCGCTTGATCGCCATCGCCCGAGAACCCCCGTTTCAGGTCCGGCGATATGCAACGATAAAGCGGAAACGTGCAAGACTCTTCGCGCCCGATAGAGGCGTGAGTCGCGAAATACCAATGTTGCGCCTGCACCCTTAACGTTTCCTGACCAGCGAAGTCAGCAATTAAGGCTGTGCTCGCGCCGAAAGGTCACAGGTTGAGGCGCGGATACAACACCGCCGCGATCGAACCGTTCCAAGGCGAGACGAAAACGCCGGCGAAATCTATTTGATGGCCTTGGCGGCGTTCATAACCGCCTTGATGTGGCCGGGCACCTTCACCTTGCGCCAGGCCTCGCGGACTACGCCTTCGCGGTCGATCAGGAAGGTCGAGCGGTCGATGCCCATGTACTTGCGGCCGTACATGCTCTTCTCGACCCAGGCGCCATAGGCCTCGACCACGTCGCCCAGCGGGTCGGCGGCCAGCTCGATGGTCAGGTCGTGCTTCTTGCGGAACTTGGCGTGCGAGGCGGCGCTGTCCTTGGACACGCCGACGATCACCGCGCCCAGCTTCTGGAACTCCTCGACTTCCGACGAGAACTGCAACGCCTCCGACGTGCAGCCGGCGGTGTCGTCCTTCGGATAGAAGTAGAGCACGATGTTCTTGCCCTTCAGGCCCGCCAGGCTGACCCGGCCGGTGTCGGTCGGCAGGTCGAAGTCGGGGGCCTTGTCGCCGGGCTGCAGCATCGAACGCGTCCTTGATATCCGTTAGGGAAACCACCGTCCCGACTCCTGGCCTACGCCAGGGTCGGAACGATAATCAACCCCATAACTAAACGGGCTTCACCAACACGATCTTCTTCTTGCCGGCGGCCAGCTTGACGACGCCTTCGACGAGGTCGGCCGAGGTGATCACGCGGTTGGCGTCGGCCTCGGCCTTGTCGTTGACCTTGAGGCCGCCGCCTTGGGCCAGGCGCCGGGCCTCACCGCGCGAGGCGGCCAGACCGGCGTCGGCGAACAGGGCCGCCAGCACGACGCCGGCTTCCAGGTCGGCCGCGGGCACCTCGAAGGTCGGCAGGTCGGCCGAGAGCGCGCCTTGTTCGAAGGCCTTCTCGGCGGCGTCGCGGGCCTTGCGGGCTTCCTCGTCGCCGTGGGCCATGCGGGTGGCCTCGTCGGCCAGCACCTTCTTGGCGTCGTTGATCTGGGCGCCCGGAAGGGCCTCCAGCTCCGCGATCTTCTCCAGCGGCAGGTCGGTGAACAGCTTCAGGAAGCGGCCCACGTCGGCGTCCTCGGTGTTGCGCCAGAACTGCCAGTAGTCGTACGGCGACAACTGCTCGGCGTTCAGCCACACCGCGCCGGCCATGGTCTTGCCCATCTTGGCGCCCGAGGCCGTGGCCAAGAGCGGCGTCGTCAGGCCGAACGCCGCCTTCTGGTCGACGCGACGGGTCAGCTCCACCCCGTTCAGGATGTTGCCCCACTGGTCCGACCCGCCCATCTGCAGAACGCAACCGTACTTGCGGTTCAGCTCCAAGAAGTCGGTGGCCTGCATCAGCATGTAGTTGAATTCGAGGAAGGTCATCGGCTGCTCGCGCTCGAGCCGCAGCTTGACCGAGTCGAAGGCCAGCATCCGGTTGACCGTGAAGTGCACGCCGTAGTCGCGCAGGAACTGGACGTAGCCGAACTTGCTCAGCCACTCGTCATTGTCGACCATGATCGCGTCGGTCGGGCCGTCGCCGAAGGTCAGGAACTTGGCGAAGACCTGCTTGATACCGGCGATGTTGGCCGCGATGTCGGCGTCCGACAGCAGCTTTCGGCTTTCGTCCTTGCCGGTCGGGTCGCCGACCTTGGTCGTGCCGCCGCCCATCAGGACGATCGGCTTGTGACCGGCCTGCTGCAGGCGTCGCAGCATCATGATCTGGATCAGCGAGCCGACATGCAGGCTGGGCGCGGTGGCGTCGAAACCGATGTAGGCGGTGACGATCCCGCCGGCGCAGGCCGCGTCCAGTTCGTCCGGATGGGTGATCTGGTGGATGTAGCCGCGCGCCTCCAGGGTTCGCAGGAACTCCGACTTGAAGGACGACGCGGCGGACATGGTTCGACTCTCTGATTGACTTGGCGGGCCGTCTAGCACGGCGAGATCGGTGTGTGGCGGTTTCATTTCGGACTCCGGAAAGGGGCCGGAGCGCATGATCGACTGAAATGGAGCGACCCCGGCGAGGCGGGGTTGCGACGTGTCTGGTCGGCCTCCCGCTATGGCAGCGGGCGGTAGTAGGGGCGGGCCAGGACTTGTCCCAAGAAGATGGGGGCGTCGATCATGGGGCCTAGCTACCCGTTCGCGACCATGGCAGTCAACGGACCATGCGTATCCTTGGATTCATGACCGGCACCTCGCTCGACGCGGTCGACATGGCGGTGCTGGAGACCGACGGCCACGAGATCCAGGCCTTCGGGCCGGCGGGCGAGCGCAAGTTGCGCGACGAGACCCGTGACCTGCTGCTGGTCGCCACCGAGATCGCCCGCGGCTGGCCGCGCGACAAGGCCGAGCCGGAGATCTTCGCCGAGGCCGCCCGCGCCGTCGCCGACGAACACATCCATGCCGCCGAAAACTTCCTGGCCGAGCACGGCCTGGCGTGGAACGATTTCGACCTCTTGGGCGTCCACGGCCAGACCGTGCTGCACGAGCGCCCGACTCCGGACCGGATCGGCCGCACCGTGCAACTGCTGGACGCCGAGCGTCTGGCCAAGGTCAGCGGGCAGCCGGTGGCCTTCGACTTTCGCAGCGCCGACGTGGCGGCCGGCGGGCAGGGGCGCCGCTGGCCCCGATCTATCACGCCGCCCGCGCCCGGGCCTCGGGCCTGGCCGCGCCGGTGGCCGCGCTGAACATCGGTGGGGTGGCCAACATCACGCTCATCAACGACGACGATCAGCTGCTGGCCTTCGACACCGGACCCGGCAACGGCATGATCGACCTGATGCTGCAGGAGCGGGGCCTGGGCCGTTTCGACGAGAACGGGCGCCTGGCGGCCTCGGGCCGGGTGGACCAGACCATCCTCGACACCTTCCTGGCCAGTTCCTATTTCGCCGGCCCCGCGCCCAAGTCGCTGGACCGCTACGACTTCCCGCTGGACCTGGTCGAGCCCCTGTCGGCCGAGGACGCCGCCGCCACCCTGGTGGCCTTCACGGCCGAGGCGGTGATCAAGGCCTTCGACCATGGCGCACGGCCCAGCGCCCTGATCGTCTGCGGCGGCGGTCGCCACAATCCGCAGATCATGAAGGCCTTGACCGAACGCGCGCCGGTGCCGGTCAAGACCGCCGAGGACTACGGCTGGCGCGGCGACAGCATCGAGGCCGAGGCCTTCGCCTATCTGGCCGCGCGCACCGCCAAGGGCCTGCCGATCAGCTTCCCAGGCACCACGGGGGTGAAGGCGCCAATGACGGGCGGGCGGATCGTTACGCCCTGAAGACAGGTCTCGACTTCGACACGATTTCCGGTTGAGCTTGCGTCGCCGGATGGCGCGGAGGCGAGCATGATCGGATTGCTGATGGCGGCCCTCTTAGGCGGCGCCCAACCGTCGCCCCTGAGCCCGCAGGCGACAGCGTTGATCGCGCCGGTGCGGCAGGCCTTGGACGCCGAGCGCAAGGCCCAGACGGCCTTGCCGCCTCCAGCGAGCGACGCGGAGAAGCTGGAGCGCATGGGGCGTATGGACCAGGTCGGTCGCCGCGTGCTGACCGGCATAGATCTTACGGTCCTGCCGCTGCAGGAAAGAGACCCAGCCAGCAAGGCCATGTGGGCTCCGATCAAGGAGATCGACGCCGAGAACCAGAAGGCTCTTTTGGCCATGACGCCGCCCGAGGGCTGGTTTCTGAAAAGCCGCTATGGCGCCCGGGCCTCACAGGCGGCCTTCAACATCGTCCAGCACTCGGACTTGTCGCTCTGGCGTCGCTTCGTCCCCGTTCTGGAGCCCCTGGTCACTACCGGGGAGGTGGAGGGGCAGAGCTACGGTCTCATGTACGACCGGCTGGCGATCAACGAAGGCCGTCCTCAGCGCTATGGCAGTCAAATGACCTGCAAGGACGGCAAGTACGTGGTCGATCGACTGGAGGCGCCCGAGCAGGTGGACGCAAGGCGAAAAGCCATGGGCTTTCCGCAGACACTCGCCGAATATGAAGCCATCTTCGCGCAGTACCCGCCCTGCACCTGAAGCTTAGTGCAGCTTCAGCCGACCCGACACGCGCTGCTGCAGCAACCGCGCCAGCGCCAGGGTCGCCGTGCGGCCGACGCCCAGGATCGCCCGGTGGTGATCCAGGTGCAGGGACATGTAGGCCCATTTCGCGAGAAGGCCTTCGACGAAGAAGTTCGGACCGCCCAATCCGCCCATCAGCGAGCCGACGCCCTTGTGATCGCCCAGCGAGACCAGCGAACCGAAATCACGATACACGAAGGGCCTGTCCAGCCGGCCTTGATGCAGACGGGCGATGATGGCGCGTTCCAGATAGCTGGCTTGCTGATGCGCGGCCTGGGCGCGGGCGGGCACGGTCTTGCCGTCCTTCCAGGGCGCCGCGGCGCAGTCGCCCAGAGCCCAGATGTCCGGCGCCGAGGTCTCCAGGCGATCGTTGACCACGAATTGGTTGCCGCGGTTGGTCTCCAGGCCGAAGCCCGCATTGGCCTCGGCCGCCTTCACGCCCGCAGCCCAGACGATCAGATCGGCGGGGATGTCCCCCTGGCTGGTCTCGAGCCGATCGGCATGGACGGCCAGCACCTTGGCGTCGGTCTTCACGGTCACGCCCTTGCGCTCCAACGCCAGCGTCGCCTTGTCGGCGATCTTCTGCGGCAGGGCGCCCAGGATGCGCGGCGCGGCCTCGACCACGGTGATATCCAGGCGGAAGCGCTGTTCATCGCCCAGGCTGTCCAGCAGTTCGCGATGCGCTTCGATCAGCTCAGCCGACAGCTCCACGCCCGTGGCCCCGCCGCCGACGATGGCGACGCGCATGATCCGCTCGGTGGAGAACGAGGCCTTGGTGAAGGCCGCCAGCAGGCGAGCGTGGAACGCTTCCGCGTCCTCGGTGCGCTCCAGGAGGTGCGCTTGCTCGGCGCCGGGCGTGCCGAACAGGTTCGAGCCGCTGCCTATGGCCAGAACGCCGTAGGTGAAGGTGATGGCCCGCTCGGGCGCCAGGATCTGACCATCCTCGTCGATGATCGCCTTCAGGGTCAGGCGTTTGGCGGTCGGATCGAAGGTCGCCAGCTCGCCCAGGAGGAAGTTGAAGCCGTTCGAGCGGCCCAGGATCGAGTAAGAGACGCCTTCCTGGTGGACGTCCAGGGTGCCGGCCGCGACCTCATGCAGGGTCGGCTTCCAGATGTGGAAGCTGGAGCGATCGATCAGCAGAACCCGACGTTTTCCGTGCCGACCGCCGAGGCGGCGCCCCAGTCGCGACGCTAGTTCTAGTCCGCCGGCTCCCCCGCCGACGATGACGATGTCGTAGTGCATCACCGCCTCGCTTGATATTCATCAATCGGTGAAAATATAGGTCGCCAACCCACGTTACGCCAGGGCTGCTCGGCCGTATCGCACAACGAAAAAGGCCTCCCCGAAGGGAGGCCTCTGAAACTCTGCTAGATCGGGTTTTCCGCCAGGCGCTTGTCGAGATAGTCGCTGACGCTCTTCTCGACGCTGGGCAGGTGCTCGGCCCAGAAGTGGGTGGCCTTGTCGATGACCTCGTAGTCGATCGTGATGCCCTTCTGGGTGCGCAGCTTGGTGACCACGCGCTCCACCTCGACCGGCGGGGTGATGGTGTCGGCCGAGCCCGTCAGGAACAGACCCGAGGCCGGGCAGGGGGCCAGGAAGCTGAAGTCGTACATGTTGGTCGGCGGCGACACCGAGATGAAGCCGTCGGTCTCCGGGCGGCGCATCAGCAGTTGCATGCCGATATAGGCGCCGAAGTCGAAGCCGGCGACCCAGGTCTGGCTGGCGGCGGGGTTGGAGGTCTGCAGCCAGTCCAGCGCCGTGGCCGCGTCGGCCAGCTCGCCGATGCCGGCGTCGAACTCGCCCTGGCTGCGGCCCACGCCGCGGAAGTTGAAGCGGAGGGTCGCGAAACCACGCTTCATGAACAGGTGGTACAGCTGCACGGCCACCGGGTGGTTCATGTGACCGCCGGCCTTGGGGTGGGGATGCAGGATCAGCGCGATCGGCGCCGTTTCGGTCTTGCCCGGAGAGTAGCGACCTTCGATCCGCCCGGACGCGCCGGTCAAAATCACATCAGGCATGTCGTTCCCTTGAGCTCGCCAGCGGTCCGCCATTCGACGATTTGGGTCGCCGAATACTTGACTACTGCGCTTGGTCTTCCTAGATCGCAACCAGTTCGCGGGCTGGAGGGCCCGCGCGCGAAGTCGCGGCTTGTAGCACACGCAAAAGCCGATGCGCGCGGAATCTGCAAGGGGTAAGGCGATGCGCCTGAGCACCAAGGGACGATACGCGGTCATGGCGATGACCGACCTGGCCAAGCGCCAGGACGAAAGCGAGGGCCGCGCCGTGGCCCTGGCCGAGATCGCTTCGCGTCAACAGATCTCGCTTTCCTACCTGGAGCAGCTGTTCGCGCGCTTGCGCCGCAAGGGCCTGGTGATCAGCGCCCGCGGGCCCGGCGGCGGCTATCGGCTGGCCAAGGCGTCCACCGAGACCTTCATCTCCGACATCGTGCTGGCGGTCGACGAGCCCCTTCGCGCCACCCGCTGCGGCCTGTCCAAGAACCAGGCCAAGGGCTGCATGGCCGGCGGTGAGCGCTGCATGACCCACGGCCTGTGGGAAGAGATGGGCCGCCAGATCCATGGCTACCTGGCCAGCGTGTCGGTCGCCGACGTGCTGAAGGGCGAACTTCGCCCCGCTCGCCCGCTGGAGATCGCGGCCGAGTGAGCATCAACCGCACATCGGTCTATCTGGACTACAACGCCACGGCCCCCTTGCGGCCGGAGGCGCGTGAGGCGCTGCTGCGCGCCCTGGAGAGCCCGGCCAATCCCTCGTCGGTCCACGCCGCCGGTCGCGCCGCGCGCGACGTGGTCGAGCGCGGCCGCGCCCAGGTCGGGTCCCTGGTTGGCGTGCCGGCCGGTTCGGTCACCTTCGTCAGTGGCGGCACCGAGGCCAACGCCCTGGCCATTGAGAGCGCCAAGGCCGCCGGCGTTCAGCGCATCATCATGTCCGCCATCGAGCATGACGCGGTCACCGAGACGGCCAAGGCTTCCAGCCTGCCGGTCGAGGTGCTGCCCGTGGATAGTGAAGGCGTCGCCGACCTGACCTGGCTGGCGCAAGCCCTTGAGATCCCGGGCAAGACCCTAGTCTGCCTGATGCTGGCCAACAACGAGACGGGCGTCATCCAGCCGGTGGCGGAAGCTTCGAAGCTGGTGCGGGCCAACGATGGCCTGCTGCACGTCGACGCCGTCCAGGCGGCCGGCAAGATCGCGGTCGACTTCTCGGGCCTGGGCGCGGACACCCTAGCCCTGTCGGCTCACAAGCTGGGCGGACCGCAAGGCGTTGGCGCCCTCGTGGCTGGGACCCGCGCGACCGTCACCCGCCGCCAGCACGGCGGCGGCCAGGAGCGCGGACGCCGGGCCGGCACCGAAAACGTGGCCGGCATCGCCGCCTTCGGCGCGGCCGGCAAGGTGGCCCAGGAAAACCTTGCCTCCATGGCCAAACAGGCCCAATGGCGCGACGCCCTGGCCCAGCGGCTCAAGGCGGAAGGCGCGGTCGTGCTCGGCGAGAATGCCGACCGCCTGCCGCAAACCCTGTGTTTCGCCGGCGAGGGCTTCGGCTCCGAGGTCCAGGTCATGAACATGGACCTGGCCGGGGTAATGGTCAGCGCCGGCAGCGCCTGCTCGTCGGGCAAGGTCAAGGCCAGTCGCGTGGTGGAAGCTATGGGCCGGTCCGACCTGGCGCCGTTCGCCCTGCGGGTCAGCGGCGGCTGGGCCAGCACGGAAGACGATTGGATCAAGTGTGGCGACGCCTGGCTCGCCGCCTGGAAGCGTATCGGCGCCCGGCGCCGGGAGGTGGCGTAGTGGCCGCGGTCAAAGAGACTGTTGATACCGTAGCGGCGCTCGAGAAGTACGAGCACGGCTTTACCACCGAGATCGACCAGGAGTTCGCCCCCAAGGGCCTCTCCGAGGATATCGTGCGCTTCATTTCGGCCAAGAAGGACGAGCCCCAGTGGATGCTGGAGTGGCGTCTGGAGGCCTATCGGCGCTGGCTTGAGCTGGACGAGCCCGACTGGGCCAAGGTCAGCTATCCCAAGATCGACTACCAGGACACCTACTATTACGCCGCGCCCAAGACCAAGGACGGCCCCAAGAGCCTGGACGAGGTCGATCCCGAGCTGCTGGCGACCTACGCCAAGCTGGGCATCCCGCTGAAGGAGCAGGAGGTCCTGGCCGGCGTCGAGGGCGCTCCCCGTTATGCGGTCGACGCGGTGTTCGACAGTGTCTCGGTCGTGACGACCTTCAAGAAGGAGCTGGCCGCCGTCGGCGTCATCTTCTGCTCGATGAGCGAGGCGATCCGCGAGCATCCGGAGTTGGTGCGCCAGTACCTGGGCAGCGTGGTGCCGACCTCGGACAACTATTTCGCTTGCCTGAACAGCGCGGTCTTTTCGGACGGCTCGTTCGTCTACATCCCGCCGGGCGTGCGCTGCCCGATGGAGCTGTCGACCTATTTCCGGATCAACGCCAAGGATTCCGGCCAGTTCGAGCGCACCCTGATCATCGCCGATAGGGGCGCCTACTGCTCTTACCTCGAGGGCTGCACCGCCCCGATGCGCGACGAGAACCAGCTGCACGCGGCCGTGGTCGAACTCGTCCTGCTGGACGATGCGGAGATCAAATATTCGACCGTCCAGAACTGGTACCCGGGCGATCCCGAGACCGGCAAGGGCGGCATCTACAACTTCGTGACCAAACGCGCCGACTGCCGGGGCGACCGCAGCAAGGTGTCGTGGACCCAGGTCGAAACCGGCTCGGCCATCACCTGGAAGTATCCGTCCTGCGTGCTGCGCGGCGAGGGGAGCTCGGGCGAGTTCTACTCGATCGCCGTGACCAACGGCCATCAGCAGGCCGACACCGGCACCAAGATGATCCACCTGGGCGCCAACACCAAGTCGAGGATCGTCGCCAAGGGCATCAGCGCCGGCAAGTCGACCTCGACCTATCGCGGCCTGGTCTCGGCCCACCCCAAGGCCAAGGGCGCGCGCAACTTCACCCAGTGCGATAGCTTGCTCATCGGCAAGACCTGCGCGGCCCACACCGTGCCCTACATCGAGGCTCGTAATGGGCAGTCGGTGTTCGAGCACGAGGCCACCACCACGCGCCTGTCGGACGACCAGCTGTTCTACTGCCAGCAGCGTGGCCTCAGCCAGGAAGAGGCCGTGGCCCTGCTGGTCAACGGCTTCGTCAAGGACGTGCTGCAGCAGCTGCCGATGGAATTCGCCGTCGAGGCCCAGAAGCTGGTGGCGATCAGCTTGGAGGGCAGCGTGGGATGACCTCCGTCACGCTCTACCAGCCGGTGGGCATGGAGGAGCTGCAGGATATCAAGGCGTCGGGGTGGAAAGCGTTTCCGCCGCACGACATCGAGCAGCCCATCTTCCGTCCGGTCACCAACGAGGCTTTCGCGGCCCAGCTGGCCCAGAACTGGAACGCCGCCCACACGACCTATCGGCGCGGCTACATCGTCCGGTTCGAGGTGCTGAAGAGCTTCCTGGACGCCTACGAGAACAAGGTCTCGGGCACGCCGGGGCACGAGGAATACTGGATCCCGCCCGAGGATCTTTCGCTGTTAAACGCCGCCATCCAAGGCCAGATCGCCGTCGCCGGGACCTTCGCGGGCCACGACGCGGAATACAGAAGATTCGACGAGACCCATGCTTAAGATCCAGAACCTTCACGCCCGCGTCGAAGACAAGCCGATCCTGAAGGGCGTCACCCTGGAGGTGCCGGCCGGTGAGGTCCACGCCATCATGGGGCCGAACGGCGCCGGCAAGTCGACCCTGTCGTACGTGCTGTCGGGCCGTGGCGGCTATGCGGTCACCGAAGGTTCGGCCAGCCTGAACGGCGATGACCTGCTGGCCCTGGAGCCCAACGAGCGAGCCGCCAAGGGTCTGTTCCTGTCGTTCCAGTATCCGCTGGAGATCCCGGGCGTGCCGGCCCTGACCTTCATCCGCACTGCGCTGAACGCCCAGCGCCGCGCGCGCGGCGAGGACGAGATCGCGGCGCCGGCCTTTCTGAAGCTGGCCAAGGAGAAGGCCGCGGCGCTCAAGATCGACTTCGACATGCTCAAGCGCGGCCTGAACGTCGGCTTCTCGGGCGGCGAGAAGAAGCGCATGGAGATCTTCCAGATGTCCATGCTGGCGCCGAAGTTCCTGATCCTGGACGAGACCGACAGCGGCCTGGACATCGACGCCCTGAAGATCGTCTCCGAAGGCGTCAACGCCCTGCGCAGCCCAGAGCGCGGCATGCTGGTCATCACCCACTACCAGCGTCTCTTGGACTACATCAAACCCGACAAGGTGCACGTGCTGGCCGCCGGCCGCATCGTCGCCTCGGGCGGCCCGGAACTGGCCCTGCAGCTGGAAGCCGAGGGCTACGACAAGTACGTGGCGGCCGCCTGATGAGCCTCGCCTCCGCCCTGAAGACCGGCGATGTCGCGCAGCTGCCTTCGCGGCGCGACGAGGACTGGCGCTGGACCGACCTGCGCGGCCTGATCCGGACGCTGCCGCCGGCCGCGCCGACGCATGACGGCGACGTGCCTACCGGTCTGTTCGCCGAACTGGCCGCCGCTGAGACCGTCTTCGTCAACGGCCGCCGAGTCGCAGACGCCGAGGCCGCTTCGGCCGTCGTGGCCCTGCGGTTCGTCGCCCTGGCAGACAAGGCCTCGCAAAGCGCCAGCCACGCCCTGGTGGTCAAGCCGGGCGAGAGCCTGGTGCTGCTGGAAAGCCACGAAGGCCGCGCCGCCGGCTATGTGTCCGACGTGGCCCTAGACATCGCCGTGGGCGAAGGCGCTTCGCTGGAGCGCATCGTGCTGGTCGACGACGAGGCGGAAGCCGTCAACGTCGTCACCGCCGAGGTCGCCCTGGCTCCCGGCGCCAAGTTTTCCCAAACCGTCCTGACCTCCGGCGCGCGCCGCCAGCGGATCGAGACGCGGGTCAGCCATCCCGGCGCTCACGCCGAGGTTCGCCTCGACGGCGTCTATCTGCTGGACGGCCAACGTCACGCCGACCTGACCACGGTCGTCACCCATGCCGGCGTCGACGGGATCACCAGCCAGCTGACCAAGGGCATGGTCGCCGACCAGGCGCGCGGCGTCTTCCAGGGCCGCATCGTGGTCTCGCCGGGCGCGGACCAGACCGATGCGCGGATGGGTCACCACGCCCTGATCCTGTCCGACAAGGCCGAGGTCGACGCCAAGCCCGAACTGCTGATCTTCGCCGACGACGTCAGCTGCGCTCACGGCAACACGATCGGCGCCTTGGACGAGAACGCCCTGTTCTACGCCGAGCAGCGCGGCATCCCCGAGATCGAGGCCAAGGCCATGCTGACGGAAGCCTTCGTCGGCGAGGTGGTCGAGCGGATCGCGCACGACGGCGCACGCGAGATCGCCGCCGCCTGGGTCGCCCGCAAGCTGGGGAGCCAGGTCTGATGGCCCTCGACACGCCTTTTGGCGACGCCCCGTTCGACGTCGCCGCGATCCGCCAGCAGTTCCCGATCCTGCAACGGACCGTGCACGGCAAGCCGCTGATCTATCTGGACAGCGCCGCCAGCGCCCAGAAGCCCGACGTGGTGCTGGACGCCATGACCGGGCTGGCCCGCACCTCGTACGCCAACGTCCATCGCGGCCTGCATACCCTGGCGAACGAAACGACGGAAGTCTATGAAAAGGCGCGGGAAACGGTCGCCTGCTTCATCAATGCCGAGCCGACCGAGGTCGTCTGGACCAAGAGCGCGACCGAGGCGGTCAACCTGGTCGCCTCGTCGTTCGGCCTGTCGCTGAACGCCGGCGACGAGATCGTGATCTCCGAAATGGAGCACCACGCCAACATCGTGCCGTGGCACTTCCTGCGCGAGCGCAAGGGCGTGGTCCTGAAGTTCATCCCGGTGCTGGATGATGGCCGCCTGGACATGGAGGCCTTCAAGGGCTTGCTGTCCGAGAAGACCAAGATGGTCGCGGTGACCCACATGTCGAACGTGCTGGGCACGGTCAACGACGTCGCCGAGATCGTCCGCCTGGCCCACGCGGCCGGCGCGCCGGTGCTGCTGGACGGCTGCCAGGGCGTGGTCCACACGCGCGTCGACGTCAAAGCGCTGGACGTCGACTTCTACGTCTTCTCCGGCCACAAGCTGTACGGCCCGACGGGCATCGGCGTGCTCTACGGCAAGGCCGAGCGCCTGGCCACCCTGCCGCCGTACCAAGGGGGCGGCGAGATGATCGGCTCGGTCTCGATGAACCGGATCACCTACGCCGATCCGCCGCACCGGTTCGAGGCCGGCACGCCGGCGATCCTGGAAGCCGTCGGCCTGGGCGCGGCTATCGAATGGCTGAGCGGCCTGGATCGCGACGCCATCTTCGCCCACGAGCACGCCCTCTACGAGCGGGTCGCCGAGCAACTCCGCGGCGTCAACGGCGTGCGGATCCTGGGCGAGGCGCCCGGCAAGGGGGCGGTGCTGTCGTTCACGGTCGAGGGCGCCCACGCCCACGACATCGCCCAGGTGCTGGACCGCTACGGTGTCGCCGTGCGCGCCGGCACCCACTGCGCCGAGCCGCTGATGCGCCGTTTCGGGGTCACCTCGAGCGCGCGCGCCTCCTTCGCCCTATATAACACCGAGGCCGAGGCCGACGCGTTCGTCGACGCGCTGGCCAAGGCCCGCAGTTTCTTCAGTTGAGCCCACCGATGACCGACGCCGCCTCCTCCGAGCCCGTCACCGTCCTTTCGCAGGACGAACTCAATCGGCTGACGGACCAGCTGATCGAGAAGCTGAAGACCGTCTACGACCCGGAGATCCCGGTCGACATCTACGAGCTGGGGCTGATCTACAAGGTCGACGTCAGCGACGAGAAGGATGTGGCCATCGACATGACCCTGACCGCGCCGGGCTGTCCGGTGGCCGGCGAGATGCCCGGCTGGGTCCGTGACGCGGTCATGGAAATCCCGGGTCTGAAGTCGTGCAATGTCGAGCTGGTCTTCGAGCCGCCGTGGGACGCCTCGCGGATGAGCGACGAGGCCAAGCTGCAACTGAACATGTTCTGATCGGTTCGAACGTCATGGAAACCGCGATCACCGCACGTCCCCGCCGCCCGCGCCCCAAGGTCGTCACCCTGACCGACACCGCGGCCGCGCGTGTGAAGGAGATCATGGCCAAAAAGCACGAAGATGGGGCCGATGACGCCTATGTCGGTCTTCGCGTCGGCGTGAAGAACGGTGGCTGCGCCGGCCAGGAATACGTCTTCGAATACGCCAAGGAGAAGGGCCCGATCGACGAGGTCGTCGAGGACAAGGGCGTCACCATCCTGGTCGAGCCGAAGGCGGTGCTGTTCCTCATCGGGACCGAGATCGACTATGAAGTGACCAAGCTGTCCTCGAAGTTCGTGTTCCACAATCCGAATGAAACCGACGCCTGCGGCTGTGGCGAGAGCGTCACGATCCAGCCGGCGCCGGAAGCGCTGGATTAACCTTAGGTCCACCAGGCGCCAAAGGCGCTGGCGAAGACGATGAGCGTCACGATCGCTGGCGCGGCGGTGAGAAGGGCCAGGCGCGGGCTCGACCGCCTGACGCCGTAATAGCCGCCGATGGCGGCCACGCCGGCGAAGATCGGAAGCGCCCAGCAGCTCGACACGAAGACCAGGATCTTCGGGTCCTTGGCGGCGCCTGGCGCGTTCAGCGCCGTGATCGACGTAACCGCCAGATAGACGCCGAACAGCGCCAGCAAGCCCCAGACGCCCATGACGGCCGTGGCGTGGAACCGCCGTTCGTGGTCGGTGGACGGTTGTTGATCAGCCATGGGCGGGCGCCTCGACCGGCGGCGTCGCCACGTTCGTCCGCCCGTTCCACTCGACCAGCACCGACGGCGTGACCGGTCGCCCGGTCGCCTGGGCGATCAGTTCGTTCGTCCGGCCTTCGATCACAGCCTCCATGCGCTGCATGAACGCGTCCTTCTCAAGGCCCCGGGGCAGGGGCGGCAGGAACTCGACGGTCGCGGTTCCCGGGCTCTTCTTCTTCTCGCGCTGCTTCCAGAAGCAGCCCAGGTTCGTCGCCACCGGCACCACCGGCAGGCCGAAGTCCTTGCTCATGTAATAGACACCCGTCCGGTAACGGAACCGTTCACCTGGCGCGGCCAGATGGCCTTCAGGATAGATCAGGATGCGCCGACCCTCGGCCGCGACCTGGGCGGCGCTTTCGGACAGCGCCTTGCGGGCCTCGGGACCGCCGCAGCTGTCGACGACGATCGCGCCGAACTTCTTCAGGATCGCCCCGACCAGCGGAAACCGCTCCAGATGGTCGCCTGTGACGAAGCTGAGGTTGTCGACATGGGCGAACATCACGAAGCCGTCGCCCCAGCTGTGGTGCTTGGCGGCGATGATGCACGGACCGGGCGGCAGGTTCTCCAGGCCCTTCAGCTGGACCTTCACGCCGGCCAGGGCGTCAAGCGTCGTCAGCATCCGCCGGCTGTAGAGGCGCAGCACGAAGGTGACGGCGTCGCGCCCTGGCGCCAGGGCGGCGAAGGCCGCCGACAGGCCATAGAAGATCGACAGAACCCAGTAATAGGCGTTGAACAGCGCGCTGCGCATATCCGTCAGCTTCCTTCAGCGCGCGAAGAGCACGGCCTGAACGGCCGCGGTCATCAGGGGAGCGTGGGCCGAGAGGGCGTCGTCGCCCAGGCGGCCGTAGGCCTTGTTTTGCGCGGTTTGAGTGATCACGCCGATGGCCATGGCGGCCAGCACGCGCGGGTCGCCCGGCGGCAGCTCGGCGTTGATCATGGCCCGCTTGATCACGTCCTCGACCAGGGTGACCGGGTCGCGACCGTCCTCCTGGTAGTAGGGCAGGAAGTGGTGCAGCTGCAGAAGATGGAACGAGAACAGAAGCCAGTCCTCGTCCGCCACCGCGCAGTAGGCTTTCACCAGAGCCGCGGCCTTGGCCTTGATCCCGTCGGCGGCGCTGGCCTCATCCTCGACCAGCGCCGAGAGGCGGCGGTGGCAGTCCATGAACAGGCCGACGGCCAAGGCGTCCTTGCTCTTCCAGTGGCGATAGATCGCGCCCTCGGAGACGCCCGCGCGGGCGGCGATGGTCCTGGTCGTCGTGGCGTCCACGCCTTCGATAACGAAGGCCTCGAGGGCGGCGCGTTCGATGCGGGGCTTGGCGCTCATGACCGGAGCATCGCACGGCCTCGTCGAAGTGAAAGTGAGTGTTCACTTACATTTCCGTGATCGCGATTGACCCGCCGCCGGCGCGCGGCCAAACACGGCCATGGTCCAGACGGTTCTGATCTATTCGATGGGCGAGGTCATCGGCGACGGCCTGATCAAGCTGCCCTTCATCGCCGGCCTACGGGCGGCGTTTCCCGAGGCGCGGATCAGCTGGTGCGCGGCCAAGGGCGAGACCGTCTACGCCGGACCGCTGAAAAGCGTCGTGGCCGGCTATGTCGACGAGGTGATCCTGGAGGGGCCGAACGGGGCTGGCGCGCTGGACGGCCTGCTGTGGAGCAGGCCGTTTAGCGGTCGTAGGTTCGACCTCGTCATCGACACCCAGGAGAACCTGCGCCGCAGCGGCGTGGCCCGTCGCGGTGCGTCGGGACGGTTTGTCTCCGCCGCTCGTCAAGCGCGGCGCAAGGACTGGCCCGTGGCGGTGACCGAGCGCCTGGCGCGGCTTCTTGACCTGGCGACGGACGGGCAGGGGGCGCCCAAGCCCTTGGCGCTCAACAACACCGACGCCCTGAAGGCTGCCGAGGCGCTGCTGCCGGCCGGCCCGACCTATGTCGGTCTGGCGCCTGGCGCCGGCGGTCAGGACAAGCGCTGGCCGCTCGAGAACTATCTGGAACTGGCCCGGCGGATCATCGCCAACGGCTGGACGCCGGTCTTCCTGTTCGGACCCGACGAGGCCGAGGACGCCGCCATCGCCGCCCGCGAGGTCCCCGAGGGCTTGCAGCCCGAACGCAATCGCATCGACGGCTTCACGGGTGTGAAGGGTCCGCTGCTGGTCATCGCCCTGGCCGGACGCCTGGCGGCAGGGGTCGCCAATGACGCCGGGCCTGGCCACATGCTGGCCGCCGGCGGCGCGCCGCTCTTGTCGCTGCAGCAGGACCGCCGCAAGTCCGTGAAGTTCCGCCCGGCCGCCCAGCGGCTTGAGATGCTGGTCGCGGAGGACTACGGAAGCGGCATGAGCGCCCTGCCGGTCGACGCGGCCTGGGACGCCCTCAAGACGCTGGTTTCCGGAGCCTCCTGAATGTCCATCCTCGCGCCGATCTCGGCGGGCGAACTGGTCGACAAGATCACCATCCTGCGCGTGAAGGCCCAGCGCATCGGCGATCCCGCCAAGGAGGCCAATGTCCGCAAGGAACTGGCCCTGCTGGAGGCCACGGCCCGCGAGCACCTGCCGGAGACCGCCGAGATCGCCCGCCTGACCGACGAGCTGACGAGCGTCAACGCCGCCCTCTGGGACATCGAGGATGGCAAGCGCGACTGCGAGCGCCGCCAGGACTTCGGTCCCGACTTCGTGGCTCTGGCCCGTCGCGTCTACATCGACAACGACCGCCGCGCCGCCCTCAAGCGCGCCATCAACGAGGCGGCCGGCTCGGACATCGTCGAGGAGAAGAGCTACAAGCCGTATCTGCAGGGGTAAGGGGGAAGCATGCTGCGCGCGGGTCTGGCGATCGGTCTTCTGCTGGGGTCGCCGGCAGCCTACGCGGCCCCGACCGCACCGGTCGACTGGACCGGTCCCTGGAATCTGGTGGCGCGCTTCGCCGGCGGCGGCTCGGCGGCGGTCATGACCCTGGCGCGGGGCGAAGGCGGCGCGGTGACCGGAACCACCGGTCCTCTGGACGAGGTCGGGACGTGGCCGCTGGTCGTATCCGGGCGCGAGGCGGGCGGCCGGCTGGTCCTGACCCTGTCGCGTGGAACTCTGCCCGTCGGGACGCTGACCCTGCGGCCCGGCAAGGACGGCTTGGCCGGCGAAGGGGCGCTGTACGGCGTCGCGGTCACCGTCGAGGGCGCGCGCAA
The DNA here is from genome assembly GCF_023935105.1 of Caulobacter segnis. NCBI lineage: Bacteria > Pseudomonadati > Pseudomonadota > Alphaproteobacteria > Caulobacterales > Caulobacteraceae > Caulobacter > Caulobacter sp. RL271. The sequence continues at coordinate 2,916,896 of NZ_CP096040.1, read as the reverse complement.
TCCTGAGCGACGTGCGCCCAAGACCCACGATTTCGCCCCGGCCACCTTCCAGACCCGCTATTCGCCCGATGCGCCGCCTGTGCTGCATGTCGCGCCCGGCGACACGATCCGCACCACCACCTTGGACAACGAGGGGCGCGACGCCGGGCTGGTCTGGCGCGGGATGCCGGGCAACACCCTGACCGGCCCGTTCTATGTCGACGGCGCCATGCCCGGCGACACCCTGGCGATCCGCTTCGACCGCGTGGCCCTGAACCGCGACACCGCCAAGATGGCCAGCGGCCGGCTCAGCGCCCGCGCCGTCCAGGCCGGCTACCTCCAGACGCCGCGCGCCGGCTGGGATTCGACCTGGAAGCTGGATCGCGAGCGCAACGAGGGGCGGCCGGTCGTCGGCGGGAAGCTGTCCGACTTCGTCCTGCCGCTGGAGCCGATGATCGGCTCGATCGGGGTGGCCCCGCCCGGCGCCCAGGCCCTCGCGGCCGGCGACCTGGGGTTTCACGGCGGCAACCTGGACTATTCGCGACTGACCACGGGCGCGACCCTGTACCTGCCGGTCTTCCGGGCCGGAGCCCTGCTGTCGTTCGGCGACGGCCACGCCCTGCAGGGCGATGGCGAGATCACTGGCCAGGGGCTGGAGACCTCGCTGGATGTCACCTTGACCGTCGAGCTTATCAAGGGACGCTCACTGGGGCAGCCCTGGAGCGAGGACGCCGAGTTCGTGATGGTCTCGGGCGTCGACAACACCCTGGACGAGGCGCTGAAGATGGCGACCTCGGGCCTGGCGCGCTGGGTCAAGGAACGCTACGGCCTAGACGACTCCGAAATCGCCGCCGTGCTGGGCGCGTCCGTCGCCTACGACATTGCCGAGGTGGTCGATCCGCGCCCGCACGTCGTGGCCAGGATTTCCAAGAAGACCCTGGCGATGCTGCCGGCTAGGGCGGCGCCTATCGTCCCTTGAACGCCGCCGCGCGCTTCTGGAGGAAGGCGCTGACGCCTTCGAGGAAGTCCTCGGTCTTGCCGGCGAACTTCTGGGCCTTGCGCTCGGCGTGCAGCTGACCGGTCCAGTCGCTGTCGAGGCTGTCCCAGACCAGCTTGCGGATGGACCGCAGGGCCGCCGGGCCGCGCGCCAGTTCCAGGGCGATGGCGGTGGCGGCGCCGACCAGTTCCTCGTCCGGGACGCAGCGGTTGACCAGGCCCCATTGCAGGGCCGTGGCGGCCGGGATCTTGTCGCCCAGCAGCATCATCTCCATCGCCCGGGCCTTGCCGATCAGGCGCGGCAGCAGGTAGGTCGAGCCGCCGTCGGGCACCAGGCCGATGCGGCGGAAGGCTTGCAGGAAATAGGCGCTCTCGGCCGCGACGATGATGTCGCCCATCAGGGCGATCGAGCAGCCGACGCCGGCCGCCGGACCGTTCACCGCCGTGACGATCGGCAGCGGGAAGTCGCGCAGCAGGGTCATCAGCGGGTTGTAGGTGTTCTCCAGCGCCGAGCCGGCGTCGGGCTTGCCGTCGACGTCCAGTTCGCGTCCCGCCGCGCCGCCGCCCGAAAGATTGGCCCCCGAGCAGAAGCCGCGACCTTCGCCGGTCAGGATCACCGCCCGCGCCTCGATCTTGCCCGCCGCGATGGACGAGAAGGCGTGGATCAGCTCGCGGGCGATCTCCAGGCTGGCCGCGTTCAGCGTGGCCGGATCGGCCAGGGTGACGGTGGCGACGCCGTCCTGCGTCGAGACGCGGATCTTCTGATAGTCCCCGTGGGCGGTCATGGTCCGGCTCCCTTTGATCGTTGGCGGGAGTCTAGGCGCCTTTACCCCTTGGGAAGGCTAGCGGAATCTTCAAAAGAAAGACGCCGCCGATCGTGAGACCGGCGGCGCGACAGTAGGTCTTCTGCTGAAGGGGGATCAGGCCGCGTTGGCCGAGGCTGGCATGGCTTCCGCCGCCGTGACCCGGTTGCGCCCGCCGCGCTTGGAGGCGTAGAGCGCCGCGTCGGCGCGTTCCATGATCGAGTGGCCGGTCTCGTTCGGACGACGCTCGGCGAAGCCCGACGAGATGGTGATGGCGCCCAGGTCTTCGTTGGTCGAGCGACGCTTGAGCATGCGCGAGGAGACCTCGACGCGGATCTCTTCCAGAGTGGTGGCGACGATCGCCGAGGCCTCGCGCGGGAAGATCATCGCGAATTCCTCGCCGCCGTAGCGGGCGGCGAAGCGCGGCGGGGCGGCGACGCGGCCGATCACCGAGGCGACGTAGCGGATGACCTGGTCGCCGGTCTGGTGGCCCCAGGTGTCGTTGAAGCCCTTGAAGTGGTCGATGTCGAGGACGGCCAGGCAAAGGGTCGTGCCGCTGTCGTCGGCGTCGGCGCAGGCGCGGTCCAGCTCCTCGTCGAAGGCCTTGCGGTTGGCGAGGTTGGTCAGGCCGTCGGTGGTGGCGTCGCGGCGGACCTGCTCCAGGTGCTCGCGCAGACGCTCGACCTCGGCGGTGGAGTCGGCCAGGCGCGTTTCCAGCGACTGGTTTTCCTTGTGCACGCGGCGGGTGGCCTCGGCGAGGTTGTCCACCACGATCTTGATGGCTTCGACGTCGGTCGACTTGTCCAGGCTCTTGCTGGCGCCGGCCAGTTCCTTGCCGAAGGCGGCGTTCGACTTCTGGGCGTTCTGGATGGCCTTGGCGACGGCTTCCAGCTCCTTGGAGAGCAGGTCGCCGGCGTCGCGGATCTGTTCGTTCAGACGGGCCTTGGGCAGATAGGCCGCGGCCAGCTCCTCGCTGACCAGTTCGGTCATCGGCTCGCCCAGCGAGATCAGGCGGGTCAGCTCACGGGCCAGGGCGCCGTCGGGGTCGGCCACATAGTGGGTCCAGAGCTCGAAATTCAGCGCCGTCGGCCAAACCTGATGGCGCTCCATGAGCTCCACGGCGCGCGCGGCGATCTTGTAAGCCTCGGGCCCGCGCAGCGTGGTTTCGACGTCCGACATCTCTTCTTCCCCCGTCGACGCTTCCCGTGCGGAAACCCCGATCGCCTGGAGATCGAGCTTAGACAGGAGAGTTCTTACGAGCCGTTAAGAACGAACAACGTTCGCTTGCGCGCGACCGCACGCTCGCTCATGGTGATCATTGATAAGATGAGTGTCGCGCCGACAGGCGGACCCGGGGAGGAGCGACAAGGCCATGAATGCACCGGTGAATCTGTCTTTCGAGGCCCACAAGGCGGCCATGGACGACATCCTGCAGCGCCAAAAGGCCGCGCATTTGAGGGACGGCCCGCCCAGCGCGGAAAAGCGCATTCAGTGGCTGGATCGGAGCATCGACCTGCTGATCGGCCATCAGGCCGAGATCGCCAAGGCGGTGAACGCCGACTTCGGCTCGCGCTCGCCCGAGGCGACGGCCCTGACCGACGTCGCCGGCTCGATCGGCCCGCTGAAGTTCGCCCGCGAGAACGTCGCCAAGTGGATGCGGCCGGAGAAGCGCAAGACCACCCCGGCGATCCTGGGCCTGTTCGGCGCCAAGGCCACGGTGCAGTGGCAGCCCAAGGGCGTGGTCGGGGTGATCAGCCCATGGAACTTCCCGGTCAACCTGACCTTCGCGCCGTTGGCCGGGATCTTCGCGGCCGGCAACCGGGCCATGATCAAGCCATCGGAATACACGCCCGCCACCTCCGATCTCCTGAAAGCCATGTTCGCCAAGGCTTTCTCCGAAGAGGAGGTCGCGGTGTTCGTCGGCGGCCCGGAAGTGGGGCAGGCCTTCGCCGGCCTGGCGTTCGATCACCTGGTCTTCACCGGCGCGACCTCGGTCGCCAAGCACGTGATGCGGGCGGCGGCCGAGAACCTGGTGCCGGTGACCCTGGAGCTGGGCGGAAAGAGCCCGGTGATCCTGTCGCGCGGGGCCGACATGGTCACCGCCGCGGCGCGGATCATGAACGGCAAGACCCTGAACGCCGGCCAGATCTGCCTGGCGCCGGACTATGTCCTGGCCCCCCAGGAGGAGGTCGAGACCTTCGTCGCCGAGGCCAAGGCCGCGGTCGGCCGCTACTTCCCGACGATCAAGGACAATCCCGACTACACGGCCGTCGTCGCCCAGCGCCACTACGACCGGGTGAAGGGCTATGTGGACGACGCCCGGGCCAAGGGCGCACGGGTGGTCGAGATCAATCCCGCCGGCGAGGACCTCAGCCAACAGGAGCATCGCAAGATCGCCCCGACCCTGATCCTGGATCCCACCGACGACATGAAGGTGATGCAGGAGGAAATCTTCGGGCCCGTGCTGCCGGTGAAGACCTACAAGACCGTCGACGAGGCCGTGGACTATGTGAACGCTCACGACCGGCCGCTGGCGCTCTACTGGTTCGGGACCGACGAGGCCGAGAAGGACCGGGTGCTCCAGCGCACCACCAGCGGCGGGGTGACGGTCAACGACGTGATCTTCCATGTCGCCCAGGAGGACCTGCCGTTCGGCGGCGTCGGTCCGGCCGGCATGGGCGCCTATCACGGCCACGACGGCTTCCGTGAGTTCAGCCACCGCAAGGCGGTGTTCCAGCAGCTGAAGAAGGACATCGCCCCGATGCTGGGCCTGCGCCCGCCGTACGGGGAGGGGATCCGCAAGTACCTGGCGAGCCAGATCAAGAAGTAGCCAATGGCGACGCGGCATGCTCCAAGCGACGCATGACCGCGTCGCTTTCCGTGCGCCCCATCGTCGAAGCCCAGGACTTGCCGCGCATGTCGACGGTCGAGCTGCGCTTGCGGTTCGGGCGGGGCGAGACGGGGGTGGCCTGGACGCCCGAGCACGACGCCTCGACCGGCGCGTCACTGGGAATACTGGGCGGCCCCGAAGCGAACGCCTGGCCCTATGACATCGCCGCGCCGCCGTCGGTCAACGTGCCGGCCTTGTGCGCGATCGGCGAGGCCTGGTGGTTTCCGCGCTTCGGGGCGCTGATCGGAACCGACGGCGCGCTCTACAACGCCACGATCGGCGAGGCGCGGCACGGCTCGCAGGATCTGTCGGCGATCCCGGGTCTGCGCGAGAACGCCACGCACTTCACCCCGCCCGCCGATGCGCCCGTGCTGGAAGGCGGCGCGGTATTCCTGCCCTGGGGCGCGACCTTCAACTACGGTCACTTCGTCATCGACGCCTTGTCATCGCTGCTGGCCATGGATCAAGCCGGCCTGCTGGACGACCTGCCGATCCTGGCGCCGAAACTGACGCCTTGGCAGCGAGAGCTGATCGGCCTGGCGCTGCACGGCCGCACGGTCCGGGAGATCGACGCGCCCGTCGTTCGCCTGAAGCGCGCGGCCTTCGCCACCAGCATGGATCACTTCCTGCATCATCCGAACGGCCTGCTGGCCGATCTGGCGAGCCGGGTCCTGGAGCGAGCGCCCGTGGGACGGGAAGGGGCCAGCCAAGGCGCGCGGCGCGTCTATCTCTCGCGGCGCGGTCAGTCGATGCGGGTGATGGTGGGCGAGGCGGCTTTCGAGAAAGCCTTGGCCGCGCGCGGCTTCAAGATCGTCCGTCCCGAGACGATGGGCGCGGCCGAACAGGTCGCCCTGATGCGGGAGGCCGAGGTCGTGGTCGGGGCCAGTGGCGCGGCCCTGGCCAACGCCGTCTTCTTGCCGAAGGGCGCGCGGGTCGTGGAGATTCAACCACTGAACTTCACCAGCCAGTGGGTGAGGGCGGCCTGTCGCCAGGTGGGGGTCGACTGGCGCGGCTATGTCTGCGCGTCGCCGTGCCCGGCGCGCGAGGCGCCGATGCTGGCCAGATTCCGCAGAGGCTTCAGGTTCGCCTTCAGGCCGCCCTTGGACGACCTGCTGGCGTTCGTGGACGCGGCGCTGTAGCGGTCAGAGAATACCCTTGCGGCCCGGGACCCAAGGGTCCAGCGGCTGCTTTTCTTCGCGCTTGACCATGCCGTAGTAGCCGGCCAGCCAGACGATCACGAACGTCACCAGGCCGCCCCAGAACCCACCGGGCGTGGCGAACCATACCGTCAAGCTGCTGATGCCCGCGGCCAGGGCCAGCATCGACCAGCGCAGCAGCACCGAGAAGGCGTGATAGGTCTTCTCGTGCGCGATCAGGACGGCTTCCTTGTCGAGTTCGGGTTCGATGGCGGCCACGTGCAGTCCTCCCAGTCTTGTTGGGTTTCGGGACCGGCCGGGCTCCGGCGCGATCGAGCCGAAAACGTGTGGCAAGATAACAGCGTTCCGCGAGTGTGGCCATTGGGCGCGCGACGCGTCGGCAGCTAGTGTCTTACTTGCTCGTCGATTCTGGAGGGGACCGTGCGCAGCCTCCTGAAGCTGCTTCTGCCGGCGCTGATCCCGTCGTGGAATTTCTTCGACGTGATCGCGCCGTCGCCGCGCGTCGAATACGCCCGGCTGCGGTCGATCGGCGATACGTCGGGCGACTGGCGCGCGTTCCGGCCGCGTCCGGCGCGCGTTCCGCCCCTTGAGACGCTGCGACGGCTGGTCTGGAACCCGCGCTGGAACGAGACCCTGTTCCTGGTCAGCTGCGCCGAGCGGTTGACCGACGCGCCGACGGTCCACAGCGAGGATGAGATCTTCAAGCGCATCGCCGCCGACCTGCGCGGCGAACCCGAGGACGCCGAGCGACCCTGGCTGTGCTTCCGGCTGGTCTTCCTCAGCCGCGAGGCCGAGACGGTGTCCAGCGAAGTCCTGTTCCAGCCCGCCCCGCGCCGCCTGGCGGAGATCGCGGTCGCATGACGCCGCCGATGGGCCTGGAGGCCGCCGTCCGCCTGACCGAGATCCTGCTGGCCCTGGCCCTGGTCCAGCAGAGCCTCGAGCATCTGACGCGCTTCCGGAACGAGCGGGCGTTGTTCGGCGCGCGGATCGTCCTGTGCGCACTGGTCGTCGCCGGCGTGGCGTCGCCCTGGCCGCTGGTCGGGCTGGCGGGCCTGTCGCTGGTGATCCTGCACCGCTTCCAGGGGCCTTATAACGGCGGCAGCGACAGGATGGGCCTCCTGGCGTTGTGGTGCCTGACCTTGGCGCATCTGGCGCCATCGCGACCCTTGCAAGAACTGGCCTTCGGCTATCTGGGCGCGCAGCTGACCCTGTCCTATTTCATCTCGGGCGCCGTCAAGATCGTGAACCCGGACTGGCGATCGGGCAGGGCGCTGGCCGATGTCTTCCAGTTCTCGACCTATCCGGTCAGCGAGGACCTGCGCGGCTGGGCTGGGAGACCACGCGTGCTGCTGGCCATGTCTTGGGCCGTTATGCTGTTCGAGCTGGCGTTCCCGTTCACGCTGCTGTGGAAGCCGGCCTTGATCGCCTGCCTGGTCGTGGCCGGGACCTTCCACCTGGCCAACGCCTGCCTGTTCGGGCTGAACCGCTTCTTCTGGACCTGGCTGGCGGTCTATCCGGCCATCCTCTGGCTGCAGGGACGGCTGATCCACTAGACCTGACAAGCAAAAGGCGCCGAACGTCTCCGCTCGGCGCCTTCGCGATGGTCTCTATGGAAAGGCCTATTTGCCGCGCGGCGGACGGGCCAGGAAGGCTGGGACGTCGTTGCCGAAGCCGACCACGCGACGATCGTCGTCGTCGCGGTCGCGGACTGGCTGAACGCCGCGCACCGGACGCTCGGGGCGCTCGGGACGTTCGCCACGCTCGGCGCGGTCTGGTCGTTCGCTTCTTTCGGCGCGCTCCGGGCGAGGCGCCCGTTCGGGACGTTCGGCGCGGACGGGGCGTTCGGCCTCGATCTCCGGAGCGGCGGCGCGAGGTTCGCGTTCGCGGCGCGGCCGACGCTCGCGGGCGGGACGCTCCTCGGCGACGACAGCGGCTTCGGGCGCTTGCGAGGCCTCGGTCGCGACGGCTTCGGCCGGCGCTTCGGCGGCGGTGTCTTCGGCGCGGCCACGACCCCGCGGCGCGCGGGGCGGACGATCGCCGCGTTCACCCCGTTCCGAGCCCCTGTCGCGATCACGGCCGCCGCGCTTGCGATCGCGGTCGCCTTCGCGCTTCACCGTCACGGCGTTCGAGTAGTCGAGGTCGAGCTTTTCTTCTTCCGGCGTCTGGCCGATCAGCTTGACGACCTTGTCGAAACCCTTGTCGTCGGCCGGGGTGACCAGCATGTAGGTCACGCCCGTGCGTCCCGCGCGGCCGGTGCGGCCGATGCGGTGAACGTAGTCGTCGGCGTGGTGGGGGACGTCGTAGTTGAAGACGTGGCTGACGGCCGGAATGTCCAGGCCGCGGGCGGCGACGTCCGAGGCCACCAGGATCTTCAGCGCGCCCGAGCGGAAGTCCGCCAGGGTCTTCATGCGCTGGCTCTGGTCGAGGTCGCCGTGGATCGGCGCGGCGTCGAAGCCGTGCACGCGCAGCGACTTGGCGACGATGTCGACCTCGGTCTTGCGGTTGCAGAAGACGATGCCGGTCTCGATGCCGGCCTTCTCGACCAGGGCTCGCAGCGCCAGGCGCTTGGCCTTGGGGTCCGAGGAGGGGACCTTGACCAGCAGCTGGGTGATGTTGGCGTTGGTCGTCGCCGGCTTGGCCACCTCGATCCGCACGGGATCCTTGAGGAACTGCTTGGTCAGGCGGGTGATTTCCGGCGGCATGGTCGCCGAGAAGAACAGGGTCTGCTTCTTGGGCGGCGTCATCTTGAAGATGCGCTCGATGTCCGGGATGAAGCCCATGTCCAGCATGCGGTCGGCTTCGTCGACTACCAGGAATTGAACGCCGGTCATCAGGAGCTTGCCGCGCTCGAAGTGGTCAAGCAGGCGGCCGGGCGTGGCGATCAGCACGTCGACGCCGCGGTCCAGCTTCTTTTCCTGGTCGCCGAACGAGACGCCGCCGATCAGAAGCGCCCACGAGAGCTTGGTGCCCTTGGCGTACTTCTCGAAGCTGGAGGCGACCTGGTCGGCCAGCTCGCGGGTCGGGGCGATGACCAGGGCGCGCGGCATGCGGGCCTTGGCGCGGCCCGACTGCAGCTTGTCGATCAGGGGCAGGGTGAAGGCGGCGGTCTTGCCGGTGCCCGTCTGGGCGATGCCGAGGACGTCCTGGCCCGCGAGGGCGACCGGAATGGCCTGGGCTTGAATGGGGGTCGCGGTGGTATAGCCGGTGTCGGCGACCGCCTGCAGGGTCGTGGGCGAAAGCCCGAGGTCTGTGAATTCAGTCATTACACGCTGGTCTGCTCGGAGCCGCCCGTGCTTGGGCGAGCGGGCGGCGCGGATTCGCCAGACCTGCTCCGAAGCTGGGGATAAATAGGCGTAAAGTCGGCAAAGTCAATCGCCACAAGGCGATAGGGGGTATTCGGAAGATGAGTGACGATGGCTGGAAGGCCTCGGCCAAGGCCTGGATCAAGGATATGGGCGAGACCGGAGACTACGGCCGCCAATATGTCCTGGATGCGCCGATGATCGAACGCCTGCGCCGGCTCGGCGGCGGCAGGGCGCTGGACGTCGGCTGCGGAGAAGGGCGGTTCTGCCGGATCCTGCGCCGCGAGGGCTTCGATCCCGTCGGCCTGGATCCGACCTCCGAGCTGCTGGCGGCGGCCCGGACGCGGGATCCGGACGGGACCTATGTCGAGGGCCGCGCCGAGGCGCTGGACTTCGCCGACGCCAGTTTCGACCTGGTGGTCAGCTGCCTGTCGCTGATCGACATCGAACCCGCCGGCCAGGCGATCGCCGAGATGGTCCGGGTGCTGAAGCCGGGCGGGACCCTGCTGGTCGCCAACCTGACCAGCTTCTCGACGGCGCGCGCCGGCCAAGGCTGGCGCCGCGACCTGCTGGGCAGGCGCACCCATTTCGGCATCGACCGCTATCTGGAGCCCCGCTCGGGCTGGGAGGCGTGGCGCGGTATCCGGATCGTCAACTGGCATCGGCCGCTGAGGGACTACATGCAGTGGTTCCTCGGGCAGGGGCTGACTCTGACGCATTTCGACGAGCCCGAGCCGACCGGCGGGCCCGAGGATCGTGCTGACAGATATCGGCGCGTGCCCTGGTACCTCATCATGGAGTGGCGCAAGACCTGACGCCGCTCTATATCCGCCGACACATGAGCATCGACCACGACTCCCGCCTTCGGCGCCTTCGTTTCCGCGCCTGGCATCGCGGCTTCCGGGAAGCGGACCTCATTCTGGGCCCGTTCGCGGATGTCCATGGCCCGCACCTCAGCCCCGAGCAGCTCGACACCCTGGAACGCCTGCTCGAGGAGTCCGATCGCGAGATCTACGCCTGGATCGTCGGCCAGGAGCCGACCCCCGAAACGTTCGAGACGGACGTCATGGCGCTGATCCGCGCGTTCAGGTTCGAAGCGCACGCCGCGCGCCCGACCGGCGACGGCGCCTAACCAGCTTAAAGAGACTTCATGGCCTACGACGCCAAACAGATCGCCAAGGCCGCCGGCGGCCTGACCCTGGCCGGCGCGCCGGAGGGCTTCGACGCGCTGGTGATGGCCGACATCGCCCGCGCGCGCGGCGGCCTGACCGCCTTCGTGGCCCGCGACACCGCACGCGCCGGCGCCTTCATAGACGCCCTGAAGTTCTTCGCCCCCGAGATCGAGGCGGTGCTGCTGCCCTCATGGGACTGCTTGCCGTACGACCGGATCGGTCCGTCGTCGGGCGTCTCGGCCACGCGAATGGCGACCCTGTCGCGCCTGGCCCGAGGCCTGGGCGACAAGAAGCCCGCCATCCTGGTCATCGCCGCGCCCGCCCTGCTGCAGCGCGTGCCGACCAAGGACGTGCTGCTGCGCGCCTCGTACGCGGCGAAAGTCGGCAACAGCGTCGATATCAAGGATCTGGAGCGCTATTTCGCCGTCAACGGCTACGCCCGCGCCTCCACCGTCTCCGAGCGCGGCGAGTTCGCGATCCGGGGGGGCGTCATCGACGTCTATCCGCCGGCCGCCGAGGAGCCGGTGCGCCTGGACCTGTTCGGCGACACGCTGGAGAGCATCCGGGCCTTCGATCCCGAGACCCAGCGCTCGACCAAGCAACTGAAGGAAATCGACCTGCTGCCGGTCAGCGAGGCCCTGCTGGACGCCGACGGCATCTCGCGGTTCCGCAAGGGCTACGTCGCCGAGTTCGGCGCGCCGGGCGACGATCCGCTGTACGCCGCCGTCAGCGAGGGCGGGCGCCGGGCCGGCCTCGAGCACTGGCTGCCACTGTTCTACGAGCGGATGGCGACGCTGTTCGACTATCTGCCGGCCGGTTCGCTGATCGGCGTCGACCACCAGGCCGCCGAGGCCCGCGACGAGCGCCTGTCGATGATCCTCGACGCCTACGAGGCCCGCGCCCAGGCCGACCGCAAGTCGGCCTATCGCCCGCTGGCGCCCGAGGCGCTGTACCTGACCGCCGAAGAGTGGGACCGCGAGCTTTCCGACCGCACCCACCGCAAGTTCACACCGTTCCAGCCGCAGGGCCTGGATGTCGTCGACCTGGGCGCGAAGCTCGGCCGCGTGTTCGCCGCCGAGCGGGCCCAGGACAGCGTCAACCTGTTCGAGGCCACCGCCGACCACGCCAAGGCGCTGGCCGCCGAGGGCAAGCGGGTACTGTTCGCCTCGTGGTCCGAGGGCTCGTCCGAGCGCCTGGGGACGATGCTGGCCGACCATGGCCTGAAGAAGATCCCATTCGCCGGCTACTGGCAGGCGGCCAAGGCGAACGATCCCAAGGTTCCGCAACGCGTCGTGCTGCCGCTGGACCATGGCTTCGAGACCGACCAACTGGCGGTGATCTCCGAGACAGACATCCTGGGCGACCGCCTGGCCCGTCCGCGCAAGAAGCGCCGCGCCGCCAACTTCCTGGCCGAGGCGTCCGCGCTCACGCCGGGCGATCTGGTCGTTCACATCGACCACGGCATCGGCCGCTACGAGGGCCTCAAGACCCTGGACGTCCAGGGCGCGCCGCACGACTGCCTGGACCTGCTGTATGGCGGCGAAGCCAAGCTTTATCTGCCGGTCGAGAACATCGACCTGCTGACCCGCTACGGCGCCTCCGATCCTGAGACGGTCCAGCTGGACAAGCTGGGCGGCGCCGCCTGGCAGGGCCGCAAGGCGAAAGCCAGGGAACGCCTTCGGGTCATGGCCGAGGGGCTGATCCAGATCGCCGCCGCCCGCCAGCTGAAGTCCGTGGAAGAGACCGACGCGCCCCAGGGCGTGTTCGACGAGTTCTGCGCCCGCTTCCCCTACGAGGAGACCGACGACCAGCTCAGCGCCATCCACGATGTGCTGGAGGACCTGAGCTCGGGCAAGCCGATGGACCGCCTGATCTGCGGCGACGTCGGCTTCGGCAAGACCGAAGTGGCCCTACGCGCGGCCTTCGTGGTGGCGATGAGCGGCAAGCAGGTCGCCGTGGTCTGCCCGACCACGCTGTTGGCCCGCCAGCACTACAAGACCTTCAAGGACCGCTTCCAGGGCTGGCCGGTGAAGGTCACGCGCCTGTCGCGCCTGGTCACCGGCAAGGAAGCCGCCGATACCCGCGAGGGCCTGGCCGACGGCACGATCGAGATCGTCGTGGGCACCCACGCCGTGCTCTCAAAGCAGGTCTCGTTCAAGGACCTGGGCATGGTCATCGTCGACGAGGAGCAGCACTTCGGGGTTAAGCACAAGGAGAAGCTCAAGGAGCTTCGCGCCGACGTGCACATGCTGACCCTGACCGCCACGCCGATCCCGCGCACCCTGCAGATGGCGCTCAGCGGCATCCGGGAGATGTCGATCATCGCCACCCCGCCGGTCGATCGCCTGGCGGTGCGCACCTATATCAGCCCGTTCGACCCGGTGACCCTGCGCGAGGCCCTGCTGCGCGAGAAGTATCGCGGCGGCCAGTCCTATTACGTGGTGCCGCGCATCAAGGACCTGGAGGACATCGAGAAGTTCCTCCGCACCCAGGTGCCCGAGGTGAAGTACGTCGTCGGCCACGGCCAGATGGCGGCCACCCAGCTGGAAGACGTGATGACGGCGTTCTACGAGGGCCAGTACGACGTGCTGCTCGCGACGACGATTGTCGAGAGCGGGCTGGATATCCCTTCGGCCAACACCCTGATCGTCCACCGCGCCGACATGTTCGGCCTGGCCCAGCTCTATCAGATCCGGGGCCGCGTCGGCCGCTCCAAGGCCCGCGCCTACGCCTATCTGACCACGCCCGTAGAGAAGTCGCTGACCCTGTCGGCCGAGAAGCGCCTGCAGGTGCTGCAGTCGCTGGACAGCCTGGGGGCCGGCTTCCAGCTGGCCAGCCACGATCTGGACCAGCGCGGCGGCGGCAACCTCTTGGGCGACGAGCAGAGCGGCCACATCAAGGAGATCGGCGTCGAACTCTACCAGCAGATGCTGGAGGACGCCGTCGCGGAGCTGCGCCAGCGGCAAGGACAAGAGGCCCTACTGGAAGACCGGGGCTGGTCGCCGCAGATCAACACCGGCGCGGCCGTGATGATCCCTGACGAGTACGTGCCGGACCTGAACGTGCGCCTGTCGCTCTATCGACGTCTGTCCGACGCCGAGCAGGCCGCCGACCGCGAGGCCCTGGCCGCCGAGATGATCGACCGCTTCGGCCCGCTGCCGCCCGAGACCGGGTCGTTGCTCAAGGTCGTGGCCATCAAGGGCCTGTGCCGCGAGGCCAATGTCGCCAAGATCGACGTCGGCCCCAAGGGCGCGGTGGCCAGCTTCCGCAACGACACCTACGCCAACCCGCTGGGGTTGATGCAGTACGTCGCCAAGAACAGCCTGATCTGGAAGGTCCGCCCGGACCAGAAGGTGGTGATCAAGGGCGAGTGGGACACCCCGGCCCAGCGCCTGGACGCGGCCGAGAAGATCCTGACGGTCCTGGCCAAGCTGGCGAAGGAGTAGGGCGGCTAGGCCGCTGGCGGCCGCGCCCCGGCGGCGCGAATCTTCTGAAGCAGCGCCTTCAGTTGCTCGCCCGACAGCGCGCCGCCTACCACGTAGCCGTTGATCACCAGGCCCGGCGTGCCCTGGAGTGAGAGAAGCGCGGCTTCGCGTTCGTTGCGGGCCAGGATGGCGTCGATGTCCTTGGCGTGAGCCTTGAGGTCGCGGGTCAGGCGGGGCCAGTCGACACCGGCCCGTTTGGCGACCGCCTCGACCATGTCCTTGTCGCTGAGGCGCGTGGGCGACAGCAGGAAGGCGCGATGGACGGCCTCGTACCGGCCCTGATAGGTCGCGGCCAGCGCCACCCTGGCGGCGTGTTCCGAGACATCGCCGAAGATGGGCCAGTCCTTGTGGACGACGGCCAAGCGGGGATCCGCGTCCAGCGCCTCGGCCAAAACGGGCTCCATGCGCTTGCAGTAGCCGCAGTTGTAGTCGGCGTACATGACGATGACGACATCGGCGTCCACGGCCCCGGCGCGCGGCGTACCCGGGTCGCGCAGCAGGTCCTTGAATCCGTAGTCGGCGGCGCCGGCCGCGCCGCAGACAGCCAGCGCGACAAGAGACAGGGTCATCGCCACGAACCGACGGAAAAGCATGAGAGGACTCCAGGAGGTCACGAGCGCAGGCGTATCGGATTCGGACGGGGCAGGGGGTGAATGCTCGTCGGAGCGCGGGCGTTCATCCTTCTCCCCGTGCGGAAGAAGGTGGCGCGCAGCGCCGGATGGTGGGTCGATAGGCCTGTCGGGCAAGCCTTGCGGCGCAAGCGGTCAGGCCTGTGCGCCCCCTCATCCGACCGCCTTCGGCGGCCCCTTTCTCCCGCAAGGGGAGAAGGGTGAGGTACGGGCATTCAGCGCTCTGCCTCCTCCCCCTGAAAAGCTGGCTTATGCTTCTTCTCACCTCGTCGCGAGGAAAGGGCGCGTGGCCAGCGACCATCGTGGCGGCGGGGGGCGGTCGAGCGGGGCCAGGTCCGAGGGGGATACTCGGACGGTCCGGGGATCTGGTTGCTGGCCAGACCCGCCCGCCGTCGGCGGGGTTGAAGGCAAAAGGGTCTGTCCTGATCAGTATTGATCCGCCCTCTTCGACCTTCGGGGCTTTCTGGAAACGGAAGGACCCGGGTCCCGGTAAGGCCTCAACAGGGCCACCTGACGGGACGCTGGCGGATAACGGTCGCGCGGAGCGTCTGGCTTCGTCGAAACGGTAATCTATCCAAATCCTCCGGGCGTCGCCCGGCGCTCCGCGTCCCTTTCCAGAAACTTCAGCGGCCAACCGCGTGAGGACGAGAGCCTATGCCCCGAACCCTAGAGCTCCAGCCCGTACAGCCGCCGGTCGCGTCGTTCGCCATCGCGGTGCACGGCGCCCTTCAGATAGCCCTGGGCCTTGAAGCCCAGCTTTTGCAACAGGCGCTCGGCGCGGTTGTCGCCGACGTGGGTGCTGGCCACCAGGCTCTTCAGGCCGCTGCTGGCGCCATGGGCGAGCAGGGCGCCGACCGCCTCGGCCCCGAAACCCTGGCCCCAGCCCTTGCGGTCGATCACGAAACGGATTTCGGCTCGATCGTGTCGCTTGTCGATGTCGACGAACTCGCAATAGCCCAGGAAGGCGCCGCTGGTCGTGTGGCGGATCGTCCAGTAGGCGGCGTCGCCAGCGGTCATCTCGTCGACCTGGGCGGCGACTCGGCTGGCCACCTCGTCGGGATCCTCGATCGGTTCCTGGTCGAGGTTGGACATCACTTCCGCGTCGCTCAGGAACGGATAGATCAGGGGCGTATCGTCGACCGTCAGGGGAGAGAGGGTCAGGCGTTCGGTCTCGAGGATCATGCGGTCCGGAGAATTGGCTTGAGGCGCTTAAGGCGCTTTGGGGGCTTGCGTGAGGGAGCACGCTTCCCAGCTATGGCGCGGAGCGTCCTCTAGTGGTAGAGGGGCCGCTTCGTTTTTCGCGCGGCATTTCGCCCGCGCCCGGATCGAGAACACATTCGTCATGCTCATCGGCGTTCTGCTGGCCATCAACATCGTCGTCTGCCTCGGTCTGATCGGGGTGGTTCTGCTGCAACGCTCCGAAGGCGGCGCGCTGGGCATGGGCGGCGGCGGTTCGGGCAGCTTCATGACCGCGCGCGGCGCGGGTGACCTGCTGACGCGCATCACCTGGATCCTGTTCTCGGTCTTCCTCCTGATCAGCCTGACGCTGACGATCCTGACCGGTCGCATAAATGCCGGCGGCTCGGTCACCGACCGCCTGAACATCAAGAGCTTGGACGCCAAGACCTTGAACGCGGCGCCCGCCGTTCCGGCTCCCACGACCGACGTTTCGCCCTCGACCGCCCAACCGGGCGCGATCCAGGCGCCGACTCCGCAGATCAACGCCCCGGCGCCGGCCGCGCAGCAGCCTTCGCTGCTGGCCCCGACCGAACCGGCCAAGAAGCCGGCCGCCGCGCCCAAGGCCGCCGCCAAGAAACCGGCCGAGACGGCTCCGGCCGCCGCCCCGACCCCGACGGTCGCGGCCCCGCCGGTGGAACAGCCCAAGCCCTAACCGTCCAAGACGGACCTTCCACTGACCCCCGAGGGCGACCTCGGGGGTTTAATCTTGTTGATGAACGCAGGTCTTTTCACCGGCGCCGTCGAATCACGAGTAATCTGATCGCCCATGACGCGGTACATCTTCATCACCGGCGGCGTGGTTTCCTCGCTTGGCAAGGGTCTGGCCTCGGCGGCGCTCGGCGCGCTGCTGCAAGCGCGTGGCTACACGGTCCGTCTTCGTAAGCTCGACCCTTATCTCAACGTCGATCCGGGCACGATGAGCCCGTATCAGCACGGCGAGGTCTTCGTGACCGACGACGGGGCGGAAACCGACCTGGACCTCGGCCACTACGAGCGCTTCACCGGCGTGTCGGCCAAGAAGGCCGACAACATCACGACCGGCCAGATCTACAAGACGATCATCGAGAAGGAGCGCCGCGGCGACTACCTCGGCGCGACCGTCCAGGTGATCCCGCACGTCACCAACGAGATCAAGGATTTCGTCCTCTCGCCCGCCATGGACGAGACGGGCAAGAAGCCGGTCGACTTCGTGCTGGTCGAGATCGGCGGCACGGTCGGTGACATCGAGGGCCTGCCGTTCTTCGAGGCCATCCGCCAGCTACGCCAGGACCTGCCGCGCAACCAGAGCTGCTACGTGCACCTGACCCTGCTACCGTTCATCAAGACGGCCGGCGAGATGAAGACCAAGCCGACCCAGCACTCGGTCAAGGAACTGCGCTCGATCGGTATCCAGCCGGACATCCTGCTGTGCCGCTGCGAGCAGGAGATCCCGGCCGAGGAAAAGCGCAAGATCGCTCAGTTCTGCAACGTGCGGCCCAGCGCCGTCATCCAGGCGATGGACTCCTCGTCGATCTACGCCGTGCCGATCGACTATCACCAGGAAGGCCTGGACGCCGAGGTGCTGGATGTCTTCGGCATGCACGACGCGCCGGCCCCCGACCTGTCGCGCTGGCAGCAGATCGACCAGACCGTTCAGCATCCGGACGGCGAGGTGACCATCGCCGTCGTGGGCAAGTACACGGTTCTGAAGGACGCCTACAAATCGCTGATCGAGGCCCTGCACCACGGCGGCCTGGCCAACAAGGTCAAGGTCAACCTGGACTGGGTCGAGAGCGAGACCTTCGAGGGCGACGAGGGCGCGGCCGCGGCCCGCCTGGAGAACGCCCACGCCATCATGGTGCCCGGCGGCTTCGGCGAGCGCGGCGCGGAAGGCAAGATCCGCGCGGCCCAGTTCGCCCGGGAACGCAAGGTGCCGTACTTCGGCATCTGCTTCGGCATGCAGATGGCCGTCATCGAGACCCTGCGCAACGTCGCCGGCGTCAAGGACGCCTCGTCCAGCGAGTTCGGTCCGACCGAGCGTCCGGTGGTCGGCATCATGACCGAATGGATCAAGGGCAACGAGACCGTTCAGCGCCGCTCCAGCGACGACCTGGGCGGCACCATGCGCCTGGGAGCCTACGACGCCGTCCTGACGGCCGGCTCGAAGGTCGCGGAGATCTACGGCTCGACCGAGATCAGCGAGCGCCACCGCCACCGCTACGAGGTCAATATCGGCTACGTCCACCTGATGGAGGACGCGGGCCTGAAGCTGACCGGCCGTTCGCCCAACGGCGTGCTGCCCGAGATCGTCGAGCGCGACGACCATCCCTGGTTCATCGGCGTGCAATATCACCCCGAGCTGAAGAGCCGCCCGTTCGCCCCACACCCGCTTTTCGCCAGCTTCATCGCCGCCGCGAAGGAGCACGGACGGCTGGTCTAAAGCGGTTTTCCCCAGGTCCTTGCATCTGGAAACAGATTCGGGCATAAGCGCGCCCTCACGCGGCGGCCTGGGCATTGCCCGAGTCGCCGCTCTCGATTTTCACGCTCAGCGAGCAGAGTCACTTCGATGGCCGTTCCCAAAAGAAAAACTTCGCCTTCTCGCCGGAACATGCGCCGGTCGCACCACGCCCTGGGCGCCAACGCGTTCATCGAGGACAAGGACACCGGCGAGCTGCGCCGTCCGCACCATGTCGACCTGAAGACCGGCATGTACAACGGCAAGCAGATCCTGACGCCGAAGGAAGACTAAGGTCTCCTTCCGTCACTGACGGCTTTGAAAGCGCCGCCCGGTCCGCCGGGCGGCGTTTTTCGTCGTATTTTCGTCATTGGCGTCGAAAAGGTGCTAGCCTCCCGGGCAGGGAGGTACGCCCATGTTCACACGCCGTCATATAGCGGCGGGACTGGGTTTTTCGCTGGCCGCGCCATCCGCGCTGGCCGGCGCGATCACGCCGGTTTCGCTGTCTCCGGTTTCACTGCCCCAAACGCCGCTCGCCACGCCCCAGGCGCCGCCCGGTGAGCCGCCGCTGCTGATCCTGGACGCCTCGCTGGACCAGGACGCCCGCCTGACCGTGCCGGTCATGATCAACGGGCAGGGGCCCTTCCAATTCGTCGTCGACACCGGCGCGGACCGCAGCGTCCTGACCCCGGGCCTGGCCGAGCGTCTCGCTTTGCCGCGCGGGCCGGACGTCATCGTTCACGGCGTTTCGGGCTCCATCATCAGCACCACGGCCCGCGTCGCCCAGTTGCGCACGGGTGACGCCAGGCTGGCCGAGGTCGTCCTGCCGGTGCTGCCCTACGACCGGGTCGGGGCCGACGGCCTGCTGGGCGTCGACATCCTGGAAGACCGCAACGTCGTCATCGACTTTCGCCGAAAACAGCTGGAGGTCCGTCGCAGTCAGTCGATATCGCAACTGCTGCGCTCGTCGCGCGAAGTCTCGGTCGTGGCTGATGAGCGGTTCGGAAGACTGACGATCGCCGACTCGCGGATCGCCGGCGCCCGATCGCTGGCCTTCATCGACTCCGGCGGCGGGGTCAGCATCGGCAACATGGCCCTGGCGCGGGCCATCGCCGCGCGCCGTCGACGCTCTTCCGACATGGTCCAGCAGGCGCGCCTGCTGACCGCTGGCGGCGAGATGCAGTTGGGCGAGTTCCGCGTCGTGCCCTCGATCGTCATGGGCGATCTGCGGATCACCAACATTCCGATGGCCTTCGCCGACCTGCACATCTTCGACGTCTGGAACCTGAACAATCGCCCGGCGGCCCTGCTCGGGGTCGACGTGTTGCGGCTGTTCGCCCGGGTCGAACTGGACTTCGGCGCGGGGCGGGTGCTGTTCCGGCTGGGGCAGGGCGGTCTTGCCGCCCCCCTCCTGAACGCCTGAGACCTACTGGGCGCGGCCTCGCGCCATGACCTGACGCCGGCGCGCCTCGACCTTCTCCGGCGTGACCTCGCGGTTATGGTCGCTCGAGCGCTCGTGCTCGATCTCCAGGCCCTTGCGGAACGAGCGAGCGTAGCCGTCGTCGATCAGCGACTTGTAGAACGATAGCGTCTCCACCGGGATCGTGGCCATGTCCTCCGCCAACTTCAGCGCGGCGGGCAGCAGGTCCGCCGCCGGCACGACGCGATTGACCAGGCCCCAGTCCGCCGCGGTCTGGGCGTCCAGGAAGTTGCCGGTCAGGGACAGCTCCTTGGCGCGATAGAGACCGATCAGACGCGAGAGCTTCTGCGACAGGCCCCAGCCCGGCATGATCCCGACCCGGGCGTGGGTGTCGGCGAAGCGGGCGTTCTCCGAAGCGATCAGCACGTCGCAGGCCAGGGCCAGCTCGAAGCCGCCGGTGATGGCCACACCGTTGATCGCCCCGATCACCGGCTTGCGGCACCGTTCGACGGCGCGGACCGGATTGGAGCGGGCGTCCTGGGCGTTGGCCGCGCTCATCGCTTCGGGATCACCGCCCAGTTCCTTGAGGTCGAGACCGGCGGTGAAAGCCTTCTCGCCGGCGCCGGTCAGGATGACGACGCTGACGTCCGGATCCTTGTCCAGATCGACCATCGCGCCGTGCAGGGCCTTGCGCAGCGCCTTGGACAGAGCATTCATCGCCTCGGGCCGATTGAGGGTGACGATGGCCACGGGGCCGCGCCGTTCGACGTCCAGCATGAGATCCTCCCTTTTGTTACGGATGTTCAGTCGCCCGCCCGAGGGGAAGTCAAGTTGCGCCCGAAGCGCTTGGCGGCTAAAGCCTGCCGCGCCTTTTGGCCTTGAGGAGCAGTCATGACCGAGATCGTCGACATCATCGCCCGCGAAATTCTCGACAGCCGGGGCAACCCGACCGTCGAAGTCGACGTGATCCTGGAAGACGGCGCGTTCGGTCGCGCCGCGGTGCCGTCGGGCGCCTCGACGGGCGCTCACGAGGCCAACGAGAAGCGTGACGGCGACAAGGCCCGCTATCTGGGCAAGGGCGTCCTGCAGGCGGTGGAAGCCGTCAACAGCGAGATCTTCGACGCCCTGTCGGGCGTGGACGCCGAGGACCAGCGCCGTCTCGACAACCTGTTGATCGAACTGGACGGCACGCCGAACAAGGCCCGCCTGGGCGCCAACGCCATCCTCGGCGTCTCGCTGGCCGCCGCCAAGGCCGCCGCCGAGTCGGCCGGCCAGCCGCTCTACAAGTACGTCGGCGGCGTGAACGCCCGCGTGCTGCCGACCCCGATGATGAACATCATCAACGGCGGCGCCCACGCCGACAATCCGATCGATATCCAGGAATTCATGATCCTGCCGACGGGCGCCAAGGACTTCCGCGAAGGCCTGCGCATGGGCGCCGAGATCTTCCACAGCCTGAAGAAGGCCCTGAAGGACGCCGGCCACAACACCAACGTCGGCGACGAGGGCGGCTTCGCCCCGAACCTGGCCTCGGCCGAAGCCGCGCTGGACTTCATCGTCAAGGCTGGCGAGAAGGCCGGCTACAAGGCCGGCGACGACTTCGTCCTGGGCCTGGACGTCGCCTCGACCGAGTTCTTCAAGAACGGCAAGTACGAGCTGGAAGGCGAGGGCAAGTCGCTGGATCCGGCCGCCATGGTCGACTACTTGGCCGGCCTGGTTTCCAAGTTCCCGATCCTGTCGATCGAAGACGGCATGGCCGAAGACGACTTCGACGGCTGGAAGCTGCTGACCGACACCCTGGGCAAGAAGGTCCAGCTGGTCGGCGACGACCTGTTCGTGACCAACCCCAAGCGCCTGCAGATGGGCCTGGACAAGGGCCTGGCCAACTCGATCCTGGTCAAGGTCAACCAGATCGGCACGCTGTCGGAAACCATCGACGCCGTCGATCTGGCCCATCGCCATGGCTACACCAGCGTCATGAGCCACCGCTCGGGCGAGACCGAGGACTCGACGATCGCCGATCTCGCGGTCGCGCTGAACTGCGGTCAGATCAAGACCGGCTCGCTGGCGCGCTCGGACCGCACCGCCAAATACAACCAGCTGCTCCGCATCGAGCAGATGCTGGACGACCAAGGCGTCTATGCCGGTCGCGCGGCGCTGAAGGGCCGCTAAAGGCCTTTCATATCGTGAGAACTATCGAGGCGCGGCTTCCGAAGGGGCCGCGCCTTTTGCGTTTCGGGCTTCGCCTCAGGCGCCTTCCTGGGCTCAAATCAGGGCTTCGGCGCCTCGGATATCGTTTTCATCGCCCCGAAAAGCTCTTTTAGAGAGAAGCGCACTTCGACGATTCTGGGATGATTTTCGCCTTATGGAGATCGTTGCCGATGGTTGCCGGTGCAGTTAACCCACAAATTTTCTAAAAGCTCAGCAGTGGTTTCAAGCGAGACCATTTTCGAGGCCTTCGCGGTCGCGAAATGACTTCGGCGATGCAGTATCTAGATGCTGGTGAAACCATCTCATCTGAAAGCATCGTTCGTCGAATTCGCGAGCTGGTGATAACCCTTCTCAAGGCCTGGATTTAGAAGGCGTTAAGCACGGTCGGCGATCCTACGAATCCCTCTCTGGGACGCTCAGATGTTCGCCCGACTGCAACCCTTCCTGCCGACCGCGGCGATCTTTTTCCTGATTTTCTACTTCGCCTTTCACGCTCTGACGGGTGATCGAGGCCTGCTGTCGATCTCGCAACGCAATGCGGACCTCGCAGCAAAAACAAAGGAACTCAGGAAGATACGCGCGGAGAGGATGGACCTTGAGGCCCGCGCTCGTCTATTACGCAGCGGCAGTTTGTCGGCTGATCTTCTGGAGGAGCGTGCGCGTTCCCTCCTAGGATATGCCGACCCGAGGGACTATGTGATCCGCGTCAAGCGTCCGAGCTGACCGATCCCGTAGACTTCGGAATCGACTGCCGGTCGGTCCAAGGGTCATTCGGTCCTGGATCGGTCTTGATGGTGCATCAGGGTATTTCCTTCGCGGAACCGACGAATTTTCGGCGGAAGCTGCCCTCAGGACGAAGGCCGCGATGAAGATTGGCCAGGGAGATTTGAATGGCGCGTACGCGCAAGGCTGAGGCCTCTGAGGGGAAGGCGCCGGAAACCGGTGTCAACGCCTTCGTCGGCAAAGACGAACTCCTGAAATTCTATCAGGACATGCTGCTGATCCGCCGCTTCGAAGAGCGCGCTGGCCAGTTGTACGGCATGGGCCTGATCGGCGGCTTCTGCCACCTGTACATCGGTCAGGAAGCCATCGCGGTTGGCATGCAGTCGATCTCGCAGAAGGGCGACCAGATCATCACGGGCTATCGTGACCACGGCCATATGCTGGCCGCCGGCATGGATCCCCGCGAGGTCATGGCCGAACTGACCGGCCGCGCCGGCGGTTCGTCCAAGGGCAAGGGCGGCTCGATGCACATGTTCGACATCGGGACCGGCTTCTACGGCGGCCACGGCATCGTCGGCGCCCAGGTGGCGCTCGGCACCGGTCTGGCGCTGGCCAACCACTACAAGGGCAATGGCAACGTCTCGTACGCCTACATGGGCGACGGCGCGGCCAACCAGGGTCAGGTCTACGAAAGCTTCAACATGGCCCAGCTGTGGAAGCTGCCGGTCGTGTACGTGATCGAGAACAACCAGTACGCCATGGGCACCAGCGTCGAGCGCGCCGCCTCGGAAACCGCGTTCCACAAGCGCGGCACGTCGTTCCGCATCCCGGGCGAGGAAGTCGACGGCATGGACGTCGTCGCCGTCCGCGAAGCCGGCGCTCGCGCCACCGAGCACGCCCGTAGCGGCCAGGGCCCCTACATCCTCGAGATGAAGACCTACCGTTATCGCGGTCACTCGATGTCCGACCCGGCCAAGTACCGGACCAAGGAGGAGGTCGACGAGGTCAAGACGACCCGCGACCCGATCGACCACATCAAGGAACGCCTGGCCAAGGCCGGCGTCACTGAAGACGACCTGAAGGGCGTCGACGCGGACGTGAAGCGCATTGTCGCCGAAGCCGCCGAGTTCGCCCGCACGAGCCCCGAGCCCGAGCCCTCGGAACTGTACACCGACGTCTACCTGGAGGCCGCCGAGTGACGGACATCCTGATGCCCGCGCTTTCCCCCACGATGGAGGAAGGCACCCTGGCCAAGTGGCTGGTCAAGGAAGGCGACACCATCAAGGCCGGCGACGTGATCGCCGAGATCGAGACCGACAAGGCGACGATGGAAGTCGAAGCCGTCGATGAAGGCGTGGTGGAAGCCATCCTGGTCCCGGCCGGCAGCGAGAACGTCAAGGTCAACACCTTGATCGCGCGCCTGAAGGGCGAGGGCGAAGCCGCGGCGCCGGCCGCTCCGGCTGCCGCTCCCGCCGCTGAAGCCGCTCCGGCTCCCGTCGCCGCTGCTCCGGCGGCTGGTCCGATCTCGGCCGCCTCGACCTTCGCCGATCCCGAGATCCCGGCCGGTACGGCGCTGAAGAAGATCACGGTTCGCGACGCCCTGCGCGACGCCATGGCCGAAGAGATGCGCAAGGACGACCGCGTCTTCCTGATGGGCGAGGAAGTCGCCCAGTACCAGGGCGCCTACAAGGTCAGCCGCGAACTGCTGCAAGAGTTCGGCGACAAGCGCGTCATCGACACCCCGATCACCGAGCACGGCTTCGCCGGCATGGGCGTCGGCGCGGCGATGGCCGGCCTGAAGCCGATCGTAGAGTTCATGACCTGGAACTTCGCCATGCAGGCGATCGACCACATCATCAACTCGGCGGCCAAGACGCTGTACATGTCGGGCGGCCAGATCAAGTCGTCGATCGTGTTCCGCGGCCCCAACGGCGCGGCCTCGCGTGTCGGCGCCCAGCACAGCCAGGACTACGCCGCCTGGTACGGCAACGTCCCTGGCCTGAAGGTCATCGCACCTTATGACGCGGCCGACGCCAAGGGCCTGCTGAAGGCCGCGATCCGCGATCCGAACCCGGTCGTCTTCCTCGAACACGAGATGATGTACGGCCACGAGTTCGACATCCCGGACGTCGAGGACTGGGTCGTGCCGATCGGCAAGGCCAAGGTCCGTCGCGAAGGCTCGGACGTCACCCTGGTCGCCTACAGCCGCATGGTCGGTTTCGCCCTGAAGGCGGCCGAGGAGCTGGAGAAGGAAGGTATCTCGGCGGAGGTCGTCGACCTGCGCACGATCCGTCCGATGGACCACGCCACGGTCCTGGAAAGCGTCAAGAAGACCAACCGCTTGGTTACGGTCGAGGAAGGCTGGGGCCCGATGGGCGTCGGCGCCGAGATCGTCGCCCGCATCACGGAGTTCGGCTTCGACTACCTGGACGCCCCGCCGCTGCGGGTCCACCAGGAAGACGTGCCGTTGCCCTACGCGGCCAACCTGGAAGCCCTGTCGCTGCCCTCGGTCGACAAGATCGTGAAGGCGGCCAAGGCGGTCAGCTACAAGTGATCCCGATGCCCGCTCACTCCGGCTTCAGCTCGTGTGAGCGGGCGAGGGCGCTTTGATGACGGTCCTGAACGGCTCCTGCCATTGTGGCGCGGTGCATGTGCAGCTCGAACCGGGCAAGCCCCTGGGCGAGCTGCCGATCCGCGCCTGCCAGTGCGGCTTCTGCCGCCGGCAAGGGGCGCGCACGACCAGTGATCCGGACGGGCGCCTGCACATCACGGCCGCGCCCGGATCGCTGCATCGCTACCGGTTCAACCGCCGCAAGGTCGATTTCCTGCTCTGCCGCGAGTGCGGCGTCTATGTCGGCGCGATGATCGAGGACGAAGGCCAAGCCTACGCCGTCGTCAATATCGTCGGGACCGACATGCCCGGCTTCGCCGATCGCGAACCGGAGCGTATGGACTATCACGACGAAACGGACGAACAACGCCTTGCTCGTCGCAAGGCCAAATGGACGCCGACCACCTTGGTCGAAGCCGTCCCGAACGCTTGAGGAAGAAGCTCAATGTCGATCGACATCCTGATGCCCGCCCTGTCGCCCACCATGGAGGAGGGAACCCTCGCCAAGTGGCACGTCAAGGTCGGCGACACCGTCAAGGCCGGCGACGTGATCGCCGAGATCGAGACCGACAAGGCGACCATGGAAGTCGAGGCCGTCGATGAGGGCGTCGTCGAAGCCATTCTGGTCGACGCCGGCACCGAGAACGTCAAGGTCAACGCCCTGATCGCCAAGCTGGCGGGCGAGGGTGAGAGCCCCGCGCCGGCTCCGAAGGCCGAAGCGCCCAAAGCCGAAGCGCCCAAGGCCGCCGCCGCCGCTCCGGCGCCTGCCGCCGCTGCTCCCGCGGTCGCCCCAACCACGCCCCCGGCGGCCGCTCCCGTGGCGGCTGACGGCTCGCGGGTCTTCGCCTCGCCGCTGGCTCGCCGCCTGGCCTCGGCCGCCGGCCTGGACCTGAAGGGCATCAAGGGCACCGGCCCGCACGGTCGTGTCGTCAAGACCGACGTTGAAGCCGCCAAGTCGGGCGCTCCGGCCGCCAAGGCCGCTCCGAGCGCCGCGCCCGCCGCCGCTTCGGCGAGCGCCGAGCCGCGCAAGGTCCAGTCGCTGGAGCAGATGGGCATCCCGGCTGGCTCGTACGAGCTGATCCCGCTGGACGGCATGCGCAAGACCATCGCGCGCCGCCTGACGGAAAGCTTCCGCGACGTCCCGCACTTCCCGCTGACGATCGACATCGAGCTGGACAGCCTGCTGGCGGCGCGCTCGAAGATCAACAGCCTGCTGGAAGGCCAGGGCGTGAAGGTGTCGGTCAACGACATCGTCATCAAGGCCGCCGCGGTGGCGCTGAAGCGCGTGCCGGAAGCCAACGCCTCGTACACGCCCGAAGGCATCGCCATGCACAAGCATGCCGACATCGCCGTGGCCGTGGCCATCGATGGCGGCCTGATCACTCCGATCATCCGCGCCGCCGAGACCAAGGGCCTGGCCCAGATCTCCAGCGAGATGAAAGACCTGGCCGCCCGCGCCAAGGCCAAGAAGCTGAAGCCCGAGGAATTCCAGGGCGGCACCTTCTCGGTCAGCAACCTGGGCATGTTCGGCATCAAGGCCTTCTCGTCGATCATCAACGAGCCGCAAGGCGCGATCATGAGCGTCGGGGCCGGCGAACAGCGCCCGGTGGTCAAGAACGGCCAACTGGCCGTGGCCACCGTGATGACCGTGACCCTGACCTGCGATCACCGCGTGGTCGACGGGGCCATCGGCGCCAAGTTCCTGGCGGCCTTCAAGCCGCTGATCGAAGAGCCGCTGACCCTGATCGTCTGATCCGGATCACGGAGTAGGGGACGAGCATGTCGGTCTACGACTATTCGGCCAAGACGCTGGACGGCCAGGACGTGAGCCTGGCCGACTATCGCGGCCAGGTGCTGCTGATCGTGAACACCGCCAGCAAATGCGGTTTCACGCCCCAGTACGAAGGCCTCGAGGCGCTCTACAAGACCTACAAGGACCGTGGTTTCACGGTCCTGGGCTTCCCCTGCAACCAGTTCGGCGCTCAGGAGCCGGGAAACGCCGAGGAGATCGCGAATTTCTGTTCGCTGACCTACGACGTGACCTTCCCAGTGATGAGCAAGATCGACGTCAACGGCGCCGACGCCCACCCGCTCTACAGGTTCCTCAAGAAGGAACAGAAGGGCGTCCTGGGCACCGAGGCGATCAAGTGGAACTTCACCAAGTTCCTGATCGGCAAGGACGGCGAGGTCGTCGAGCGTTTCGCGCCCACGGTTAAGCCCGAAGACCTGAAGGTCGCGGTCGAGGCGCTGCTTTAGTTTCTCCCAGACCGGCCCCCAAGGCTCGGTCGACCGGCGTTCTCCGCTCCCCCGGATGGCGCTCAAGCTAGGGTAAGAAGAACATGTCCACGGAATTCGATGTCGTCGTCATCGGCGCCGGTCCTGGCGGCTACGTGGCCGCGATCCGCGCCAGCCAGCTGGGCCTCAAGACGGCCATCGTCGAGCGTGAGAACCTGGGCGGCATCTGCCTGAACTGGGGCTGCATCCCCACCAAGGCGCTGCTGAAGTCCGGGGAGATCTACGAGCAACTGTCGCATCTGTCGGGCTACGGACTGGCGGTGCAGGGCGCCTCGTTCGACTTCACCAAGATCATCGAGCGCTCGCGCGGCGTCGCCAAGCAGATGTCGGGCGGCATCGCCTTCCTGATGAAGAAGCACAAGATCGAGGTCATCGAGGGCGAGGCCAAACTCGAGAAGGGCAATCCCGCTCCGAAGCTGGTCATCGCGCTGAAGGCCGGCGGCAGCCGCACGGTCCAGGCCAAGAACGTGATCCTGGCCAGCGGCGCCCGCGCTCGGGAAATCCCCGCCATCGGCGCGGTCTCGGACGGCGACAAGATCTGGACCTATCGTGACGCCCTGGCCCCCAAGGCTATGCCCAAGTCGCTGGTCGTGATCGGCTCGGGCGCCATCGGCATCGAGTTCGCCAGCTTCTACCGCGCGCTCGGCGCCGAGGTGACCGTCGTCGAAGCCATCGACCGCATCATGCCGGTCGAGGACGAGGAGGTCTCCAAGGCCGCCCAGAAGGCGTTCGAGAAGCGCGGCATCAAGTTCCGCATCGGCGCCAAGGTCGCCAAGGTCGAGAAGACCAAGGACGGCGTCTCGGTCACGGTCGATGTCGGCGGCAAGATCGAGCAGCTGACCGCCGAGAAGTGCATCGTCGCCGTCGGCATCGCGCCGAACAGCGAGGGCCTGGACGCCGTCGGCCTGAACCTGGATCGCGGCCATGCCGTGACCGACAAGCACGGCAAGACCAACGTCGCCGGCCTCTACGCCATTGGCGACATCGCCGGCGCGCCCTGGCTTGCCCACAAGGCCAGCCACGAGGGCATCCACGCCGCCGAGGCCATCGCCGGCTACAAGACCCCGAACGTGCATTCGCCGATTCCGGGCTGCACCTACGCCAACCCGCAGGTCGCCTCGGTCGGCTACACCGAGGCCGGCGCCAAGGCGGCCGGCATCGAGGTCAAGGCGGGCCGCTTCCCGTTCAAGGTCAACGGCAAGGCCGTGGCTGCGGGCGAGACCGAAGGCTTCGTCAAGACCGTGTTCGACGCCAAGACCGGCGCCCTGATCGGCGCCCACATGATCGGCCACGAGGTCACGGAAATGATCCAGGGCTTCGTCACGGCGATCACCCTGGAAGCCACCGAGGAAGACCTGCACGGCATCGTCTACGCTCACCCGACCATGTCGGAGGCCATGCACGAGGCCGCGCTGGACGCCTACGGCCGCGTCCTGCACATCTAGGCCTCGCTTGAGGATACTAGATGGCGCGCAAGGCCGCGACGACGACTGAGAAGCCGGCCAAGGTCCGGAAAGGGTCCAAGACGACCCTTTCCGAGGCCAACCTGGTCGACCTGGGTCCCGAGCGCCTGGCCGCCATCCTGCTCGACCTCTCCAGCGACAGCCACGTCAAGCGCGTGTTGCGGCTGGAGTTGTTCGCCGAAGCTGGCGGGGAGGGGCTGGGCCTGGAAGTCTCCAAGCGCCTGGCCACGATCGGCAAGTCCTCCTCGCGCATCCACTGGCGCAAGCGCGCGGCCTTCGCCAAGGACCTCGACCTGCATCGCCGGATGATCGAGCGGCTGGCGCAGGACGACGCCACCGCCGCGCTGGATCTGATGCTGGACCTGCTGGATCTGGCGACACCAGTTCTGGATCGCCTCAGCCAGGCCGAAGGACCGATCGGGGACGTGTTCCTGGCGGCCCGCGACGGGATCGGCGCCATCGCCTCCGGAGCCCTGCCGGATCCGATCGCTCTCGCCGATCGCATCGCCAACCTGTTGCGCCGCGACGACTACGCCCAGTTCGGCCCCCTGGTGAACGCCCTCGGCCCCGCCTTGGGCAAGACCGGTCAGGCCCATCTTCGCGAGACCCTCGAGAAGCTGTCGGCCGCCCGCGCGATCCGAGACGCCCGAGGCGCGATCTACAAGGATGCCCTGCGGCGTCTGGCCGACGCCAGCGGGGACGTCGACGCCTTCGAGGCCACCTTCGCCCCGGAGCTGCGCAGGACGCCCCTGGTCTCGGCCGAGATCGCTCGACGTCTGCTGGCGGCCGGACGCGCCGAGGACGCGCTCGCCACCCTCCACGCCGGCGCGCCGAGCGACAAGGGCGGCCGCCACCAGAGCTCATTGGAAGAGCGCTCTGCCTGGGAAGACGCGATGCTGGAGGCGCTCGAGGCCACCGGCCACCACGACGAGGCGCAGAAGCGCCGCTGGGCCGAATTCGAGCGCACGCTGTCGATACCGCCTCTGCGATCCTACCTGAAGGGCCTGCCGGACTTCGACGACGTCGAGGCCGAGGATCAGGCCAAGGCGGTCGCCAGGCGTTTCCCGCGCTTCGACACGGCGCTGGCGTTCCTGGTGTCGTGGCCCGACCTGCCGGCGGCCTCGCGGCTGGTGCTGACCCGCTCGGGCGAGATTAACGGCGCGGATGACACCCTGATGGCCGAGGCCGCGCGGCGCCTGGAAGGCGGCTATCCGCTCGCCGCGACCCTGCTACTGCGGGCTTCCATCCAGTACGTGCTCACCTATGGCGTCGCCACGCGCTACGCCGAAGCCGCGCGTCAGCTTCTGGAGGCGGAATCTCTGTCGGCCATGATTAGCGACTACGGGGAATATCCCGACCACCAGGCGTTCGTCGCCGATCTCCGCGCCATGCACGGCCGCAAGCAGGGCTTCCGCGTGGAGCTGGAAGCCCTGGGCGCGACCCTCTAGGGGCGCTTGCGGACCTGGGCGTCCAGGCTCCATTCCCCGGGCCCCTGGAAGACCAGATACAGGAACACGAAGCAGAACAGGATCGCCGCCTCGCCGCCGTTCAGCGCCGGCCAGAAGCCCTGGCTGGCGTGGGCCAGGAAATAGGCCACGGCCATCTGGCCTGATAGAACGAAGGCTATTGGGCGGGTGAAGAGGCCCACCGCCACCAAAGCGCCGCCGACCACTTCCAGCCAACCCGCGGCCAGGAGCATGGGCGGCAGCGGATCGGGCGCGCCCGGCTGAGCGGCCGGGAAGTGGAAGAGCTTCATCAGGCCATGCTCCATGAAGAGCAGGGCGGTGACGATGCGAAGCAGGCTGAGTACACGCGGGGCCCAGACGGCGAGACGTTCCATGCGTTGTCCTTCCTTGATGTCAGACGCTTTGGGCTCTTGGCGGCCCGACGCTTACCGAGACGAGAAGGTAGCGGGCCAGCGAAGCGATAGCGCGCTGGCCAATAGGGTTACGCCGCGCGAGTGTCGGTCTCCGCCATGCGCTGGATGGCGACATAGTCGGTCTTGCCGCTGCCCAGAACCGGCACCTCGGTGACCTTGAGGATCTTGCGCGGCACGGCCAGCTCGGGAGCGCCGATCGTCTGGGCGTGCGCGACCAGAGGGCCGACATCAGCGTCGTGACGATCGGTGATTAGGATCAGCTTCTCGCCCTTCTTCTTGTCGGGCATCGAGATCACGGCGTGGCGGCCATCGGGCCAGACGGCCGTGGCCAGGTCCTCGGCGGCCGTCAGGGAGACCATTTCGCCGCCGATCTTGGCGAAGCGCTTCACCCGGCCCTTGATGGTGATCCACTGGTCGTCGGTGATGGTCACCACGTCGCCGGTGTCGTGCCAGCCGTGCTCGGGCGCGTCGACGCCGCCGTCCTCGCGCAGGTAGCCGGCCATGATGTTGGGGCCGCGCACGAAGAAGCGGCCGCCCTCGGCGATGCCCTCGACGGGCTCGACGCGAACCTCCTGGCCGGGCAGCAGGCCGCCCACGGTGCCCGGACGGTTGTCGGTCGGCTTGTTGACCGCGATGACCGGCGAGGCCTCGGTAGCGCCGTAACCTTCCAGCACCGGCACGCCACCGAACCGCTCGGCGATCAGGGCGTGGGTCTCTTCGCGGACCTTCTCAGCGCCGCAGACGATGAACTTCAAGCCGCCCAGTTCGTCGGTCTCCGAGGCGCGGGCGTACTGGTTCACGAAGGTGTCGGTAGCCAACAGGATCGAGGCCTTGGCGTCCTTGATCAGCGGCGGGATCTGCTTGGTGTGCAGAGGCGAGGGATACTGGAACGCCTTCATGCCCGTCAAAATCGGCAGCACCACCCCGCCGGTCAGGCCGAAGCAGTGGAATACCGGCAGGGGGTTGAACATCACCCAGTCCGGGTCGAGCTCGATATGGGCCGCCACCTGCATGGCGTTCTGGACCAGGTTCTCCTGGGTCAGCACCACGCCGCGCGGCGCGCCGAAGCTGCCGGACGTGAACAGCACCACGCCCTTGTCCGACGGTTTGGCCGGGGCCCGGAAATGGCGCGGGAAAAGACCGGCCGCGGCCGCGAACAGCTTGTCGGACAGGCCGATCGTGGCGCGCACGTCCTCCAGGTAGGTGACCTCGGCATGCTCGCCGATGCAGTCGATGATGTCGTGCAGCTTGCCCAACTCGACGAACTTGTGGGCGGTCAGCACACGCTTGACCTGGGCCAGCTTGCAAGCGGCCCGGATGTTCCGCAGGCCCGCCGTGAAGTTCAGCATGGTCGGCACGCGACCGAAGGCGTGCAGGGCGAAGAAGGTCACGACCGATCCCGCGCCCGACGGCAGCAGCACGCCAACGTTCTCGCCGGGCTTGGTCATGGCCGCGATCTTGCGGCCCAGGGCGAAGCTGGCGCGGATCAGGTCCGTATAGGTGAGCGGGTTGCGATCCTGGTCTTCCAGGATCTGCTTCTTGGCGCCGTATTTGTCGCGAGCGTCGATGAGGGCGTCGAAGATGGCCTTTTGGCCGTTCCGCACGTCGTAAGCTACCGGCATCCCGGCGAAACCTCCCCGAAGAGCGAAAGTTGCTCTCGTTCGTTAAACGCGGAGTCTGCCGGGGAAGGTCCAGCTTTGCAAGAAAGAGTCACAAACCGTGAGGCTCAGCCCTGTGACGCGGGGCTTTGGCATCGATCCTGGCGCGGGTGAAATCGACGATCGCCGCCAGCCAAGCTCTGCGGATGGCGTCCGATTCCATGTGCAGGTCGTGGCCAGCCTCGGCGTAGCGTGTCTCCTTGCAGTCGATCATCTCGCCGCAGAGGCGGTTCTGCGGCGAGGCCGTGACGACCCGGTCCTTGCCGGCGTCCAGCATCAGGATCGGCGTGTTGACTTGGCGAACACCGTGCGCGGCGGCGTCGCTGGCGTCGAGGAAGGCAGCGTACCAACCCAGGCTGCGTCCGCCCATCCGCAGATCGGGATTGGCCAGCATCCACGCGGCCTGGACCTTGCCGCGCATCGTGTCGTGGGTCAGTCCGGCCTGCACGCCGTCCGGACCATCGCGTCGCCAGCCGCGCTGACCGGGCGCGCGGATCCAGCCCAACCGCAAGTTCCGCATGGCGGGCGCGAAGCGAGCGAACTCGGCCCGCGAACGAGGCAGGTCGCTCAGGCCGAAGGCCGGCGCCGACAGCACCAGGCCGTCCATGGGCGCGCCCTGCTCGGCCGCGCGCAGGGCGACGAGGCCGCCTTCCGAGTGACCGACCACCACGAGCGGCGCATCATTTCCCGGCCGGATGACGCCATTGATCAAGGCCCGGACCGAGGCGATGTCGGGATCGAAGCTGTCGACATGACCGAGATCTCGCCACGGGGTTTGCCGTTCCGAGCCCCCTTGGCCCTGGCGTTCGAGCACCCAGACCGTGAAGTCCTGGCCGTCGAGCTCCGAGATCGTCTCGAACCATGTCTCGGCGCTCTCGCCGTAGCCTGTCAGGATCAGGATGGTGGCGCGCGGGACGCCAGGCGGCGACGAGACGCCGTAGCGCTGGACCGGGCCCTCGCCGCTGCGCACGAAACCCCAGGTCCAGCCCCGCGGCGGATAGAAGCGGGATCCCAGCGACGGCGGGGTCCGGCTGTCGGCGAATGGCGCGCGCGCGGCTCCGTCGCCGCAGGCGGTGACGGTCAGGATCGGGACCAGGGCCAGGGCGACAGCGAGAGGACGGCGACGCATACGCAGACAGTCATTTCGCGCATCGTCGCCTTAAGCAAGATCGAGCGCTTGATCCGAAGGCCAAGAAGACCGATTTAGGCGCCATGGCCACGGTGATCGACACCCTCAAGGCTCGCGGCCCGGAAGACCGGGCGGTGCGCCATCCCGAAAAGCAGAACCGCCCGGACACGCCGGTGCTCCGCAAGCCCGACTGGCTGCGAGTCCGCGCACCCGGCTCGGGTCAGTACAACGAGACCAAGAGCATCGTGCGGGAGAACCGCCTGCACACGGTCTGCGAGGAAGCGGCCTGCCCGAACATCGGCGAGTGCTGGAGCCAGAAGCACGCGACCATGATGATCATGGGCGAGATCTGCACCCGCGCCTGCGCCTTCTGCAACGTCACCACCGGTCTGCCGACTCAGCTGGATCCCGATGAGCCCCGCCGCGTGGCCGAGGCCGTCGCCAAGATGGGGCTCAAGCACGTGGTCATCACTTCGGTCGACCGCGACGACCTGCTGGACGGCGGCGCCCGCCACTTCGCCGAGGTGGTCACTGCCATCCGCGCGGCGGCCCCCGGCACGACCATCGAGATCCTGACGCCGGACTTCCTGCGCAAGGACAATGCCGAGAACGTGGTGATCGACGCCAAGCCGGACGTCTTCAACCACAATCTCGAGACCGTGCCGCGCCTCTATCTCAAGATCCGCCCCGGCGCCCGCTACTACAATTCGCTGCGCCTGCTGGACCGCGTGAAGCAGCGCGATCCCTCCCAGTTCACCAAGTCCGGCCTGATGGTCGGTCTGGGCGAGACCAAGGAGGAGGTCATGCAGGTCATGGACGACATGCGCTCGGCCGGCGTCGACTTCATCACCATCGGCCAATACCTGCAGCCGACCCGCAAGCACGCCGCCATCGACCGCTTCGTGACGCCTGAGGAGTTCAAGGCCTATGAGGCGATCGCCCGGGCCAAGGGCTTCCTGATGGTCTCGTCCAGCCCGCTGACGCGCTCGTCGCACCACGCGGGCGACGATTTCGCCAAGCTGCAGGCCGCCCGTCGGGCGCTCGACGCTCGCACGGCGTAATCTTGCATCGCCATACCGTCACGCGCGTCCTGCCGTACGCGCCGGAGCAATTGTTCGACCTGGTCGGCGACGTCGAGGCCTATCCGAAGTTCGTGCCGTGGATCACCGGCATGCGCACCTGGAACGCCCGCGAGGACGGCGCCGTCAGCACCGTCGACGCCGAGGCGCAGGTCGGTTTCTCTTTTCTGCGCGAGAAATTCGCCACCCGTGTCCGTCGCGACCGCGAGGCGCTCTCCATCGACGTCAGCCTGCTGTACGGCCCATTCAAGCGGCTGATCAACGGCTGGCGATTCGTTCCGGAGATCGGAAACGGGGACGGCGCGACTCGCATCGAGTTCGTGATCGACTTCGCCTTCAAGGCCGCGCTGTTGGACGCCATGCTGGCCGCCAATATCGACAAGGCGGCCAACAAGCTGATCGCCTGTTTCGAGGATCGCGCCCGGCAGGTCTACGGTGTGAAGCCTGCCCCTTCGCTCTAGTCATTTTTGGCGACCGCTTCCTCGATCCGCTCCTCGAAGTCGCTAAGGTTGGCGAACAGGTTCTCGATCGCGAACACCAGGCCGAACACCCGGGCGGCGTCGTCGAACACAAGGTCACGCGTCACGCCCTTCTTGCGCAGCCCTTCGACGCAGTTCTGAAAGGCCTGATGCGCCTCGGCGAAGGCGATGCGCTCCGGACGTGGGCCGCCGGCCAGCAGATCCGCGGTGTCGCGCAGGAACCGCGCGCTGGCCTCGAGCATGTCGGCGGCGGCCGGCGCCAGATCGGGCGCGGGGAGAGGCTCGTGCAGGGTGCGCCCAACCATCACGGTGTCGTTGCGCAGCCGCCAGAGCGTGCGGGGCAGGGCGTCGGACACCGAGCGGTCGCTGAGTTTGCTGGCGCTTTCGCGATCCGCCTCGGTCACGCCCGCCTGCAACTTGGCCAGCGCGGCGCGCAGGTCGTCCTGAGCTTTGAGATAGTCGGTCGGGCCTGGCGTTCCGCGTAGGCTGAGGACGTGGCTGTCCAGGATATGGGCCTGCAGGCCGGCGATCTTCTGGATGCTGGACACGACGGAGGCGTGGGCGCGCGCCGGGAAGATCAGCAAGGTGGCGGCGACACCGACGACACCGCCGACCGTGATCTCGGCCACGCGTAGCGCCGCGGCGATCAGCGGGTCCATGTGTGTGGTCGTGCCGATCAGCATGATCACGGCGGTGACCGTCGCGACCTTCAGCGATGGCCGCATCGACACCAGGAACGCCAGCAGCGCCACGGTGACACAAAGGATGACGCCCCCGAATTCGGGCCATTGGGCGTGGAAATAGGCCGCCGCGGCGCCGGCCAAGGCGCCGACGACCGTGCCCATGAACCGCTCGACCGAGGCGGTGATCGTCGCGCCCAGGCTGGACTGCACCACGATGACGGCGGTGAAGACCGCCCAATAGCCTTGCGGCAAGCGCAGCAGCGTCGCGATGGCGAACGCTGCGCCGACGGCGGCCGACACCCGGATGGCGTGGCGGATTTCGGTCTTGCGGGCCGCGGCCGCCTTCAGCGCCCTCTGCGAAAGATTGCGGCCCGTGAACCGCCGCCAGTCGCTGGGCGCGGTCTCGGGCACTAGCCCACCGCCTCGCGCAGCATCTCCAGCGCCGTGCGCACCGCCGCCAGCTGAACGGCCTCGCGGGTCTGGCCGTCGAAGCGCTCGTGTCGATGGACGACCGAGCGGTTGGCGCGGGCGACGGCGAAGTGGACCGTGCCCACGGGCTTCATCGGCGTGCCGCCGCCGGGACCGGCGACGCCGGTGATGGCCACGGCGACATGCCCATTGCTTTCGCGCAGTGCGCCCTCGGCCATCATTCGCGCCACGGGCTCCGAGACCGCCCCATGATCGGCGATCAGGTCGCCCGGAACGCCTAGCATCTCGGACTTGGCGCGGTTGGTGTAGGTCACGAATCCACGCTCGAAGACGTCGGACGCGCCCGAGATCGAGCAGATCGCCCCGGCCACCAGGCCACCGGTGCAGCTTTCGGCCGCCACTACGCGCAACGACTTCTCGCGGGCCTCGTCGATCAGCAGCCGGGCTAGGGTCTGGATTTCCAGCGGAAACATCGGGCTCTCCGGATTCGCGCCGCTACCTTAGCCGGTTCAGGCCGGCGTCTCGACCGCCACGACCGCCGAGGCGGCCAGGCCCTCGCCACGGCCCGTGAAACCCATCTTCTCGGTCGTGGTCGCCTTGACGCTGACCCGGTCCAGCGGCAACGCCAGAATCTGCGCCAGCCGCTCGCGCATGGCCTGACGGTGCGGTTTGATCTTGGGTCGTTCACAGATCAGCGTGACGTCGACATTGACGATCGCGCCGCCCTTGGCGGTGACCAGCTCGGCGGCGTGCTTCAGGAACAGGTCCGAGGCCGCGCCCTTCCACTTCGGGTCGGTGGGCGGGAAGTGGTCGCCGATATCGCCTTCGCCAATCGCGCCCAGGATGGCGTCGGTCAGGGCGTGGAGGCCCGCGTCAGCGTCGGAATGGCCGATCAGGGTCTCGTCGTGCTTGATCGCCACCCCGCACAGCCAGACCTCTTCGCCGGGGCCCCAGCGGTGGGCGTCGAAGCCCTGGCCGACTCGGGTGATGCGCGCGGCGCCGGCGAGCCGTTCGGCCATGGCGAAGTCCTCGGGATAGGTGAGTTTCATCAAGAGCGGATCGCCGGGCGCGATGGCCACGCGACCGCCGGCGGCTTCGACCACCTGGGCGTCGTCGGTCGGCTCGCCGCCGGACCACGCGGCGTAGGCCGCGAGCAGGGTTTCGCGGCGCGCGGCCTGGGGCGTCTGGGCGCGCCAGAGATGCTCTCGGGAGGTCGTGACCGGGTTCTGGTCTGGCTCGGCGCGCTTCAAGGTGTCGGCGACGGGCAGGGCAGGCAGAACGGCGTCGGCGTCTTCTAGCGCCCGCAGGACGCCAGCGATCGTGTCGCCGCTCAAGAAGGGGCGAGCCGCGTCGTGGATCAGGACTGGTTCGTCGACGGGGCGGGCGGCCAGCGCGGCGAGACCTGACTGGACCGACAGGGCGCGAGTCGCGCCACCCAGCGCCGTGCTCCATCCGCTCAGCCCGGCTAGGACGTCGTATAGGGCCTGTCCGCCGTCTTCGGTCGTTACGATCACGATTTGCGCCGCGCCCGAGGCCAGGAACGCCTCGACCGACCAGCGCAACACCGGCTTGCCCGCCACGAGCCGCCATTGCTTGGCCTGGCCGGGCCCGGCGCGAGTACCCGAGCCGGCGGCGACGATCACGGCGGAAAAGGTCATGGCGGCTGTTTAGTCCGGCCGCCGCCGATGTCCAGTCGTTGGGGCTTTACTGCGGCGCACAATATGCCTAAAAAGGTGGCTACGGGGATGATCACAAAATGAGCAACAAGCTCGAGGTCGGCGGGATCGAGGTCCCTGGTCGGGTGTGGATTGCGCCCATGACCGGGGTCTCGGACCTGCCCTTCAGAGAAACGGCCACGGCGCTTGGAGCGCCCTATGTGGCGACGGAGATGGTGGCCAGCGCGGAGTTCGCGAGGGGGCGTCCCGATGTCGTGCGTCGCGCGGCGGTCGGCGAAGGTCTTCCGCTGACCGTGATCCAACTGGTCGGTCGCGATATCGATTTCATGGCCCAGGGCGCGCGGATGGCCCAGGACGCCGGCGCCGATATCGTCGACCTGAACTTCGGCTGCCCCGCCAAGGAGGTGGCCGCCGGCGCCGCCTGTGGCTCGGCCCTGATGCGCGAGCCCGATCTGGCCGAGGCCCTGGTGGCCGCCGCGGTCCAGGCCGTCGACGTGCCGGTGACGGTCAAGATGCGCCTGGGTTGGGACGTCGACAGCCTGAACGCGCCGGACATCGCCCGGCGCGCGGAAGCCGTCGGCGCCAAGGCCATCACCGTGCACGGCCGCACCCGCAACCAGTTCTACAAGGGCGTCGCCGACTGGAGCGCCGTCGCGGCGGTCAAGAAGGCCGTGTCGGTCCCCGTGCTCGTCAACGGCGACATCGTCGACGGCGACACCGCCCGCCTGGCGCTGGAACAGTCCGGCGCCGACGGCGTGATGATCGGCCGAGGCGTCTATGGCCGCCCCTGGATCGCCGGCGCGATCGAAGCCGCGCTCGAGGGCCGGGGTTTCGCCGAGCCGCAGGCCGAGGAGCGTCTGGCCATCGCGCTCACCCATTTCCGCCGCAGCCTGTCGTTCTATGGCGAGCGACTGGGCCTGAAGATGTTTCGCAAGCACCTGGCCTCGTACATCGAGGCCGCGCCTTGGCCCGAGACGGACGAGGCGCGGCGGGCCGCCCGCGCAACCCTGTGCCGCCTTGAGGACCCCGCCGCCGTGGAGGCCGCCCTGCGCGACCTGTGGCTGGCGGGCGGGAGATTAGCCGCATGACCGACCGTGCCCGCGTCCTGGGCGGCGTCGCCCCCGAGGCCTTGAAGGCCGCCGCGTTCGACCTCAGCCCCGAGCCCGCCCTGGTGGTCGACCGCGAGGGTGGGTTGGTGGCGGTCAACGAGGCCGCCGAAGCGCTGTTCGGCCACGGTCTGTCGCTGCTGGCCCGAGGCCGCTTCCGCGCCGCCTTGCCGCCGGGCTCGGTGCTGGTCTCGCTGCTGGATCGCGCCATCACCGAAGGCGCTCTGGTTCGCGAACACGGGGTCGAGGTCAACCTGTTCGGCCAGCCGCCGTTCGAGGCCGACGGCGCCGCCGCGCCGTTAGGCGACGGCTCGGTGCTGCTGACCCTGCACGTGAAGGGCGTCCTGGGCGTGGATCGCGGCGCCGACGCGGCCGGTCTGCGTTCGGTCGTGGGCCTGGGCAAGATGCTGGCTCACGAGATCAAGAATCCGCTGGCCGGCATCCGCGGCGCTGCCCAGCTGCTGAAGACCGGCGCCAGCGCCGTCGACCAGCCGCTGGCCCAGCTGATCGTCGACGAGACCGATCGCATCCGCCGCCTGGTCGACCGCATGGAGGCCTTCTCCGACGAAGTCCCGACCCCGCGTGAACCGGTCAACATCCACCAGGTGCTGGACCGCGTCCGCGCCCTGGTCGCCAACGGCGTGGCCGATGGCCTGCAGCTTAAGGAAAGCTACGATCCGTCGCTGCCGCCGGTCTGGGGCGACGAGGATCACCTGATCCAGATCTTCCTGAACCTGACCAAGAACGCTGCCGAGGCCGCCCATATGCGCGGCGACGATCGCGGCCAGATCTCGATCCATACCGCCTGGCGCCCTGGCGTCAGGGTGCGCGGCGCCGACGGCAAGTCGACCAGCGGCGCGCCGATCGAGGTCAAGGTGATCGACAACGGTCCCGGTGTGCCGGCCAGCTTGCGCGAGCATCTGTTCCAGCCGTTCGTCACCACCAAGGTCAACGGCACCGGCCTGGGCCTGGCCCTGGTCACCAAGCTGGTCACCGCCCACGGCGGCCTAATCGACTTCGAGTCCGAACCCGGTCGCACCGTGTTCCGCGTGCTGCTGCCGGTCGCCCCCCAGAACGGGGCCCCCGATACTCTTTCCGGAGACGCCTGAGCATGAACGCCGCGAGCAAGAAGATCCTGATCGCCGACGACGACAGCTCGGTGCGTCTGGTGCTCAGCCAAGCCTTCACGCGCTTGGGCTATCAGGTCCGCGCCACGGGCAACGCCACCACGCTTCTGAAGTGGGTCACCGACGGCGAGGGCGACCTGGTCGTCACCGACGTGATGATGCCCGACGAGAACGTGTTCGACGTGCTGCCGCGCATCCGCAAGGAGCGGCCCAAGCTGCCGATCATCGTGATGAGCGCCCAGAACACCTTGCTGACGGCGGTCAACGCCGCCGACGCGGGCGCGTTCGAATACGTCTCCAAGCCCTTCGATCTCGACGACGTCACCGCCGCGGCGCGGCGCGCCCTGTCGCGTCCGGCCGACGCCGAGGCCTCCAAGGCCCAGGCCCGCGCCATGCGCGACGAGCGCCTGCCGCTGATCGGCCGCTCGGCGCCAATGCAGGAGGTCTATCGCACGATCGCCCGCCTGGTTGGCGCTGACCTGACGGTTCTGATCCTGGGCGAGAGCGGCACCGGCAAGGAGCTGGTCGCCCGCGCCCTGCACGAGCTGGGCCGTCGTCGCGACGGCAAGTTCGTGGTCCTGAATCTGGCCGCCGTGCCGCGCGAGCGGGTCGAGGCCGAGCTGTTCGGGCGCGGGGAGGGTGACAATGGTCGCCTCGTCGAGGCCGATGGCGGCACCCTGTTCCTGGACGAGATCGGCGACATGCCGCTGGACGCCCAGACCCGCCTGCTGCGAGTGATTGACGGCACCGAGCCGGTGATCAATCCCAAGACTGGCCGCCGCCCGAATGTTCGGATCATCGCGGCCACCAACCGCGACCTGCGCGGCCTGATCCAGCAGGGCCTGTTCCGCGAGGATCTGTTCTTCCGCCTGAACGTCGCCCCCGTTCGTCTGCCACCGCTGCGCGACCGCGCCGAGGATATTCCGGACCTGGCCCGCACCTTCCTGCTGCGCGCCGCTCGCGAAGGCCTGCCCGCCAAGACCATCGACCAGAGCGCGCTCGACCGCCTGAAGACCCATCCGTGGCCGGGCAATGTTCGCGAACTCGAGAACCTGATGCGCCGGATGTGCGCCCTCTACGCCGAGGAGCTGATCACCGCCCGTATCGTCGATCGCGAGCTGCAGGATCATACGCCGGCGGTGCGGTCGGAAGAGGGGCCGGTGACCCTGTCGACCCTGGTCGAGCGCCACCTGGCTTCGCACTTCGCCGATCAGCCCGATGGCGTGCCGCCGGCCGGTCTCTACGACCGCGTCCTGCAGGAAGTGGAGCGTCCGCTGATCCAGCTGACCCTGTCGGCGACGCGGGGCAATCAGGTACGCGCGGCCGAAATTCTGGGCCTGAACCGCAACACCCTGCGCAAGAAGATCCAGGACCTGGGCGTGGAGATGACCCGAGGTCGCCGCTAAGGGAGACGCCTGAGCCTTTCGCGGCACATAACTGTTGAATTTGGGACACACGCTCCTAAACTCCGGGGCGATGTCTTCAGTGGCTTATGCGACGGGATCGGACGACCCGCCGACCCGGTTCAGCCGGGCCTGGTGGCGGGAGCTCCTGCGGTCGCGATACCTGATCGGGGGCGGCTACGCCCTGGCGGCGATCCTGACCGTGGCCGGCGTGGCGCTGGCCTCTTCGCCGCCACGCACCGATTCGATCAGCACCGCCAGCACCGTCATCCTGGTCGTGCTGAGCTTCAATCTGGTCCTGATCCTGGGCGTGGCGACCATCGTCGGTCTGCGCCTCTACGACCTGATCGACGCTCGGGCCAGCGACGCCGGCGCGCGTCTTCACTTGCGCTTCGTCGGTCTGTTCTCGCTGGCGGCCGTGGCGCCGGCCGTGATCGTGGCGCTGTTTTTCGGCGTGCTGGTCAACCGAGGCGTGGACGGCTGGTTCAGCCAGCGGGTCCAGACCGTGGTCGGCAACTCGGCCAAGGTCGCCAATTCCTACGTAGAGCAGCAGACCAAATACATCTCCGAGCACATCGGCCCGATGGCGACCAACCTGAACGAGGTGGCGCCCGCCTTGGCGCACTCGCCCGTCGCGTTCGGCCACTTCCTGGCCGACCAGACCAAGGACAACGGCTTCGCCGCCGCCTATGTGCTGGACCGCGACGGACGCATCCTGGCGCGCGCGGAGCTCAAGGACGCCCCGCCATTCCTGGCGCCGCCGCCATCCAGCTATGAAGCGACCGACAGCGGAGAGGTCACCGCCCAGCGCTTCGTGTCCGCCGATCTCTTCCGGGCGCTGTATCGCCTGAAGGCCTTTCCGGACGCCTATCTCTATGTGGTCCGACCGATCGAGAAGGGCATCCTGAACCACCTGATCGAGACCCAGGACGCCCTGGTCTCGTACCGGGACGCCGAGCGGAGCCGGGGACGCATCCAGGCGATCTTCGGGCTCAGCTATCTGGAAACGGCGCTGTTGGTCCTGGTCGCCGCCGTCTGGGTCGGCATCGCCGCCGCCAACTCCATCGCGGGGCCGGTCGCCGGCCTGGTGGAAGCCGCCGGCCGCGTGTCGGGCGGCGATCTGGATGCGCGGGTCGAGGCCGATACGGGCCCCGAGGAGATTCGCGCGCTTT
Organism: Caulobacter segnis; assembly: GCF_023935105.1. Classification (NCBI taxonomy): domain Bacteria; kingdom Pseudomonadati; phylum Pseudomonadota; class Alphaproteobacteria; order Caulobacterales; family Caulobacteraceae; genus Caulobacter; species Caulobacter sp. RL271. Next base: position 2,874,267 of record NZ_CP096040.1, on the reverse strand, counting down.
CGAACGCGTTCAACATGATGACCAGCGAGCTGCAGTTGCAGCAGGCCGCTTTGAAGGCCGCCAGCCTGGACGCCGAAAGTCGTCGCCAGTTCATCGAGACCGTGCTGTCGGGGGTGAGCGCCGGCGTCGTGGGCCTGGACGAGCGCGGCAAGGTCTCCGCCGTGAATCGCCGTGCGGTGACTCTGTTGAGCCTGCCGGATGACGCCCTGGGCATCGACCTGATCCAGCTGGCGCCCGAGTTCGAACCCGTGATGGAAGCGCTGCAGGAGAGCCGCCCGGACACGGACGTCGAGGTGGACCTGATGCGCGAGGGCGAGACCCGCCGACTGCGCGTCCGCGCCGCCGGTCACGTGGCCGAGGGCCTGGTTCTGACCTTCGACGACATCACTCGTCTGGTCGCCGCCCAACGCAACGCCGCCTGGAAGGATGTCGCGCGCCGCATCGCCCACGAGATCAAGAACCCGCTGACGCCGATCCAGCTGTCTGCCGAGCGCCTTCGTCGCAAGTACCGCAAGGAGATCGCCAGCGATCTGGAGACCTTCGATCGCTGCACCGACACGATCATCCGGCAGGTTGGGGACATCGGCCGGATGGTTGACGAGTTCTCGGCCTTCGCCCGTATGCCCGCGCCGCGCTTCGCGCCGGCCAACCTGACCGAGATGCTGCGGCAGGCCGTCTTCGCCCAGCGCTTCCAGGACGCCGAGATCGAGGTGATCCTCGAACATTCCGAGGGCGACGATGTCTGGGCGACCTGCGACGAGCGGATGATCGGACAGGTGCTCACCAATATCCTGAAAAACGCCGGCGAGGCGGTGGGCGCGCGCCGGCTGGTCGAACCCGCCCTGCGTGGACGCATTACGGCCAAGCTCGTGTCCGACGCCGACGACCTGTGCGTGACGATCGAGGACAATGGCGTCGGCTTGCCCGCCAAGGACCGGGATCGCCTGACCGAACCCTATGTGACCACCCGCGAGAAGGGGACAGGCCTGGGCCTGGCCATCGTCAAGCGGATCATGGAGGACCATGGCGGCAGCCTGGCCCTGACCGACGCGCGCGCGCTTCCCGGAGCCCGCGTGATCCTGAAGTTTCCGACGACCGCGCGTCTACCCGCCGCGGCCCCCAATAACGTCGCGGATCAAAGCGGCGTTGAGGAGATGATATGAGCGCCGATGTTCTCGTGGTGGACGACGAGGCCGATATCCGTGAACTCGTGGCCGGAATCCTGGAGGATGAAGGCTACGCGGTTCGGACGGCCGCTGATTCCGACCAGGCCCTGGCCGCGATCCGCGCCCGCAAGCCCGCCCTGCTGGTCCTGGATATCTGGATGCAGGGCGGTGGCATGGACGGCCTCGAACTGCTGGACATGGTCAAGTCGCTGGACGCCGATCTGCCCGTGATCATGATCTCGGGCCACGGCAATATCGAGACCGCCGTCAGCGCCATCAAGCGCGGGGCCTATGAGTTCCTGGAAAAGCCCTTCAAGTCCGATCGGCTGCTGCTGATCGTCGAGCGGGCGCTGGAGGCGGCCGGCCTGCGCCGTGAGAACCGTCGCCTGCGCGCCCAGACCCTGGCCCCCGATGGCCTGATCGGCAAGTCGGCGCCAGCCCAGGCGCTGCGCCAGCTGATCCTGAAGGTCGCGCCGGCCAACAGCCGCATTCTCGTGTCAGGCCCGCCGGGCTCGGGCAAGGAACTGGTGGCGCGCCTGATCCACGGCGCCAGCACCCGGGCCAAGCAGGAGTTCGTCGCCGTCAGCGCCGCCGGCATGGCGCCCGAACGTCTCGACGTCGAACTGTTCGGCGAGGAAGGCGAGGGCGGCCGGCCTCGCAAGATCGGGGTGTTCGAGCGGGCCCATGGCGGCACCCTCTATCTCGACGAAGTCGCCGACATGCCGCGCGAGACACAGGGGCGGATCCTGCGGGTCCTGGTCGAGCAGCGCTTCCGCCGGGTCGGCGGCGACAATGACGTCCAGGTGGATGTGCGGGTCATCTCGTCCAGCTCCCGCGACCTGCGCGACGAGATCGCCGGCGGCCGTTTCCGCGAGGATCTGTTCCATCGCTTGAACGTGGTGCCGGTGCGTGTGCCGGGCCTGGCCGAGCGTCGCGAGGACATCCCCGAGCTGATCAACTATTTCGTCGAGAAGATCAGCGAAGCCACCGGCTTGGCGCGTCGCCGCCTGGGCGAGGACGCGCTGGCCACGCTGCAGGTCCAGACCTGGCCGGGCAACGTCCGTCAGCTGCGCAACAACGTCGAGCGGATGCTAATCCTGGCCTCGGGCGAGCCCGGCGACCTGATCACCGCCGAAATGCTGGCGGGCGCCGACCAGCCCAGCGCCGGCAACGCCGGGGCGATCGGCGCCGAGCGGATCATCGCCTTGCCGCTGCGCGAAGCGCGTGAGCTGTTCGAGCGGGAATACCTGAACGCCCAGATCCTGCGGTTCGGCGGCAACATCTCGCGCACCGCCAATTTCATCGGCATGGAGCGCTCGGCGCTGCACAGAAAGCTAAAATCCCTCGGCGTCGCCGGCGCCCGGGCCGAAGAGGAAGAGTAGATGTCGCGTTTCGCCTATGTGAACGGCCGCTTCGTGCGTCATGGCGAGGCCGCCGTCCATATTGAGGATCGCGGCTATCAGCTGGCCGATGGCGTCTATGAGGTCTGGGCCGTGTTCGACGGCAAGCTGGCCGATGCAGCGGGGCACTTCGCCCGTCTGTGGCGCAGCCTGGACGAACTGCGCATCGCCCATCCGATGAGCGAGGCCGCGCTGACCCTGGTGCTGCGCGAGGCCGTTCGGCGCAACAAGGTCAAGGAAGGCCTCTGCTACCTTCAGGTCACGCGCGGCGTCGCCAAGCGCGACCACGCCTTTCCGAACCCCGCCGTCCTCCCATCGGTCGTGATCACGGCCAAGTCGGTCGACCGCGCGGCCGCCGACGCCAAGGCCGCGGTCGGCGCCTCGGTGATCTCCGTGCCGGAGAACCGCTGGGGGCGCTGCGACATCAAGTCGATCGGCCTGCTGCCCAACGCCCTGGCCAAGCAGGCGGCGCGGGAGCGCGGGGCGATCGAGGCCTGGTTCGTCGACGACATGGGCCTGGTCACCGAGGGTGCCTCGTCCAACGCCTGGATCGTCGACAGCGACGGCGTGCTGCGCACTCGCGACACCAACGCCAACATCCTGCGCGGCGTGACCCGATCGACCCTGCTCGAGGTGATCCGCGAGACGGGCGTTCCGTTCAGCGAAAAGCCCTTCACCATCGCCGAGGCCCAAGCCGCCAAGGAGGCCTTCATCTCCGGCGCGGGCTCGCTGCTGACCCCGATCGTGCAGGTCGATGGCGTCAAGCTGGGTGGTGGTAAGCCGGGCGAGGTGGCGACGCGGCTGCGGCGTCTCTATATTGAGCGGGCGCGTCAAAAAGCGGTCTGATGTCGGACGAATATTCGACCGGGACGGCCAGGCATCGCGTGACCTTGCGGAAATTTTCGCCGACGGCTTGTCGCTTTCGGCGAAAAATCCTCTAGCATGGTCTTGTTTGTGTGGGGGGCGTGTTGCCCTCCGAGAACAACGAGAGGGGAACCCCCGTATGTCCGCCGAAAAGAAGCAAAACCTTCAGGACACCTTCCTGAACAGCGTGCGCAAGTCGAAGACGCCGCTCACCATCTTCCTGGTCAACGGCGTCAAGCTGCAGGGCGTGGTCAGCTGGTTCGACAACTTCTGCGTCCTCCTGCGTCGCGATGGCCAGTCGCAACTGGTCTACAAGCACGCCATCTCCACCATCATGCCGGCGCAACCCGTTCAGCTCTATGAGCCCAGCGCCGACTCCGACGACTGATTAGAGACGTTTGTCCAAATCCACATCCAGGTCGATTGACCACGCCGCGCCGATCCTGAAGGCGCTCGTCATCCATCCGGCGCGGCAGCTGCGCGGCCAGGCGGCCCTCGAGGCCCGGGATCCCAACGCCCGGCTCGAGGAAGCCGTCGGCCTTGCGGTCGCGCTCGATCTCGAGGTCGTCGAGATGATGATCGCGCCTTTGCGCGTGGTCACGCCCGCCACCTTGTTCGGCAAGGGCAAGGTCGAGGAGTTCGCGGCGATCTGCGAGGTCGAGCATATCGACGTCGCCGTCTTCGACGACCAGCTCACACCCATCCAGCAGCGCAATCTCGAAAAGGCGCTGAAGGTGAAGGTCGTGGACCGCACCGGGCTGATCCTCGAGATCTTCGCCCGTCGGGCCCGGACCCGCGAAGGCAAGCTGCAGGTCGAGCTGGCCAGGCTCGACTACGAGCGCTCGCGCCTGGTTCGCACCTGGACCCACCTGGAACGCCAGCGGGGCGGCACCGGCTCGACCGGCGGTCCCGGCGAGACCCAGATCGAAATCGACCGCCGCCTGATCGCGGGCACGATCACCAAGCTCAAGAAAGAGCTGGAGGAAGTGCGCCGCACGCGGACCCTGCACCGCAGCGCCCGCAAGAAGGTCCCGTACCCGACCGTCGCCCTGGTCGGCTACACGAACGCCGGCAAGTCCACGCTGTTCAACCGCCTGACCGAGGCCGAGGTTCTGGCCAAGGACATGCTGTTCGCGACGCTGGATCCGACCCTGCGGACCGTGAAGCTGCCCGACGGCCGGCCGGCGATCATGTCCGACACCGTGGGCTTCATCTCCGACCTGCCGCACGAGTTGGTCGAGGCCTTCCGCGCCACCCTCGAGGAGGTGCAGGAGGCCGATGTCGTCCTGCACGTCCGCGACGTCGCCAATCCCGACAGCGAGGCCCAGGCCCGCGACGTCGAGACCGTGCTGGGCGAACTGGGCGTCACCTTCGACGAGGGCAAGACCGTCGTCGAGGTCTGGAACAAGATCGACCTGCTGGGCGAGGAAGACCGCGAGGTCATCGACGGCCAGGCGCGCCGCGCCGAGGCTTCGGCGGTTTCGGCGGTCACCGGCGAGGGCTGCCAGGCCCTGCTTCGCCGCATCGGCGGTCTGATCGATGACTCGCCGCCGGTCGAGGTGCGACTGGACGCCCAGGACGGCCAGGCCCTGGCGTGGATCTATCGCAACGGACGGGTGCTGAGCCGTTACGACGGTCCCGCCGGCGAGGTCGCCCTGGTCGCGCGGCTGGACAGCCAGGCCCTGGGTCGCTTCGAGCGCCAGTTCCCCGACGCCCGGATCAGCGCGGCGGAGTAGCCGCGGCGCCATCAGCGATAACTAGGCGCGCCGAGCTTCTCGACGCGGTGGCCGTGGCGTCCGCCGAGGAAGACCGTCGCGAGGAAGGCGGCCACGCAGGCCTTGGCCATGTCCAGCGACACCAGCCGAGCGCCCAGCGCGATCACGTTGGCGTCGTTGTGTTCACGGCTGAGCTTGGCGGCGGTCGGCTCGTTGACCAGCGCGCAGCGGCACGCCGGGTGGCGATTGACGGCGATGGAGATGCCGACTCCCGAGCCGCACAGGGCGACGCCTCGGTCGGACCGGCCACCGGCGATGTGCTCGGCCAGCCTGTAGCCATGGTCGGGGTAATCGAGTTGAGCGTCGTCGTCCGCGCCCAGATCCGTCACGTCATGGCCTTCCGCCCGCAGCCACCGCGCCAACTCTGCCTTGAGGGCGATGGCGGCGTGGTCCGAGGCGATGGCGATGCGCATGGTCAGCCCTGTTTTTCAGCCGCCTTGGCGTCGTTCCACAGCGCGTCCATCTCCGCCAGGTCCGACTGGTCGGGCGTCTTGCCACGATCGGCCAGGCCCGCCTCGACGAAGGCGAAGCGGCGGGTGAACTTGGCGTTGGTGGCGCGCAAGGCGTCCTCGGGATCGACGTCCAGCTTGCGAGCCAGGTTGGCGCAGACGAACAGGATGTCGCCCAGTTCCTCGCGGGCCTTGGCCATGTCGCCGGCCTCGATCTCGACGGCGATCTCCTCGGTCTCCTCGCGCAGCTTCTCCAGAACCTGCGCGGCCGTCGGCCAATCGAAACCGACCCGGGCGGCGCGCTTGGTCAGTTTCACGGCGCGGGTCAGGGCGGGCAGGCCGGCCGGCACGTCGTCCAGCACCCCGGTCTTGGCCTTGGCCTTGCGCTCCTGCGCCTTCAGCTCCTCCCAACCCGCCACCTGGGCGGAAAGGTCGTCATAGGCGTGGTCGCCGAACACGTGCGGGTGGCGGCGGATCATCTTGTCGTTGATGGCCGCGGCCACGTCCTTGAGGTCGAACACCCCCTGTTCCTCGGCCATCCGCGAATGGAAGACGACCTGCAGCAGAAGGTCACCGAGCTCTTCCTTTAGGTCCGGCAGGTCATTGCGCTCGATGGCGTCGGCGACCTCGTAGGCCTCCTCGACCGTGTAGGGCGCGATGGTCGCGAAGGTCTGCTCCAGGTCCCAGGGGCAGCCGCCGGCCGGGTCGCGCAGCTTGGCCATGATCTCCACGAGGCGGAAGATCGGATGCCCGTCTTGGCTCTGGACGTCACTCGGCGGGGGCGTGGAGGGCATGGGGATCCGGTTCGGCTGGAGACGGTTGCGCGCCCGCCGCCGCGTCCCGCGCCGCGAGCTGGCGCTGGATCTCGGCGAGGCGGTTCGCATCCAGCGGATAGCGCATCATGACGGCTGCGACCACCAGTCCCAGGATCGCCGGCGCGAAGGCGTAGAGTCCGACCAGCGCGGCGTCGCCGGCGGCGGTCGGCGTCTTCGGGTCGAAGCCCAGGGCGCCCAGGATGATGAAGACGCCGACGGCCAGGGCGTAGCCCAGCTTCACCGTCCCCGTTACGATCGCATAGAGCAAGCCGGTCTTGTCGACGCCGGTTTCCAGCCGCTCCTCGTCGCCGATGTCGGCCATCATCGCCCGCACCAGCAGTTGCGCAGCGGAATAGGGCAGGCCGGCCAGGACCAGGATGACCATGCCCAGCACAACTTCGCCGGGCGGCATGAAGACCGTCGCCAGTTGCACGACCGCGTAGACCACCGAGGCCACGGCGAGGGCCTTGTGCTTGCCAATCCGCTTGGCCAGCATCGGCCAGATCGGCGCGCCGGCCAGGGCGGCGATGAAGTAGATCAGCAGCAGGATGCCGGACTGGGTCTTGTCGAAACCCTTGATGCGCTCGAAGTAGAACAGGAACAGCGTGCCGGCGATGCCGGGCGCAAGGCCCATCAACAGGTCGGCGGTCAGCAGGCGCTGCACCGACGGGCGGCCCAGCAAACCGAAGTACTGCTTGAGACTGGTCTTGCCGTGTCGCGGCGGCGCGGCGGGCTCTCCGACCGTGGTCACAGCCAGCAGGACGGCCAGCGGCGCCAGAAGGACGATGAACCAGCCCATGGCGGCAATGCTGTCCAGGTGGTCGCCCTTGAACACGCCGGTGACGATCGGCGGCAGGCACAACACCAGGATCATGCCGACGACATTGGCGCCTTGCCACCAGGCGAAGACACGCGAGCGCTGCTGGTAGTCGCTGGACAGAACCGCTCCCCAGGCGGTCTGCGACAGCACCACCATCGAATAGCCGACATAGACGACGGACAGCCAGAACCACAGGTAAAGAGGACCAACGCCGGGCCGCGCCATGAACAGGGCGAAGGCGCCGATGGCGATCACCGGCGTGCCGGCCGCTAGCCAAGGCCGGAAGCGGCCAAAGCGCGACCGCGTGTTGTCCATGAGCCCGCCCAGCACGGGATCCAGAAGCATGTCGAGCAGCTTCACGATCAGGAAGGCCGCGCCGACCGTGGTCAGCGAAAGGCCCAGCGAGGTGACGTAGTACTCGGGCAGATAGACGACCAGCGGCAAGCCCATCGCCGCGATCGGGACGGCCGGCGCGGCGAACCTGGCCAGAGCCCATGACGATTTACGCTGCGTCATCGCTTACTCCTCCCCGCGCTGTTGCTCGCGCTTGGACACAAGGGCCGATGAACGGCCGTTTGAACGAGTGTGCGGGCATTGCGTCATCTGCGCCAGCCTCTTCCTCAATTCGTGGCGTGCGTCCACCGCTTCACGCGGCTGGCCGCTGAAGTTTCTGGAAAGGGACGCGGAGCGCCGGACGACGTCCGGAGTGTGAGTTAGTTGATACCGTTTCGACGAAGCCAGGACGCTCCGCGCGACCGTTATTCGCCAGCGTCCCGTCAGGTGGCCCTGTTCAGGCCTTACCGGGACCCAGGCCTCCGAGTTTCCTCGGAAGCCCAAAGGTCGAAGAGGGCGGATCAATACTGATCAGGACAGACCCTTTTGCCTCCAACCACGCCGACGGCGGGCGGGTGAGCCCAGCAAGCCCAGCCCCGGACTGTCCGAGTATCCCCCTCGGACCTGTCCCCGCTCGATCGCCCCCCGCCGCCACGATGGTCGCTGGCCACGCGCCCTTTCCTCCCGACGAGATGGGATCAGTATGGTGGAGGCCTGAACGCGGATCATTCAGCGGCGTCTGAAATCGACAAGTTATTGATTTGCATGGACTCCACCTCGCGAACTCCGAGGATACGGCGGGTTCAATCCCCGTGAATCCCTCTCTCCATGCTGTACAGATCGGGGAGATAGCGGACACATGTTCGGGGACATGGTGGACACTTTTGGCATGAGGCGGAGGAGCCGACATGCCGTTCAGGGAGTGTTCTTTAGTGTCTCAACGGGAAGAGTTTTGCCGGCTTGCGCTGTCGCCCGGGGGTAAGGTGCGACTGCTCTGTCGCCGCTTCGGGATCAGTCCGACGACGGCCTACAAGTGGTTGGCGCTTTACAAGGCGGCGGGGGTTGAGGGGCTGAGCGATCGGTCGCGTCGGCCGTTGAGCGCTCCGGGCCGCAGCTCGCCCGAGCGGGAGGCGCAGGTCATGGCGGTTCGCCTTGAGCATCCGGCCTGGGGCGGGCGCAAGATCCGCCGTGTGTTGCAGAACCAAGGTCTTGCCCAGCCGCCATCGGCCTCGACGATCACCCAGATCGTTCGCCGACACGGCGCCCTGAACGGCCCCGGAGCCGATCAGGCGCGCGACTGGATCCGGTTCGAGCACGCTGAGCCCAATGACCTGTGGCAGATGGACTTCAAGGGCTGGTTCGCGCTGGGCGGGCGGCGATGTCATCCCCTGACGGTGCTGGATGACCATTCCCGTTACGCCCTGGAGGTCGGGGCGTGCGGCGACCAGACGGGCGAGACGGTGCGCGAGCGTCTGGAGGCGGTGTTCCGCCGCTACGGCCTGCCCTGGCGCATCCTGTGCGACAATGGCCCGCCCTGGGGTTCAGCCGGTCATGGCGAGCACTCCAGCTTCAGCGTCTGGCTGATGGATCTGGATATCGCCGTCTCTCACGGCCGCCCCTATCATCCCCAGACCCAGGGCAAGGACGAACGTTTCCATCGCACCCTGAACGCCGAGGCGCTCGACGCGCGAACCTTCAGGTCCCTTGCCCACGCCCAGAGCGCCTTCGACGCCTGGCGAACGGTCTACAACCTCAAGCGGCCTCACGAAGCCCTGGCCATGGACACCCCCGCCACCCGCTATCGCATGAGTCAAAGATCCATGCCCGACAGCATCCGCCCGCCAGAATACGAGCCCCAGGCCACCGTGCGGAAGATCAGCAGCAGCGGCCAGTTCGCCTTCAAGGGCCGCACCTTGCGGACATCCAAGGCCTTCGCCGGAAAGCAAATGGCCTTACGCGCCACCAACCAGGATGGCCTCTTCGACCTCTGCTACCGCCGTCACGTCGTGGCCCAGATCGACCTACGTCAGAGCAAAACCGTCCACCATGTCCCCGAACATGTGTCCACCTTGTCTCCGGTCTGAACACATGCGAGAGGGATTTCCGCTCACCCTTCACCCCTGTGGCTTCAGCCGCAGTGGCAATCCCGCCGCCACGAAATAGACCTCGTCGACCGCCTGGGCGAGCCGCTGGTGCAATCGTCCCGCCTCGTCGCGGAAACGGCGGCCCAGCGGCGTCTCGGGGACGAGTCCCAGGCCGACCTCGTTGCTGACCAGCCAGAGCCGGGCGGGGCAGGCCGCCGCCGCCGCGACCAGTTCGGTCGCCGCCGCCTCGACGTCGCGTTCGGCCAGCATCAGGTTCGACAGCCACAGGGTCAGACAGTCGACCACGGCGACCGCGTCGGCGGGCAGGGCGGTGATCGCGCCCGACAGGTCCAGCGGCGCCTCGATGGTGATCCACGATTCGCCTCGGTCGGCCCGGTGGCGGGCGATCCGCTCGGCCATCTCGTCGTCGAACGCCTGACCGGTCGCGATCAGGGTTGGGCGACCGCCAAACGCCACGTTTTCCGCGGCTTTCTGGGCGAAGGCGCTCTTGCCGGAACGGGCCCCGCCCAGCACCAGGGTCGATGTCATGGAAGCTCCACATTGACGGTGTGCGGCGCAGCATATAGGGCTGGCGGCGCGTCAGGCTCCTCGAAAGAGGATTAAAAGGGAACGAGGTTCAAGACCTCGGCTGCCCCCGCAACTGTAAGCGGCGAGCTCTCGCGTCACATGCCACTGGGGTCCAGACCCTGGGAAGGCGACGCCAAGAGCAACGACCCGCGAGCCAGGAGACCTGCCCGGCGTGGTCGTTCATCGCTTGGCCGGGGTGCGCCAAACGAACGGGGTCTCCCGAGAAACGACAGTCACAGGGCCGCGCCGCGGTCCGGGGCGTACGCGTGGCTTTTGCGGGCTTGCGAGTGCGTCGCGGATCAACGCGCGGGTCGTTTCGAAAAGGGGAAAGACCATGATCCGAGCGCTTATCAGCTCCACCGCTCTCGCTACCGTCCTGCTCGCCGGGGCCGCCCACGCAGACGACCAGAAGGCGCCCGAGGCCGACGTCGCCGGCAACACCGGCGCCAATGGCGTCGCCGAACTGGTGGTCACCGCCACCCGCACCGCCCAGCCGATCGAGAAGGTCGGGGCGTCGGTCACCGTCCTGACGCAAGGCGCCATCGAGGCCAGCCAGGCGGTTTCCATCGTCGAGCTCCTGGCCCAGACGCCGGGCGTCAGCTTCACCCGCAATGGCGGGCCGGGGACCTCGACCAGCCTGAACATCCGCGGCGCCGAGACCCAGCACACCGTGGTGCTGATCGATGGCGTCAAGCTGAACGACCCGTCCTCGACCCAGGGCGGCTTCAACAGCGGCAACCTGCTGGTCGGCGACATCTCGCGCATCGAGATCCTGCGCGGCGCCCAGTCGACCCTGTGGGGCAGCCAGGCCATCGGCGGCGTGGTCAACATCGTCACCGCCGATCCGACCGTTCCGTTCACGACCTCGGTCGACGTCGAAGGCGGCGCGCGCCAGACCGGCTATCTGCGCGCCGGCCTGGGCGGCGCCAGCGACAAGATCACCTGGCGGGTGGCCGGCGGCTTCTACTCGACCGACGGCTTCTCGGCCTGGAAGACCGGCAAGGAGACCGACGGCTACCAGAACCGAGGCCTGTCGGGTCGTCTGCGCTACACGTTCAGCGACGCGGTTTCGGCCGAGGTTCGCTCTGTCTATTCGAAGGGCAAGAACGACTTCGACACCTTCAACGGCGACAGCAGCGAATACGGCCGCACCGAGGAACTGGTCGTCTATACGGGCCTGAACTTCGCCCTGCTGGACGGCCGCTGGAACAACCGCGTCGGCTATGCCTACACCGACACGGACCGTGAGAACATCAACCCGCTGCGCCCGACCGTCCCGCAGACCTTCGACGCCGCCGGCAAGAACAAACGCTGGGAGTACCAGGGCGTGTTCGCGTTCACCGACGTGTTCAGCGCCACCTTCGGGGCCGAGAGCGAGAAGGCGCGCATGCGCACGCGCTCGCCGTCGACCTTCGACCCGAACCCGGTGTTCAAGACAGGCAAGGTCGGCGTCGACAGCGTCTATGGCCAGCTGCAGGCCGAGGTGGTCAAGGGTCTGACCCTGACCGCCGGCGTCCGCTACGAAGACCACGACACCTACGGTTCGCACACCCTGGGCCAGGCCTCGGCCGCCTGGGCGCTGAACGAAGGGAACACCGTGCTGCGCGCCAGCTTCGGCCAGGGCTTCCGCGCCCCGGGTCTCTACGAGCTCTACAGCGAATACGGCAACCTGGACCTGTCGCCCGAGAAGTTCGACAGCTGGGACGCCGGCGTCGAGCAACGCTTCTTCGGCGGCAAGGCTCGCGCCTCGGCCACCTGGTTCCAGCGCGAGGCCGACAACGAGATCCGCTTCTTCTCGTGCACCGGCGGCACCGATCCGCTGTGCGCGCCCGGCGGAACCCCGCGCTTCGGCTACTACAGCAACGTCCAGAAGACCAAGGCGCAAGGCGTCGAGCTGATCGGCGAGATCAAGCCGGTCGCGGGCCTGACGGTCACGGGCAACTACACCTACACCGACGCCCAGTCGGAGTCGGGCGCCAGCAAGGGCAAGCAGCTGACCCGTCGCCCCAAGAACATGGGCAATCTGTCGGCGGCCTATCGCTGGCCGGTGGGCCTGACCACCACGGTGGCGGCGCGCTACGTGGGCAAGACCTACAACAACGATCTCAACACCCAGGTGGTGAAGGATTATACGCTGGTCGACCTGCGGGCCGCCTACACGATCAACGAGACCTACGAGGTCTTCGGTCGCGTCGAGAACGCCTTCGACAAGGACTATCAGGCCATCCTGAACTACGGCACGCCCGGACGCGGGGCCTTCGTCGGCCTGCGGGCGCGCTTCTAGGCCGATGACGGCGTCGATTTCCACCATCGGCGCCTTCCGGCACGGCGGCCGTCTCCGCGAGGCGATGGCCGCCTATCCGGACGCGCCAGGTCCTTGGCTCGACCTGTCGACCGGGATCAATCCCGAGCCGTGGCCGGGGCCGAGGGCGCCGGCGGACGCCCTGACGCGGCTGCCCGATCCGCGGGACCTGGCGGATCTGGAAGCCGCGGCGGCGCGCGCGTTCGGCGTGGCCGATCCGGGGCGCGTCGTCGCGGTCTCGGGCGCGGAAGCGGCCCTGCGGCTGCTGCCGGGCCTGCTTGGCGGCGCATCGGCCGCGCTGCTGGCGCCGCTCTACGGAGGACACGTCGAAGCCTGGGCGAAAGCGAGCCTGGTCGCGGAGCTGGACGATCCGAGGGGCAGGGCCGCCGACGTGCTGGTCGTGGTCAATCCCAACAATCCCGACGGCCGCCGGATCTCGCGGGAGGCCCTGGCGGATTTGGCGGCCGAGCGGTCGGATCGGGGACGATGGACGATCGTCGACGAGTCCTTCGTCGAGGTCGCCCCCGAACTCAGCGTGGCGGACCTCGAGATCGACCGGCTGGTGACGCTTCGCTCGTTCGGAAAATTCTATGGCCTGCCCGGAGCGCGCCTGGGTTTCGCCATCGGAAACAATGGGTTCGTTGGGGATCTTCGCGCACGACTGGGCGATTGGCCGATCAGCGCCGACGCCCTGGCGCTGGGACTTGGCGCTTATGCCGACGTCGCCTGGCGGACCTCGGCTCGCGACTGGCTGGCCGATCAGGCGGCGCGGGTCGACGCGGTCCTGGCGCGAGCCGGACTGAAGGTGCTGGGCGGTTGCGATCTCTTCCGCCTGGTCGAGGTCGCCGACGCCCATGACCTGTTCGCGCGGCTGTGCGGGCAGGGCGTGCTGACGCGACCGTTCGCCGACCATTCCAACCGGCTTCGTCTCGGCTTGCCTTCCCGTAAGGATTTCAATCGCTTCGAGCAAGCGCTTCAGGCGGTGCGGTCATGAGCGCCAATCGTCGCGAGATTGTCGGCGGGGCCCTGGCGCTGGCGGCGGCCGGAGCGCCCGCTATCGCGTCCAACCTCGTCCCGAGCCGGATCGTGTCGCTGAACAGCTGTCTGGACGCGATGCTGGTCCACCTGGCCGATCGCGGCCAGATCGCCGCCCTCAGCCACTACGCCCGCGAGGAGCACGGCTCGACCGTCGCCGCCCAGGCCCGGACCTTGCCGTTCACCTGGGAAAGCGCCGAGGAGGTCATCGCGCTGCGCCCCGACCTGGTCCTGGCCAGCCAGCACTCGGCGCTGGCCACCCGCAACGCCCTCAAACGCCTGGACGTCCCGGTGCAGCGCTTCAAGGTCCCCAAGTCGGTCGACGAGAGCCTGGCCCAGGTCCGCAAGCTGGCCAAGCTGATCGGCCATCCCGACCGGGGCGAGGCCCTGGTCGGGCGGATCCAGGCGGCGATCGCCGCGGCGACGCCCGCGCCAGGCGCGCGCCGGTTGAGCGCCCTGATCTACCAGCCCAACGGTTTCGCGGCCGGTCCGGGCACCCTGGTCGACGAGATGATGGATCGTGCCGGTTTCGACAATGTCGCCCGGCGCTTCGGCCTGAAGACCTGGGGCAATGTCCCGCTGGAGCGGCTGCTGGCCGATCCGCCCCAGGTGCTGTTGGTCGGCGCGCCGGCGCCCGGCGCGCGCAGCTGGGCCGACCGGGTGATGACCCATCCGGCGCTCAAGACGATCGCGGGCCGGATGCGCCAGGTGCGCGTGCCTGAAAAGCTTCTCTACTGCGGCGGCCCGGTGCTGATCGAGACCGCCGCCGCCATGGCCAAGGCCCGCGCCCAGGCGCTGAAGGAGGGCGCATGAAGCCCCATCAGATCCCCGGACCAAAGTCCGCCTGGATGATCATGGGCGTCCTCGTGGCGCTGCTGGTGGTCCTGTTCGGCGTCAGCCTGTGCGCCGGCCGGGTCTGGACGCCCTGGAGCGCCTGGGTCTCGCACGGCCAGGATCCACGCTGGGCCATCGTCTTTGGCCTGCGCCTGCCGCGCACGATCCTGGCGATCCTGGTCGGCGGCGCGCTCGGTCTCTCCGGGGCGGCGCTGCAGGGCTACACCCGCAACCCGCTGGCCGATCCCGCCGCCTTGGGCGTCTCGACCTCGGCGGCGCTGGGGGCGGTGCTGACCCTTTATCTCGGCGCGGCGGGCGAGGCGCACTGGATCCTGCCGCTGGCGGCCATGGTCGGCGCCGGGGCCGGCGTCGCTCTGCTGCTCAGCCTGGCCGGCGTCACCTCCAGCATCGTCACATTCCTCCTGGCCGGCTTCGTCATCCAGACCGTGTGCGGAGCGGCCATCGCCCTGGCCCTCAACCTGGCCCCCAATCCCTGGGCGGTGAACGAGATCGTCAACTGGGTGATGGGCTCGCTGGCCGACCGCAGCGTCGAGGAGGTCAAGCTGGCCGCG